>JASEFA010000008.1 GCA_030019365.1 Bacillota bacterium
CAACCCCCGTTTTCATCGGCGGTGGCGACGGCAGGCCGTCATGAGTGACTCTCTTGAAGCGGCTGGAGGTGGTGGTGTCGTATGCTGCCCCGGGCGGTGAAGAAGAGGCTGTCCTTGTCTTTGAGCGGGCCGGGGTCGAGTGAAGGCTGGGCCCTGGCGGAGGTGGTCGTCGCGGGGGCGCTTTCCGCGCTGCTGTTCTTTGCCCTCCTCGACGTCTCCTGGCGGGTGCCCGCCCTCTCCGCGCGGGCGCGGGCGGGGTTTGAGGAGGCTTCCTCGGCGCGCTCTGCTTTCCTGGCCCTCTGCCGCGACCTGCGGGGGGCGAGGAGGGTGCTTGAGGTATCCGACGCCTGGCTCCGCCTTCAGGTGGGCGGGGAGGAGGTTTCCTGGTCGTTTTCGGGCGGGGTCCTGGTGAGGTCGGCGGGCGGGGTCTCCAGGTCGTGGCGGTTTGCGGACGCGCGCTTCTCCCGGGAGCCCGGCGGTCCGGTGGCGGTGTTCCTCGACGGCCCCGCCGGCCCGCTGCGCACCGCGGTGATGGTCTACGAGGGGGGTGGTTAGGGTGCGGCAGGGAGGCTACCTGAGCGTGCTCCTGGCTGCTGTCTTAGCCCTGGCCGTGGCCACCGCGGCTTTCGGCGTGCACCAGGTGGGGGTGGCCTCGCGCCGGGCCTTTGCGCTCGACCTCGACACCGCGCAGGCGCGCCTGGCGGCGGACGCAGGAGTGGAGCGGATCTTGCGCTACCTGGCCGCCCACCCCGCCTGGTCCGATGGCAGGGTGGCCGTGGGCCCGGTCGGCGACCGGGCGGCAGTCGAGGAGGTGAACATCGAGCGGGAGGGCGACGTGGTGACGGTGACCTCGGTGGGGGTTTCCGGCCAGGTTGGTCCTGTGCGGAAGACGGTGACGGTGCGGCTAAGGCTGGGCCTGGTGCCCCTGGTGGGTGCGTACGGGGGCGGGGTGAAGGCTCTGGGGGGCACCCCGCTGGAGGCACTGGGCAGCGCCGCCCTGTTTTCTGGCCTGCTTGTCTCCGGCGGGCTATCGGTTGGCGGCAGCGCCCGGGTGGGTTCCGACTCCGAGCCCCGGAAGGTTTACGTGTCAGGCGACATTTACAGCCAGCAGCCCGCGGTCATCTGGGGCTCCGCGTACGCGACCGGGACCGTTTCCCCGGGCGCGGCCACCGGGGAGAACGTCTCCGGCTGGACCCCGCTCGAGGAGTTCCCCGACATCGGCCGGGTGGCCGGGATGGTCGAGCTCGGCCGCCTGCAGGCCCGGCTCCTCGAGGCGGCCACCGGGGTACAGCATTACTTCCCGGGGGACCGCACCTTCACCGCCGCCGACCTGGCGTCGATGGAAGGCGTGTACTTCGTGGAGGGCACGGCTTACGTGTCAGGCGGCTCCACCTCGGCCCGCGCCTCCCTCGTGTCAGGGGGAGACATAGTGCTCTATGGCTCGCTCGACGCCCCGCGGGTTTCCCTGGTTGCGGGGGAGGATGTGGTTACCCGCGACAGCTCTGCGGTCCACGTGGCCCTCATTGTGGCCGGGGGCGACGTCGGCTGGGGCGGGACCGGCGGCGGGAGCGGCGGCTTCCGCATGGAGTACGGGGCCCTGGCGGCGGCCACGGTGAACGGAAACAGGCTGCGGGGGAACATCACCCTGGAGCAGGACGACGAGGTGGACTTCGGCCTGGTCTCCGGGCCCGTGCACGTGGCCCAGATCCTGGAGAGGACGGGAGACTGATGCTCAGGCGGTGCCTCGGTATATGGCGTTCCGAGGAAGAGGCGTTTGGCTGCCTGGCGGTAAGCACGCGGCGGGGCCCGCGCTTTCTCAGGTTCGCCCGCCAGCCCCTGCTCAGGCGCCCGGACGGGGTGGAGGAGGGCCTGGGGCGGCTGGTGGGGGAGCTGGGGCGGGCGCCCGTGGTGCTTTCCTGCTCCGGCCCCGACCTCGCCGTGCGTTGCCTGCGGGCACCGAAGCTGTCGCCGCGCGACCTCGGCTCGGCGGCCTCCTGGGAGATGGAACTCCTCCTCGGCGAGCGGAAGGGAAGGGCGGTCGTCCGGCACGCGGTGCTGGGCCCTTCTGGGGACGGCTTTGGCGTGCTCGCCTGCGCCGTCCCCGAGGACTGGCTGAGGGCTCTGGTGCAGCCTCTTTCCGGGCGGGTGAGGCTCCTTGCCGTGGACATTGAGGTGTGCGCCCTGTGGCGGCTTGTCTCCTTCGTCGGGGCCGTCCCCGGTCCCGACGGCCCGGTGGCCCTGGCGGCGCCGTCGGGCAGCGGCGCCGTGCTGGTGGCGGGGAGCGAGCACCTGGAGTTCGCCATCTCGCTGCCCGCGGCCGCGCCCCCCGACCTCGACCGGGCCGTGTCCTACTGGGAGTCGCAGCAGAGGCTGAAGGTGTCGGCGAGGCTGTGGGCGGGTCCTTCCCCGCCCGAGGGGTGGTCCCCCCTCTCCGTGCCGGACGTCCCGCCCGAGTTCCACCTGGCGGCCGGGCTGGCGCTGCACCCGTGGCTGGAGCCGCGGGTCGACCTCCTGACCCGGGAGATGCGGGAGGGGGCGCGGGCCAGGCGGCTCCTGCCCTGGCTACTCGTGGGCGTGCTGGCTGCCTCTTCGGCCGGCCTGGGCCAGGCGGCCCTGCACTACCGGACCGAGGCCGGGCGCGCCCGCCGGGAGGCCGAGGTGCTTGCCCCCGCGGCGTCAAAATCCGCGCGGCTTGCAAAGGATCTGAAGGAGGTCGCCTCCTGGGGCGACCTGGTGGCAGCGTTTTTAGGGCAGCTCCCCTCCCGGGCGCGCCTGGTCGACATGGTGGCCCGCTCGGTGCCCCCGGACGCCTGGCTGACCCGGGTGGATCTCTTGCCGTCCAGAGACCAGGGCCAGACCCAGGGGAAGGGCCCGGGGCTGCCGCCCGCCGGGAGCCAGCTCGTGGTGGAGGGGCGCTCGCTGTCGCTGGCCGCGCCCGGCGTGGTGCGGGACGCCCTGCGTGCCGCCCTGGGCTGCGAGGTGCGGGTGGCCAGGGTGGTCTGGGACGACTCCCTGGGCTGCTATTCCTTCCGTGTCGAGGCGGTCGTGGGGGGTGAGGGGGAGTGATGAAGCTGCCTTCCTTGCGGTCCCGCGGCCGGGTCCTTTACGCGCTGTGCGTGCTGGCCGCGCTCGCCGCTGCTGCGCTTTCGGGCCGCTGGGCGGCCACCGAGGGGAAGCGCGCGCTGGAGGCCCGGCTGCAGGCGGTGCGGGTCTCGTCCGAGGCCGGAGCCCTGCGCGCGCGGGAGGCGCAGTGTGCCGCGGCGCTCGAGCGGTTCCGGGCGGCCGCCCGGCCGCTTGCCCGCGACCCCGAGGCGGGCCGGGTGCTCTCCGCGCTCGGGGACGCGGCCTCCCGCGCCCTGGTGAGGGTGGTGCTCCTTGAGCCCTCCCCGCGCGTGGAGGGCTTCTTCAAGGGACACCTGCGGGCCGTCCCGTACCGGCTGGAAGCGGTGGGCTCCGGCCCGGGGATGCAGGCGTTTTTGGCCCTGTGCGAGTCCCTCCCGTATCCCGGGGAGGTGCGAGTGTTTTCCCTGGCCGCGGACGACTCCCCCGGCGCCCCGCCAGGGCAGGTGAGGGCCTCGTGCCTGCTGCTCCTCTACTCGACGAACCCCCCGCTGGAGGAGGACCTGCTCTCTCCTCCGCGGGCGCGGGCCGACGTCTGGCTGCCACCGGCCTCCTGGTCGCCGCCGGCGCCTGCCGGCCCCGAGCCTGCTTCCGGAAAGGAGGTGCCGCCTGTTGAGGGCGGAACTGGAGTCCCTGCTGAGGCTGGCCGTTGAGATCGGCGCCTCCGACGTGCACTTCACAGCGGGAGTTCCCGTGGTGTTCAGGTTGCACGGCAGGCTCTGGCGCCTGCCGGAGCTGGCGCGGAAGGGGCCCGACGCCGCGGCGTCCCGCGCGCTGGACTTCTTGGCCTCCTCCCCCCAGTGGGAGGGGCCGCCTTCCCCCGACGACCTGGCCGGCCTCGCCCAGGCCGCGCTGACCAGGCCCGAGCACAAAAGGAGGTACGAGGAGAAAGGTTCCTGCGATCTCGCCCTGTCCGTCCCCGGAGCCTCGCGGTTCCGGGTGAACGTATTCCGGCAGCGGGGCTGCGCCGCGCTGGCCTGCCGAAATTTGGCGAGCCGGGTGCCGTCACTTGACGAGCTGTTCTCCCACCAGCCCGGCCTGGCCGACGTGGTGCGGCGGTTGGCGCTGCTGCCGCGGGGCCTCGTCCTGGTAACCGGGTCCACGGGGTCCGGGAAGTCCACCACGCTTGCTGCGATGGTGGACCACCTGGTGGGGGTGGAACCGCGGCACGTGGTGACCCTGGAGGATCCCATAGAGTACCTGCTCAGGCACGGCCGCGGCGTGGTCAACCAGAGGGAGGTCGAAGAGGACGTGTCCGGGTTCGCGGAAGGGTTAAGGGCCGCCCTGCGGGAGGACCCGGACGTGATCGTGGTGGGGGAGATGCGGGACGCTGAGACGATAGGGGCGGCGCTGACGGCGGCGGAGACCGGACACCTTGTGCTGTCGACGCTGCACACCCGGACGGCGGTGGACGCGGTGACGCGGATCGTGGACGTGTTCCCGCCCCACCAGCAGGACCAGGTGCGGGCGCAGCTGGCCGGGTCCCTCCAGGGCGTGCTGGCGCAGCAGCTCCTGCCCCGGTCGGACGGCTCGGGGCGGGTGGTGGCGGTGGAAGTCCTGGTGGCGACGACTGCGGTGCGGGCGATGGTCCGGGACAGGAGGGTGCAGGAGATCCCCTCGGCGGTCCAGACCGGGGCCCAGCACGGCATGGTGCCGATGGACCGCGCCCTGGCCGACCTGGTGAGGGCCGGGCTGGTGGACCTGGAGGAGGCGCGCTCGCGGTCGGTGGACGGGCAGCTGTTCCAGGGGTACCTGGGGCTCGGGCCGCCGCGGTGACGGGGCCTGGGGTCCCGCGGCCGGGGTGTTCCGGTCAGGCACGCAGGCCGTGCCAGATTATCTCCCAGTACATCCGCAGGCGGCGTGCGAACCCGGCCCAGAATCCCAGCTTCTCTTCCTTCATCACCTGACTGAGCCCCGGGAGGGGAACTTCTTTCACCCGCAGGTGCTGGCGGCGGGCGTGGCGGGTGAGAGCCACCTCCACCCCGTACCGCGTTACTTCCACCGCGGGCATCTCTGCGATCACCTGGCGGCGCATGGCCCGCAGCCCGGTGAGAAAAGGGGTGATGGCCTGGGCGAGATCGGTGGAAAGACGCCCCCCGGTGAAGGTGCCCATGGTCATGTCCGCTTCTCCCTGGATCACGGGAAGGACCAGATCGGTCACATGTTCCTCCCGCAGTCCCACCAGGTCGGCGTCCAGGAATACCACCAAAGGGGCGTCCGTGGCCGCCACCCCGGCCGCCATGGCCGCCCCCTTGCCCCGGTTCGACTCGAGTTCCACGACCTTGACTCCGAAGGAACGGGCCACCCGCGCGGTACCGTCCGTGGAGCCGTCGGAAACCACCACCACCTCGTCCAGACCCCGGCACTTAACCAGAACGGAGAGGACGGCTCCGATGGTACGCTCTTCGTTATAGGCGGGCACCACCGCCGCCACCTTCACCCCGCAGCCCCCCTCGTTTGCGCCAGCCCGGGGTAGGTGCCGCCCGGACGGCAGGCAGAGCCACCCTGCGTCTGGTCAGTAAGCACGGGCGAAGTAGGCCACCTGGTGGGCGGGCCCGCCACACAGGAGGCAGCGGCCTTCTCCCTGCTCGCCGAAGGGCAGGCAGCGGATGGTCGCTCCCGTCTCCTGCTTGATGCGCTCCTCGCACTCCGGCTTCCCACACCACAGGGCCCGGATCAGTCCCCGCGGCCCTTCCATGATGGACCGGAACTCGGCGTAGTCCTGTGCCTGGCGGGTGTTCGCCTCCCGGAACTCGAGCGCCCTGCGGTACAGCCCCTGGTGCACCGCCTCCAGGAGGTCGGACACGCCTTCTTCCAGCCCGGCCATGGGCACCGCCGTGCGCTCTCCGGTATCGCGCCTGGCCGCCGTCACCTGCTGGGCCGCCAGATCGCGCGGCCCCACCTCCAGGCGCAGCGGCGCCCCCCGCATCTCCCAGTCGTTGAACTTCCAGCCCGGGCTGAACTCGGGCCGCTCGTCCAGCCTCACGCGGAAGCGCCTGCGCAGCCGGTCGGCCACCTCCCGGCCGGCGGCCAGCACCTTCTCCGTATCCCGGCCCACGATGGGCACTATCACCACCTGGTAGGGCGCCACCGGAGGCGGCAGAACCAGGCCCCGGTCGTCTCCGTGCACCATGATGAGAGCCCCCACGATGCGGGTGGAAATCCCCCAGGAGGTCTGCCACACATACTTGAGCTGGCCGTCCTCATCCAGAAACTTTATGTCGAAGCTGCGGGCGAAATTCTGGCCCAGGAAGTGGGAGGTGGCACACTGCAGGGCGCGGCAATCCCCCATGAGGCCCTCGATGGTGTATGTGCACTCGGCCCCGGCGAACCTCTCCCCCGCGCTCTTCTCGCCCGGGATGACGGGGATGGCCAGGTAGTCCTCCACGAAGCTGCGGTATACCTCCAGCATGCGCAGGGCTTCCTCCTCCGCCTCCCCGGCGGTGCGGTGGCAGGTATGCCCTTCCTGCCACAGAAACTCGGTGGTGCGGATGAAAGGGCGGGTAGCCTTCTCCCACCGCACCACATTGCACCACTGGTTGATGAGCACGGGCAGGTCGCGGTAGGACTGGATCCACCTGCTGTACATGACCCCGATGACGGTTTCGGAGGTGGGCCGCACCGCCAGCCGCTCGGCCAGGTCCTCGTCTCCCCCCCGGGTTACCCAGGCCACCTGGGGAGAGAACCCGGCCACGTGCTCCGCTTCCCGCCGGAAGAAGCTCTCGGGCACGAAGAGAGGGAAGTAGGCGTTGACGTGACCCGTCTCCTTGAAGCGACGGTCCAGCTCGGCCTGGATGTGCTCCCAGACGGTGTAGCCGTAAGGGCGGAATACGATGCACCCCTTGACGGGAGCGTAGTCTGCCAGCTCCGCCTTGAGCACCACGTCCACGTACCACTGGGAGAAATCCTGCGCCCGTGGGGTGATGGCCTTAACGAACTCCTTCTCCATCGTGCTACGTACCTCCCTCATCCGCCGCCGCATGGTCGCGCGGCGTGGCTGCCGGAGCAGCGTCGTGCGGCGGCCCGTCCGCCGCTGAAGGGCCGCGGGCCGGCGGGCCGTGCCGCCCCTCGTCGCCCTCTGGCCGCACGGCCTCCGGGTCCAAAAGGGCCTGCACTTCTGCCAGCAACTCTTCCACCATGCGCCCCGCCGGCACGGTGCGGATCCTCTCGCCCCTGCGGAAGAGCACCGCCTTCCCCCGCCCGGCCGCCAGGCCCACATCCGCCTCGCGCGCTTCGCCGGGGCCGTTCACCACGCAGCCCATCACCGCCACCTTGAGGGGCGCCTCCACCCCGGCCAGGGCCTCCTCCACCCGGGACGCCACCGTCATCAGATCCACCTGGCAGCGCCCGCAGGTGGGGCACGCGATCAGCTCCACCCCCCGGGCCCGCAACCCGACTGCCCGCAGGATGTGCCAGCCCGCCTGCACCTCGCGCACCGGGTCTGCGTTCAGGGAGACCCGGAGGGTGTCGCCAATTCCATCCAGCAGGAGGGCGCCCACGGCCACCGCCGACCGGATGGCTCCTGCCCAGGCCGTGCCCGCCTCCGTCAGGCCCAGATGCAGGGGATAGGGGCAGCGGGAGGCGACCTGACGGTACGCTTCCACCGTCGTGAGGACGTCCGAGGACTTCAGGGAGAGGACGATGTCGGAAAAGCCCACCGACTCCAGCACGTCGGCCTGGCGCAGGGCGCTTTCCACCAGGGCGCGCGCCGTGCGCCCGTATGTGCTCTCCAGTTCCTTTGCGAGGGAACCGGCGTTGACCCCTATGCGAATGGGCACTCCCCGCTCCCGCGCCGCCCGAGCCACTTCTTCAACCTTCCACCGGGAACCGATGTTGCCCGGGTTGATGCGCAGCTTGTCCACGCCCTGGGCGAGGGCCTCCAGGGCCAGGCGGTAATCGTAGTGGATGTCGGCCACCAGCGGCACGGCCGTCCGGCTCCCGATCTCGCCCAGCACCCGGGCCGCCTCCCCGTCGGGAACGGCCACCCTCACCAGCTCGCAGCCGGCTGCGTGCAGGCGCATAATCTGGGCCACGGTGGCTTCCACGTCGCGGGTATCCGTCTTGGTCATGGACTGGACCCGGACCGGGTTGCCCCCGCCCAGGACCAGATTCCCCACCTTCACCGGCCGTGCCGTCCTCACCATCTCAGGCTCCCAGTCGGGCCAGATCCATATACGTGATCACCAGAAAGAGGAGCATGAGCAGGGCGAAACCCACCAGGTGCACCAGGTTCTCCCGGGCGGGGTCCACGGGCTTGCCCCGCACCACTTCCAGCCCCAGAAACATGAGCCGGCTGCCGTCCAGGGCCGGGATGGGAACCAGGTTGAAGAGTGCCAGGTTGGCGGAGAGCACGGCGGTGAGGTACATGAGCTCGCGCAGGCCCATGCGGGCCGCCTGCCCGATGAGCTCGCCGATGCCCACCGGGCCCATCAGCCGGGCCTCTACCTTGCCGGTGATGGCCAGCAGTACCCCCCTGATCAGGAGAATGGTGACCCGGTAGGTCTCTTTCACGCCGGCCCACAGGGCCCCGGGCAGGGCATCCCGCTCGGCCCGCACCACCGGCGCCAGGCCCACGAATCCCACCCGCTGGTCGGTGGGGGAGCGCTCGGGGACCACCACCGCCTGTCGCCGGACTCCCCCTCGCTCCACCGTGAAGGCCAGGGGCCGGCCGGGAGAGGCCTGCACCATGGCCACCACCTGGTCCCAGGAGGTCATTCGCCGCCCGTCCACCTCCAGGATGCGGTCGCCCACCCGCAACCCCGCCCCCGCGGCGGGACCGCCCGGCAGCACCTGGGCCACCGTGAGGGTGGCCCGCCCGATCCCCAGCACGGCGAAGATGAAGGTGAACAGCGCCACCGCCAGCACCAGGTTCATGAGGGGACCGGCGAATATGACGCCCGCGCGGGTGCGCACGGGCTTGCGGGAGAAGCCCTCGGGGTCATCCGCTTCCCCCGCCTCCATGCCGGCAATGCGTACTCCCGCACCCCACGGGATGACCCGGAGGGCGTAGTAAGTCTCACCCACGCGACGCCGGTAGAGGGCGGGACCGAAGCCGATGGTGAACTCGTGCACCTTGATGCCCGCCCGCCGGGCCGCCAGGAAATGCCCGGCTTCGTGCACCACTACCAGCAACCCCAGGACCAGAACTGTCACCAGGATGGTCATCCGCCGTCCTCCCCGGCCGCCTCGGCCGCCCGCCGGCGGGCCCAGGCGGCCGCCGCCAGGATTTCCTCCAGGGAGCGCGCCGGGCCCGGGACGTGCTCGCTCATAACCCGCTCCACCAGGCGGGCAATGCCGGGGAAGGAGATCTCGCCCCGCAGGAAACGTTCTACCGCCACTTCGTCTGCCGCACTCATCACCGCGGGCACAGTCCCCCCCATTCTACCCGCCCGGTAGGCGTATTGCAAGCAAGGGAAGTCCTCCACCCGGGGGCGCTCGAAAGTCAGCTCGCGCCCGGCGAGCTCAAGAAGAGAGATGGGCGGCGAGACCCGCTCGGGGTAAAAGAGGGCGTAAGCGATGGCCAGGCGCATGTCCGCGGAACCGATCTGGGCCAGCACCGACCCGTCCTGCATCTCGAGCAGGGAATGGACGAGCCCCTGTGGGTGGATGAGCACTTCAATGCGGTCGTAATCCAGCCCGAACAGGTGGTGGGCCTCGATCACCTCCAGCCCCTTGTTCATGAGGGTGGCGGAGTCCACCGTGATCTTGGGCCCCATGTTCCACACCGGGTGGCGGAGAGCCTCCCCGGGGGTGACATTCCGCAGGGCCCCGGCGTCCAGGGCGCGGAAGGGCCCCCCCGAACCAGTGAGGATGATGCGGCGCACGCCGGCCGGATCTTCCCCGCGCAGGCACTGGTGCACCGCCACGTGCTCGCTGTCGACGGGCAGGAGCTCCCCGCCCCGAGCGGCCTGCATCACCAGGTGGCCCGCCGCCACCAGGGTTTCCTTGTTGGCGAGAGCCACCCGCTTCCCGGCCTCCAGGGCGGTGAGGGTGGGCACCAGGCCGGCCAGCCCGGCGCTGGCCACCAGCACGGTGTCCGCTTCCGGCCAGGAGGCCAGCTCCCGCATGCCATCATCGCCGGCCAGCACCACCGGCCCCGCTACTGCACCCAGCAGCTCCCTTGCCCGCCGGGCGGCCCCGGGATCGGCCAGGGCCACCACGCGGGGCCGGAACTCCCGCGCCTGCTCCGCCAGCACATCGATGCGACCGCCCGCAGCCAGCCCCACCACCTGCAGCCTCTCCGGATGCCGGCGCGCCACGTCCAGGGCCTGGCGGCCAATGGAACCCGTGCTCCCCAGGATCACCAGGTGCCTCACGCCCGCCCACCACCCCCGGGGCGGCCGCCCCCGGGTCCGCCGGGCGGCTCGCCGAAGGTGAGGATACCGGCCTGCCTCATGGCAGAGAGCAGCATCACCACGAGCGGCCCCACCGCCAGCCCCAGGATGCCCAGCAGGCGGGCGCCCACGTACATGGAGACCAGGGCGGCCAGCGGATGAATGCCCAGCCTTTCCCCGATCACCCGGGGCTGAGCCACCTGCCTTACCACGGAAATGGCCAGGTATAGCAGGCCCAACCCCACCCCCAACCCCACCTTGCCCCAGATGAAGTTGTACAGCATCCACGGCACGAACAGCAGCCCGGGTCCCAGCACGGGCAGGATGTCAAGCAGTCCCGAGGCGAGCCCCAGCAGCAGGGCATAGGGTATCCCCAGGGCCGCGAGGCCGGCTATGGTGATGACGGTGGTGAGGACGATCAGAAGGAACTGGGCGAAGGCGAACTCCCCCACCGAGCGCATCAGCCGCCCGGCCAGGTTGGCCGCGTGTTCCCGCCATCCTCCGGGAAGCAGGCCGAGGAAGAAGGCCCCTATCGCTCCCAGGTCCCGGCTTATGAAGTAGGAGGCGATGGCCGCCACCAGGGTGATCAGGCCCACCTCGGGCAGGCCGGCCACGGCCAGGAGGGCTCCGGACAGCACCCGCCCGAGAAAGGCGTACAGCCTGGCGAGCTGCCCGTATATCTCCTCGGTGACCGTGGGAGGCAACGACGCCATGAACTGGCCCGCCCGCGCCGTGAGATCGTCCACCACCTGGCGGGCGGTCTGGTAATACGTGGGCAGGGCTTCCACCAGCTTGGTGATCTCCACCACCAGGGTGGAAACCGCCCAGGTGACCAGGGCGAAGAACAGCCCCAGCACCAGGGCGAGGGCCACCAGCACGGCCACGGACCGGGCCACGCGCAACCTCTGCAGGCCCCGCACCACGGGTTCCACCGCCAGGGCCAGCAGCAACCCCAGGACGAAGGGCCACAGGTAGGGCAGCAAGTAGCGCACGAAAACGTATGCCCCCGCCAGGACTCCGCCGGCCAGCAAGCACGAAGCTGCAAAGGGACTGATCGCCGTCCTTAACTCACATCCCCCCCATCCGTCCTCAAGTCACATCCCCCCCAGCATCTTCCACCAGTACAGGACGGGAGCGGCAAAGGCGAGGCTGTCGAACCGGTCCAGCACCCCGCCGTGCCCGGGCACCAGGCGGCCGGAGTCCTTGCGACCGGCGGCCCGCTTCAGGGCCGACTCCGCCAGATCGCCCACCATTCCCGCCACAGCCGCCCCCACACCCAGGGCCACCCCCACGGCCGCCCCCCGGTGCAGGAGCGGCCCGGCGGCCACCGCCCCGGCCACCGCCGCCGCCAGCACTCCCGCCAGCGCTCCTTCCCGGGACTTCCCCGGGCTCAGCCGCGGCACCAGGCGGTGGCGTCCCCGGGCCAGGCCCACGAAGTAGGCGGCTATGTCGGCCGCCCAGACCGCAGCCAGCAGAAAGAGGCTCCACCCCAGGCCCTGCGCTCCCTGGCGCAGCAATACAAGGTGGCCCAGGCCCAGGCCGGGATACAGCACGCCCAGCAGCATGGCCGGAGCCCGCACTCCCCCCGGGTAAAGGGCGGCATCCAGGATCATCACCGCCAGCAGTACGGCGGTGGCGCCCAGCAGTAGCGGGAGTGGCACCAGGCCTCCCAGCAGCAAGACCAGGCACCCGGCCAGCACCGCCGCCACCCCCGCCGGCAGCCGGCGGCTCGCCTCTGCCATGGCCACCGCCTCCGCGGCAGCCGCACCGGCCAGGAGGGCCACCGCCACCGCCCACACCCTGCCCCCATACCACAGGCAGGCCAGCAAGGGCGGGGCCCCGAGGACGACGGTGAGGACCCGGGTTCTGAGCACGCCCCTATCTCCCCTCGGCAGCATCCAGCCCGCCGAACCGGCGGCGCCGGCGCTGGTAGTCGGCCACGGCCTCCGCCAGATGGACCGGCCGGAAGTCGGGCCACAGCACCGGGGTGAACCAGAACTCAGCGTAGGCAGCCTGCCAGAGCAGGAAGTTGGATATGCGCAGCTCTCCGGAAGGGCGGATGAGCAGGTCGGGGTCCGGCAGTCCGGCCGTGTCCAGGTACGACGCGAACTTATCCTCATTCAGCTCCGCTTCCGTCTTCCCCTCACGGATATCCCGGCCGAAGCGCTGGCAGGCATCGGTGATCTCGCGCCGGCCGCCATAGTTGAGGGCCACCACCAGCTGCAGCCTGTCTCCCGCCGCCGTGCGCTCCCTCACCCGCCCCAGGGCCTCCCGCACCCGGGCGGGCAGGTCCTCGGGATGGCCTATGATCCGCACCCGGACCCCATTCCTGGCCAGGGTGTCCAGCTCTCGATCAACGTAATCCGCCAGGAGGTCCATCAGCCCCTGCACCTCCTCGGGCGGCCGCTTCCAGTTCTCGGTAGAGAATGCGTACAGGGTGAGGACCTCGATGCCCAGTTCGGCGCACGCCTCCACCACCTGGCGGACGGACTCCAGCCCCGCCCGGTGCCCGGCCAGGCGCGGCAGCCCCCGCTGCCGGGCCCAGCGGCCGTTGCCATCCATGATGATGGCCACATGCCGGGGCACGAGTCCCCGCCGCAACTGGGCCTTGCGCTGCTCCCAGTCGCTATTTCCCCTCTTTCTTCTCCCGGACGTATTCTTCATAAGCGTATATCAGGAGCAATCTCCCGGCATCGCCAACCCGCTGCCCCACCACCATGGCCCTTCCCGCCGGGTTACCCGGCCAGGGGGGCCGCGTGAGCACCTCCTCCACCTCCCAGCCCGCTGCCCGGGCCTGCGACCGGGCCTCCTCCCGGGAAAGGCCCCACAGGAGGGGCGGACCGGACAGGGGACCGGACGGCGGGGGGGATGGGGGCGGACCGGACGGGGCCGACGGGGTCAAACCTCCATGATCTCCTTTTCTTTCGCTGCCAGTATACGATCGATCTCCCCAATGTACCTGTCGGTAAGCCTCTGTACCTGCTCCTGCCCCCGGCGCAGGTCGTCCTCGGTGATCTGCCCCTCGTCCTCAAGCTCCCTGAGCATTTCCATCGCCTCCCGGCGCAGGTTGCGGATGGCCACCCGCTGCTCCTCCCCCCACCGCCGGGCCTGCTTTACCAGCTCCTGCCTCCGCTCCTGGGTGAGCTGAGGGAGCACCAGCCGGATCACCGTCCCGTCACTGGCCGGCGTGACGCCCAGCTCCGACTTCATGATGGCTTTCTCGACGGCCGAGATCTGGGACCGGTCCCACGGTTGCACCACCATCAGCCGGGGTTCGGGGACGGTGATGGTGCACAGCTGGGTGATGGGCGTAGGGGTACCGTAGTAGTCGACTACCACCTTCTCCAGAAGCGCCGGGCTGGCCCGCCCCGCCCGCATCCCCGCCAGATCCTTCTGGAACAGCGTGCAGGTCTTCTTCATCTTCTCCTCGGTCTCCCGGTACACCTCATCAAGCATGGCTCTCCCCCCCGACCAGCGTCCCGATGGGTTCCCCCAGTACCACCCTACGGATATTGCCGGGCGTGCCTACATCGAAAACGATGATGGGCACCCGGTTCTCCATGCACAGGGAAGCAGCGGTGGCATCCATCACCCGCAGGCCCTGGTTGAGGATGTCCAGGTAGGCCAGGCGCTCCAGCTTGCGGGCAGCCGGGTTCCTCCGGGGATCGTCGTCGTATACCCCGTCCGTTCCCATCTTGGCCATCAGGAGCACCTCGGCCCCGATCTCGGCCGCCCGCAGGGCGGCGGTGGTGTCAGTCGAGAAGTAAGGGTTGCCCGTCCCCGCGGCGAAAATGACCACCCGCCCCTTTTCCAGATGGCGGATGGCGCGCCGCCTTATGTAGGGTTCCGCCACCTCCCGCATCTCGATGGCGGTCTGCAACCGGGTTTCCAGCCCGCGCCTCTCCAGGGCGTCCTGCAACGCCAGGGAGTTGATCACGGTGGCCAGCATCCCCATGTAGTCGGAGGTGGCCCGGTCCATCCCCCGGGCGCTGCCCTCCGCCCCCCTCCAGATGTTACCGCCCCCCACCACGATGGTGATCTGGACACCCATCGCGGCCACATCTTCGATTTCCGCCGCCATGCCATCCAGGAAATCGAGATCGATGCCCCGTCCCAGGCTTCCCGCCAGGGCCTCGCCACTCAGCTTCAATACCACCCGCCCGTACCGAGGCTGCACGCGGGATGCCTCCTCAGCTGGCCTCGCCCACGTCAAAGCGGGCAAAGCGCCTGATCACCACGTTTTCGCCCACCCGCGCTATGAGCTGTGTGAGGAGCTGCCCGACCGTGACCTGCCCGTCGCGGATGTAGGGCTGGTCGAGCAGGCAGGCCTGCTGGAAGAACTTGTCCAGCCGGCCCTGCACTATCTTCTCGGCCACATGGGCGGGCTTACCCTCCGCCTCCGCCTGCACCCGCAGGATTTCCCTCTCCCTCTCCAGCGCCTCCCCCGGGACCTGGTCCCGGGAAACGTAGGTGGGATTCATGGCCGCAATCTGCATGGCCACCTCGTGCACGAACTCCCGGAACTCCGCGGTGCGTGCCACGAAGTCAGTCTCGCAGTTGACCTCCACCAGTACCCCCAGGCGGGAGCCCGGGTGGATGTAGGCGTCGATCGCCCCTTCGGAAGCCTCCCGGCCGGCCTTCTTCGCCGCCAGGGCCAGCCCCTTCTCCCGGAGTATGCGCACGGCCCGTTCCAGGTCGCCTGCCGCGCTCTCCAGGGCCTTCTTGCAGTCCAGCAACCCCGCGCCCGTCATCTCCCGCAGCTGTCTGACCCTCTCGCTCATGCCCCTTCTTCCCTCACTTCCCCGGCGGGCAGCACCTGCACCCCCTGCAGGCCCTCCAGGACGGCGTCCGCCATCTTGCCCGTGATCAGCTTGACTGCCCGGATGGCGTCATCGTTGCCGGGGATGATGTAGTCCACCTCATCGGGATCGCAGTTGGTATCCACGATGGCCGCGATGGGGATGCGCAACCGGCGGGCCTCCTTGACCGCGATGGCCTCCTTGCGCGGGTCCACCACAAACAACGCCGAGGGGAGTTCCTTCATCCCCTTGATGCCGCCCAGGTACTTGTCCAGCCTCAACCGCTCCCGCTCCAGGCGGGCGACTTCCTTCTTGGGCAGGCGCGCCAGGTAGCCGGACTCCACCATCTCCTCCAGCTGCATGAGCCGCTCGATGCGCCGCCTGATGGTGGGAAAGTTGGTAAGGGTGCCACCCAGCCAGCGCTGGTTGACGTAGAACTGACCGCACCGCCGGGCTTCCTCGGCCACCGACTCCTGGGCCTGCTTCTTGGTGCCCACAAAGAGCACCCTGCCTCCCTGGAAAACCACGTCCCGCAGGAACTCGTAGACCTCGTCCAGCAGCCGGACCGTCTTCTGCAGGTCGATGATATAGATGCCGTTCCGCTCCGTGAAAATGTAGGGGCGCATCTTCGGATTCCAGCGCCTGGTCTGGTGCCCGAAGTGCACCCCTGCCTCCAGCAACTGCTTCATGGACAATACGGGCATGATGCTACCTCCCGGTTGGCCTCCGCCTCCTTCACTCCGGGCAGATCCGGCCCCCGCGCCGGGCGCCCAAGCCACGCTGCTGGCGCGTGCTGCGGCGCTGGTGTGGTCGCGCGCGGCCCGGGCCCGGGCTGGGGAAACCGGCACCGACTGCTCCGGTCGGGAGACGTGCGTGGTTTGCGCCCCCATGAGCCCGAGCCAGCCCACGCCTGCCCGGGTCTGCGGGCGCCGCCGCAAAGTATACCACAACCTCCACCGGCCAGCAACGAAACGCCGCCGCTGCGCAGCGCCCGGCGCCCGGCCCGGCAAGGCGGATGCACGCCCAGCGCACCCGGCCGGCTGCCGAGGGCCGGCGCCGGCGCACCAGAAGCCCGGTGAAGCCGGGTGAAGCCCGGGGCAGCCG
This sequence comes from Bacillota bacterium, assembly GCA_030019365.1. Taxonomy (NCBI): domain Bacteria; kingdom Bacillati; phylum Bacillota; species Bacillota bacterium. Next base: position 16,358 of record JASEFA010000008.1, read on the forward strand.
CTGGCGCCGCCGGCTCAAACACGCACGTCGAGATGCGGCCCGGAGTCAGCGCCGTCTTTGCCTTCCTGGCGCCGGCGCTGCCCGCGCGGGCGCCCCTCCCGCCTGTCCCGGACGGCAGGAGAGCTGGTGGCGTCCTTCACCCGGGGAGCTCGCTGCTCCCGGGCCCGGGCCACCCGGTCCAGGTGTTCCTGAGCGGCCTGCCCCTGCACTTCAGCCGCCTGCTGTACCCGGCTTACCTCCGGCGATCGCGGGATGACGGACTGCCAGTCCATGGGCTTCACCGCGTTCACCTCCCCTCGCGGGTGCCGAGGGTGCGCGATATGCCTTCCCGCTCGGCACGTTCCAGGCCGGCTCTAAGCCGCAGCATGGCCTGGGCGTGCAGCTGAGAAACCCGTCCGGGCGAGACGCCCAGCAGGCGGGCGATCTCCTTGAGAGTCAGCCCTTCATAGTAGAAAAGGGTGATGATGAGCCTCTCCCGCTCGGGCAGCCGTTCGATGGCCCAGGCCAGGACTTCCTTGCGTTCCTCCCACTCCGCCATCTCCACCGGATCGGGCGCTTCCCGGTCGGGCAGGGAGGAAAGCACCGGCCCCTCTCGCTGCTCTGCCGCCCACAGGCCTTCCAGGGACACCAGGGAGGTACATGCCGCCTCGGTGATGCGCTGGGACAGCTCGGACGGGGTTACCCCCATTTCCGCCGCCACCTCTTCGTCAGTGGCCGGGCGCCCCAGCTGCCCTTCCAGCCGGGCATACACCCCCTGCAATTCCCTCACGCGCTGGCGGACGTGGGTAGGAACCCAGTCCAGGGCCCGCAACCCGTCCAGGATGGCGCCCCGGATGCGGGTCACCGCATACGTCTCGAACTTCACCCCCCGGGAGGGGTCGAACTTGCCCATGGCGTCCAGCAGGCCCAGCACCCCGTATCCCACCAGGTCGTCCTCATCGACGAAGGCGGGCAGGGTCATGCGCACCCGTCCCGCCACGAATTTGACCAGGGGCAGGTAGCCGACTGCCAGCTCCTCGCGGGCTGCCGGGTCCCCGGAGCCCTTGTACCGTTCCCACAGTTCCTGAACCCGGGCCTGGGCCCTCATCATCCCGCCCCCCTGTCCCGCCCCGCGAGCCCCGCGCGCAGGAACTCCCGTTGCCGGGCGAATATGTACCGGATGATGGCCTCCCGGGAAGCGGGGGCGATGCGCGTGAACTCGAAGGCCACCCGCAGGCGGGGCGGCGTCCCCCGCCGGGCGGCACACGCCCCTTCGGCACCCGGGATTTCCGGGCGCCATACCCGCACCACCCGGGCCATGGCCTCTACGACCTCCCGCAGATGGTCCGGGTGCAGGTAAAGCCGCACCCGCACCTCCTGACCCTCCTCCCACTCCCCCGGCAGGTTCGCCGCCAGCCCTCCCCCGCTCAGGTCCACCGCCCGTCCCTCCACTTCCCCGTCCCCGCCCGGGCCGGCCACCACCACGGGAAGGAGCACCGGCCAGCGCACGTGTTCCCGGCGCTGGACCTTGCGGATCTCGGCCGGGCGCATCACCGTGATGAGGGGAAGGTGGCCGGGACGGAAATCCTGCACCGTGGTCTGGAAGCCGTACATGCTGCCGTACCGGTGGTACTCCACTTCCACGCTGGCACCCGGTTCCAAGCACACCACCTGGCCCAGGCAGATGGGCGCGGAGAGGACCAGGGCGTCTTCGCGTACCTCTTCGATCCTCACCACGTACATCCGGCCCTCGGTACCCAGCTTCAGGATGGCCCGCTGCCCCTCCCGCAGCACGTCCCCCTGCCTCGTGCGGCCTCCCTCGTGCACCCGGGTCCCATCAGGTGACTCCCGGGGGCCCCCGCCCATCAGGCCGCCTCCCCCAGCAGTTGCCTGGCCAGCCGCTGGGGAGCGGCGGGCTCCAGGCCCTGCCACAGATCCTGAGAGCTGCACAGGTAGCTGAGGGGCAGCTCCGTCTTCGCCACCATTTCCAGGACCAGCCCCCACCGGCCGCTCTCGTCGAGCTTGGTGAAGAGCAGGGCGTCACAGCCCAGACCCCGGAGGAACCCACCCCAGTGCAGGGCTTCCTGCCGCTCCATGGTCACCGGTATGACGCCCAGCAGGAGATGGGGCTTCAGGGCGCCCACCATGGCTTCCACCTGGGCCCGGTGGGAGTCCACCCGCGCGTTGCGTCCGGGCGTATCCACCAGCACCAGGTCGACCGCCTCCCACTCTCGCAGCAGGTCAGCCAGGTGGTCCACGTCGCAGGTCGCCGTCTCCAGATCCAGCATGCGGGCCACGGCCCGGGTCTGCTCCTGGGCACCCGGGCGCACGGTGTCCAGGTTCACCAGCCCCACCCGGCAACCGTGGCGCGAGCGGGCCCAGGCGGCCAGCTTGGCCAGGGAGGTGGTCTTACCCGCCCCGGTGGGGCCCACCGCCATCACCCGCCGGTCCCGGGGCCAGTCCAGCAGCCTGACCCGTCCCAGGCGTGCCCCCAGGGCCTGGGCGGGGTGGGGCGATAGAGCCAGCTCCAGGGCGAAGGAGAGGTCCACCCCGTGGGCCAGCAGGGCGGGCAACAGGCCCGGATCCCACGTAGGCCGCGGGCCCGGGAGGGCGAGCACCTCCACCTGCCTTCCCGCCGGTGCCCGCCGGGTTTCCAGGATGAGGGCATCGGGGCCCAGCTCACTGTTCACCAGGGCCAGGGCCTCGTGGGTGGTCGACGCCCGGAAAGCGCGGGCATGCATCTCATCACCTCCCGGTCAGCTCTCTTCAGAAAGGGTCACCGTGGCCACCGGCTCGATCTCGGCCTTCTCATCCAGCTCCGCATAGGAGAGCACGGTCATGCGGGGCACCAGCTTCTCCACCAGCCGGCGCACGTGGGGACGGGCCACCGCCTGGCAGAGCAGCACGGGAGGGTGGCCCCGCCCGGCCACCCGGGCTGCCGCGGCCGCCAGGGACCGGCCCAGCCCCTGCAACGAGGCTGCATCCAGCGCCGACAACCCTCCCCCCGCCGCCTCCACGCCTTCCAGGATGGCCTTTTCCGCGTCGGGGTGGAGGGTGGCGACGGGGCGAGGGCCGCGATCCAGGCCGAACTGGTGGGTGATGACCCGGGCCAGCGCCTGCCGGCACATCTCCGTGAGGAACTCGGTATCGCGGGTGGCACGGGCGTGATCGGCCAGGGTTTCGGCGATGAGCACCAGGTCGCGAATTGACACGCCCTCCCCCACCAGGTTGGCCAGCACCTTCTGCACTTCCCCCAGGGTAAGCAGTCCCGGAACGAGCTCTTCCACCAGGGCGGCATGGGTCTCCTTGAGGGCGTCCAGCATGTCCCGCACCTCCTGCCTGCCCAGGAGGAGGTGGGCGTTGCCCCGGATCACTTCCGTCAGGTGGGTGGCCAGCACGGCCGAAGGCTCCACCACCGTGTAGCCGGCCAGCTCGGCCCGATCCCGGTCCTCCCGGGATATCCAGAGGGCGGGCAAGCCGAAGGCCGGCTCCCGGGTGGGAATCCCCTCCAGGCTCTCCCCGGCCTCGCCCGGATTCATGGCCAGCAGGCGGTTGGGATACAGCTCGCCGCCCTGGATCTCCACGCCCCGCACCTTGATGCTGTACGAGTTGGGACCCAGGCCGCCGATGTTGTCCCGCACCCGCACGGGCGGGATCACCACACCCAGCTCCAGGGCCACCTGGCGCCTGATCATGACCACCCGCTCCAGCAGGTCACCGCCCTGGCGGGCGTCCGCAAGGGGAATGAGGGAATATCCGAGCTCCACCTCCAGGGGGTCGACCCGCATCAGGCTGAAGATGCTCTCGGGCCGGCGCATGGCTTCCAGCTCTTCCTCCCGCTGGCGCCGCTCCTCCTCGGCCTCGTCCCGCCGGCGGCGGTTGCGGATGGTGACGGTCAGCCCTCCCAGGGCGGCACCCAGCGCCAGGAAGGGCAGGTGGGGGAGCCCGGGGACCAGGCCCATGATGGCCACCACCACCGCCGCAATCCCCAGGGCGCGGGGGTATCCCAGCACCTGAGTCCCCAGCTCTTCCCCCAGGCTGGCCCCCGAGGCGGAGCGGGTTACCACCATGCCGGCGGCAGTGGAGATGAGCAGGGCCGGTATCTGGACGGCCAGGCCCTGCCCCACCGTGAGCAGGGCATACAGCTGGAGGGCGTCCCCCGCGGCCATTCCCCTCTGCAGGACACCCACCAGCAGGCCGCCCACCACGTCGATCGCCATCACCACCAGGGCGGCGATGGCATCGCCCCGCACGAACTTGGAGGCACCGTCCATGGCGCCGAAGAAGTCAGCCTCCCGCTCTATCAGCCGCCGCCTTTCGCGCGCCTCCTCCTCGGTGATGTTGCCGGCATGGAGGTCGGCATCTATGGCCATCTGCTTGCCGGGCATGGCATCCAGGGTGAACCGGGCCGCCACCTCAGCGATGCGCTCCGCGCCCCGGGTGATTACCAGGAACTGCACCAGGACCAGGATGAGGAACACCACGATGCCCACGGCCGGGCTGGCACCGATGACGAACTCGCCGAAGCGACCGATCACCTGCCCGGCCGCCCCGTGGAGCAGGATGAGCCGGGTGGACGCCACGGTGAGGGAAAGCCGGAACAGGGTCAGCACCAGGAGCAGGGAGGGGAACGCGCCCAGGTCGAGAGGGCGGAGCAGGTAGGTGGTGGCCAGCAGGACCAGCAGGGAGAAAGCGAGATTGAATGAGAGCAGGAGGTCCAGCAGCAGGGGAGGCACGGGCACCACCAGCATGGCCAGTACCAGCACCATGCCCGCGGCCAGGGCCAGGTCGCCCTGCTTAGCCATCGCCATCCTCATCACCTCCCATCCGGCGTCCCGTGAGCCGGTACACGAAGGCCAGCACCTCCGCCACCGCCTGGTAGAGCTGGGGCGGGATGGCCTGCCCCACGTCCACCAGGCGGTACAGGGATTGGGCCAGTTGCCTGTTTTCCACCACCGTCACCCAGTGCTTGCGGGCCAGGGCGATGATGCGTAGCGCCACGTGCCCCTTGCCCTTGGCCACCACCACGGGGGCGTCCATGCCGGCGGGGTCGTAGCGCAGGGCCACCGCGTAGGTGGTGGGGTTGCGCACCACCACATCTGCCCGGGCCACGTCGGACAGCATGCGCATGCGGCTGATCTCCCGCTGCCGGCGCCGGATGCGGGCCCGCAGCTCCGGGTTCCCCTCGGCCTGGCGGAGCTCTTCCTTGAGCTCCTGCCGGGACATGCGCAGGCTGACCTCGTACTCCCAGCGCTGATAGAACCAGTCGGCGACCGCCAGGACCACGAACCCACCCCCCGCCCACAGCACCATGCGGTACGCCATTTCGGCGGCGGCGCGCAGGGCTTCTCCCAGGGAGACCAGGGGCAGGGTGGCCAGGACCTCCCGCCGGGCGGAGACCGTGAGGTAGCACACGTACCCCACGATGGTCACCTTGAGGAACCCCTTCAGCAGCTCGGCCAGGCTTCGCCGGGAGAGCAGCCGCCCCAACCCGCGCACCGGGTCGAGCCGGCCGAGATCGAAGGAGAGGGGACCGCCGGTAAAGAGGAACCCCACCTGCCCCAGGTTCACCACCAGGCCCGCCGTGAGCGCCACTCCCATGAGGGGAAGCGCCCCCAGCGCCAGGACCTTCCCCGCTGGAACCAGCACCAGGCCCAGATTCTCCCAGCTCAGCTCGGGCAGGGGACGGCTCCACAGGGCGCGGACCATGTCCCGCCATGCCCGGGCCGTCAGGGGGAGAAGGTAGCGGCAGCTCACCAGCACCGCCACCGTCACGGCGGCAGCGGTGGCCTCCTGGCTCCGGAACACCTGGCCCCGCCTGCGGGCCTCCTGTCTCTTGCGCGGGGTGGCCGGAAACGGCCTGTCGTCGGCGAAAAGCTGCAGGTCGAAGGTCACGGCATTCCACCTCCCGGAGCGGGAGTCATCACCCGCAGCAATGCCTCCGCCACCCTTTGCTGCCAACCTCCGAAGGCTGACACATAGGCGGGCAGGGCGAGGGCCAGGAACAGCACCCCCAGCCAGCTCTTGAGGGGCAGGCCCACCACGAAGATGTTCATCTGGGGGACCGTGCGCGAGACCAGTCCCAGGGCCAGGTTGGCCAGGAACATGGGCACCACCAGGGGGGCTGCCAGCTGGAGCCCCAGTACGAACATGGCCCCCGCCTGGACCACCAGGCCCTGTGCGGCCGCCGGAGTCAGCACCACCGCACCCGGGGGGATGATCTGCAGGCTGCGCACCAGGGCCGCCAGCAGGAGGTGGTGTCCGTCCGCCCCCAAGAAGACGACCAGGCACACGAGGTACAGGAAGGTACCGGCCACCGGCACGGGCGCCCCGAAGGTGGGATCGACCACGTTGGCGATGCCCACGCCCAGCTCGAAGTCCAGATAGTATCCCGCCATCTGCACGGCGGCGAAGCACAGAGAGGCCGCAAATCCCGCCAGGGCCCCCCAGGCCAGCTCCCCGGCCCCGGCCAGGGCCAGAGGAACCGCAGATGCGGGCACGCGAGAGCCGTCCACCGTGGGGAGGAGGACGACGGCCAGAAACAGGCAGAGGGAAATCTTCACCGCAGCCGGGAACATGCGGCTCGACCAGAAGGGGGCGGCCAGGAAGAGCCCGGTCAGGCGCATGAGCACCAGGAAGAAGACAGGTATCCCGCCCGCCAGGGTCTCCAGCACCGCCACCATGATCTCCCTCCCCTCGCCGGTCGCTTCCGCCGCGCCGCCCTCCCGGGCCTGGGCCCGGCGGCCCGGCTGCCACCACGCCCGCGGGCCGTGGTGGCGTGACTCTATGGGACTGCGCCCATCTGGGCGAAGGCCCGCTGCACGAATGCCACCAGCACCCGCAGCATCCATCCCCCGAATAGGAGGAATCCCACGAAAACCGCCACGATCTTGGGCACGAAGGCCAGAGTCTGCTCGTGGAGCTGGGTGGTGGCCTGGATCAGGCTGACCAGGAGACCCACCCCCATGCTCAGGGCGAACACGGGTGCCCCCACCAGCAGCACGGTCATCAGGGCATCCCGCCCTAACGCCATCGCCCACCCGTCGGTCATGCGCACCACCCCGTCATCCGTCCGCGCCGCCCTGCCGCCGGCTGGCCTCCGGGCAGCGCATCAGTGAAAGGAGGTCACCAGGGACCGCACCAGCAGGTCCCAGCCGTCCACCAGTACGAAGAGAAGGAGCTTGAAGGGCAGGGACACCATCATGGGGGGCAGCATCAGCATCCCCATGGACATCAAGGTGCTGGCCACCACCATGTCGATGACCAGGAAGGGCACGAAGAGGATGAACCCCATCTGGAAGGCAGTCTTCAGCTCGCTGGTGGCAAAGGCGGGCACCAGCGTCCACAATGGTACGTCCTCGGGTCTTTCGGGCCGGGGCTGTCCTCCCAGCCGCAGGAAGAGCGACAGATCGGCCTGCCGGGTCTGGCGCAGCATGAAGTCCCGCAACGGCGCCTGGGCCCGGGTGAGGGCCTGGGTCTGATCGATCTCCCCCGCCAGATAGGGTTGCAGGGCATCCCGGTTCACGGTCTGCCAGACCGGGGCCATGATGAAGACGGTGAGGAAAAGGGCCAGGCCAATGAGCACCTGGTTCGGGGGCGTCTGCTGCAGGGCAAGGGCGCTGCGCAGGAAGGAGAGCACCACCACCACCCGGGTGAAGGAGGTCACCATGATCAGGATGGCGGGGGCCAGCGAGAGCACGGTGAGCAGGAGCAGGATCTGCACGGTAAGGGTCAGGCCGCCCGGCCCGCCGCCGGGCTCGACCCCCACGGTGACCCGGGGGAAGGGCCAGCTGTCCTGATGCCCCGGCGCGGGAAGGGCCGGCTGGGCAAGGGCCACCCCCGGGCATCCCAGCACCGAACCCAGCACCACACCCCCTACGGCCAGCAGCACGAGTCCCAGCATCATACCCTGCCCCCGGTGAGAGACGAGCCGGCGCAGCATCTCGGCGAAGGGCCTGCCGGCCGGAGCGGGTGCCGTCTCTTCGCCGGCAGCGGTCTCCGCCAGGAGGGATACCCCGTCCCCCACGCCCAGCAGCATCCAGCGGTCCCCGAACCTCACCAGGCACAGGTAGCGGTTGCCCCCCAGGGGCATGGTCTCCACCAGGCGCAGGTGGTTGCCCCGGGGGAGGTTCAGCCGCCCGAAGTAGCGGGCCGAAGCATACGCCAGTGCCATCACCAGCAGCGAAAAGACCACAAATTGCAGCAACGCCCACCCCATCGGCCCCGCCCCTCTTTCTATCCACCCCGCTGGGCCCGCTCGGCCGGCACCGGGCCGACTGCACCGCCCACCGCCGCCCGGAACCTGCCCTCATCCAGCGGCTTCACCACGAAGTCGTCCGCACCCGCCTCCACCGCCGCCTGCACCCACCGCGACTGCACCAGGGCCGAACACACCACCACCCGGCACCAGGGCACCTCGGCCTTGATGCGCCTGATCAGCTCCGTACCAGGCATGTCCGGCAGCGCCAGGTCGAGCACCACCAGGCCCGGCCGGTGGGTGAGCGCCATCTCCAGGCCCCGCCGGCCATCGCCCGCCGCACCCACCACCTGCCAGCCCGCCCGCGCCAGCTCGGAGACCAGCTCCTGGCGGAGGAAACGGGTCTGCTCCACCACCACAGCCAGGTTGTTGCCCGCCGCCGCGGCCAGGTTGTTGCCCCCCACCGCAGCCAGGTCGTTGCCCGCCGCGTAGCTCACCCGCACGCCCTCCCACTCACCATCGGGTTCCTTCCCCATCCCACCCGGACCGCCCGCACCGCCACCCCATCACTTGAGGGCCGACACCCGATCGGCGGTGGACACCACGTCCGTTACCCGGACCCCGAAGTTTTCGTCCACCACCACCACTTCGCCCCGCGCCACCAGCTTGCCGTTGACCAGGACGTCTACGGGCTCTCCCGCCAGCTTGTCCAGCTCAATGATGGAGCCCACCCCCAGGCTGAGGATGTCCCGCACCAGCCGCCGTGCCCGTCCCAGCTCCACGGTAACCTGCAGAGGGACGTCGAGCAGAAGGTCCAGGCTCACCCCTTCCCCGCGGCCGGAGGCAGGCGCCAGTTCCTCGAACTCTGCTTTCTCCACCGCCACCCGCTCGTCGGCCACCTTATCTTTCTGGCTCGAACCCTTACTCATCGTCCTCCGCCTCCCTTGCTGCCAGCACCTTCACCACCTGCACCGCCGCCCGGTTTCCCACCCGGCCCGGCCGCACCCGGAAAGCCGGGCGGGTCCCCAGATACACGGTGAGCGGTTCACCCACCGGCTGGCCCAGCCTGACCACGTCTCCCCGCTCGAGGTTGAGCAGCTGGCCTATGGTGAGCGTGGCCTTCCCCAGTCGCACCGACATGTCCACCCGCACGTCCTGGAGGTTGGCCCCATTGGACGCTGGCGCCGCAATCTCCCCCCCTCCCGCCCAGCGGTGGGAAGTAAGCTGTCCCAGCACCGACTTCAGGGACGAGTACGGCAGGCACAGGCGCAGCGACCCCCCTGTTTCTCCCAGCATGGCGGTGAAGGTGATGACCGCCGCCACCTCGTTGGGCGGAATCACCTGGGCAAACAGGGGATTGGTTTCAATGGAGTCCAGCCGTGGTTTCAGCGCCACCAGGCCCTGCCACGCCTCCGCCAGGGCCGAGAGCATGCCCCCAAAGACCCGCTCCATCACCGTCACCTCGATGTCGGTGAGGGCCCGCTCCCCTGCCTCTCCCGCGCCCAGGCCCCCCAGCAGGCGATCGATGAGCGGGAAGGCCAGGGCGGGGTGGACGTCCACCATCTGTCGGCCCGGTAGGGGTTCCATGCTCACCAGGCACAGCACCGAGGGACTGCGCACAGAGGTGAGGAACTCGCCATAGGTGAGCTGCTCCACCGCATCCAGGGTCACCCGGGCCATGGTGCGCAAGTGGGCGGACAGAACGGTGGTCCACACGCGGGCGAAGTTCTCGTGCACCATCTGCAGGGTGCGCAGGTGATCCTTCGAGAACTTGTCCGGTCGACGGAAGTCGTACACCCGCACGGTCGGCCTGATGACGGGTCCTTCCCGCTGGGCCGGCTGGCCCCCCAGCTTCCCGGAGGCCAGGGCCTGCAACAGATCGTCCACCTCTTTCTGGGAGAGTACTTCCACCGTGCCCGCCCCCCTACTGAATCAGGAACTCGGTGAAGAAGATGCGCTGCACCTTCCCCGACTCCAGAATGCCGTTGATGCGGTCGGCCAGGTCCCGGGCCAGGCCCAGCATCCCGTCTTCACCTTCCAGCTCCCCGTACGTCTTGTCGCGCAGCACGGATATGATGGTGTGCTCCAGCAGCACCTTCTTGCTCTCCAATTCCTTGCTCATGCGCCCGGTGGACAGCTCCAGGGTGATGTCCACGCTGATGTAGCGGCGCCCGCCGTTGTCCCGCAGGTTGGTGAGGTATTTCCCGGCATGGTAAAGCACCGCCTCTCCTGCCGTACTCGCCACCTGCCGGGGTGGGGACGCCACCAGGCGAGTCGCCACCAGATAGGAGACGCCCCCCATGGCTCCCAGGGCCACCACCCCCACCAGCACCCACATGACCAGCTTTCCCACGCGCGCCTTCCTCACCGCCGCCTCACCTCCCTGCGCAGGGGCCGTCCGCCACCTGCTCCGCCTCCCCGGCCGGCGCCCGGGCACCCGCGACCGCCGCCCGGATGCGCGACCGCCTGCCCGCGACCGCCGGCCCGCTGCCCCACCACCTGCCCGCGACCCGGCGGCGGTAGGCCAGCACCCTCCTGGTTATCTCCGCGGGAGGTTCCCTCACCAGCACCTTGCGGCCGGTGGTGAGGGAGATGACGGTGTCGGGCGTCCCCTCCACCGTCTCTATGAGGTCCGCGTTGAGCACCATCTCCTGCCCGTTCAGCCTGGTCACCCGGATCATCCCGTCACCCCCTCACCCGTTACCGCTGCCCGCCCCCGCACCGCCCTGGCCAACCGAGGCGCTGGGGTGCCTTACCGCTTGAGGTTCACCAGGTCCTGCAGCATCTCGTCCGCGGTGGTGATCACCCGCGAGTTGGCCTGGAACCCGCGCTCGGTGATGATCAGGTTGGTGAACTCCTGGGCCAGATCCACGTTGGACATCTCCAGAGAACCCGGCGCGATGGTGCCGCGGCCGCCCGTCCCCGGATCGCCCACCTGGGGCTCACCGGAGTTGGCCGACTCCTGGAACAGGGCCTCCCCCCGCTTCACCAGCCCCGCCGGGTTGGAGAAGCTGGCCAGGGCCACCTGCGCCAGCGGGCACGAAAGGGCGTTGGAGTACGACCCCATCACCACCCCCTTGGTGTCCACCGTCACTGACATGAGCTCCCCAGGGCCGTAACCGTTCTGCTCCGAAGCCAGGGCGGTGTAGCCCGTGGCGTACTGGGTTAGCCCGTAGAAGTTCATGGTGACCGAGAGAGGAGCATACCCCGCCACCTGAAAGCCGAGCTGGTCCCCCGTGACCCGATCCACCTTCCCGGTGACATCGAACACCACCTGACCCGACCCGGTACCGCTCGTAACCGGTATATTCTCACCGGCCGATCCCTTCACTGCCGCCGCCCAGTTCCAGACGTTGTCATCCACCTTGGTGAAGGTGGTGATCACGCTGTACGTCTCACCCTTGGCCCCTATGGCAGTGATGGAAGTCACCCTGCGGGCATCCGCATACGTGGCCGTGATCTCCTGGCTGGGAGCGTTGGTCCCGGATATGGTCCAGGACGTCTTGGCGCCCCCGGCAGGGAAGTTGATGTAGTCGAGGAGTGTAGGAGTGGCTGTGTCCGACACCGTGACGTCCGGTCTCCCATCGCCGCTCGAGTCCGGCAGGTTCGTACCGGCCAGATTGGTCACCCGATCCACTTGTCCGGCATCGTCGAACCAGATGTAGCCATCGGCCTCGGAGAACTGGACACCGTCCCCGGCGAGGTGCCAGCGCCACTTGTTGAACTCACTGGTGGGACTGAGCTCGAAGGTGACTTTACGGGTGACGCTGGTGGTCCCATCGGACAGGGTGAGATTGAGGGAACTGCCGGACAGGGTGTAGGTGCCCATGTCGGAGGCGTCCAGGTTACGGGCGAACTTGATCTCGCCCGTGGTGCGGGCGGGGATGGACTGCACGTCGGACAGAGAGATGGGCTTGAGGTCCACGCCGGTGCGGCTGGCGGGGAGGGCGCCGTTCTGGGCCAGCCAGCCCAACACCTTCAGGCCCGAGGGGGTCACCAGGTTGTAGCTGTCGTCCCAGGAGAAGGCACCCGCCCGGGTGTAGAACCTCTGCTGGCCGTCGCTCACCACGAATAAGCCGGCCCCGTCGATGGCCAGGTCGGTGGCCACTCCGGTGGACTCCAGGTTGCCCTGCTCGTGCAGGGTATCGATGGAGGCCAGGGACACGCCCAAGCCCACCTGCAGGGGATTGGTGCCTCCGCGGCCCTCCTGGGGAGCGGAGGCGGCGGAGAGCAGCTGGCTGAACATCTCCCGGAAGGTGGCCCGTCCCGCCTTGAACCCCACCGTGTTGACGTTGGCGATGTTGTTGCCGATCACATCCATGCGGATCTGGTGATTGCGCAGACCCGATACGCCTGCGAACAGGGACCTCAACATGGTCATGCCCTCCTTTCTCCGGCGGCCTCCCATGCGGGTCCAGCCCCGGAGAGATTATCCTCGCTGCTCACGAAGGCAGCGCTGTCGATGTTGGTGAAGACCTGCTCCCGCATGCGCGCGGCAGGAACCATGGTGATGAGAGTGCGGTTCCTCACGCTCACCAGGAAAGCAGCGTCCCTGTACATGACCAGGGACTCCCGGCTGCCGTGGGCGGCCAGCTTCTCCACCGCCCGGCCCACCGGCTCCAGGTCATGGGGGTCCATCCCGGCCGAACGCAGGCGCTGGCGGGCGTGCTGGGATATGCGCAACCCGGCCGCGGTCTCCGCCAGTACCCGGGCGAAGGAAGGCGACCCGGGCGCCGCGCCCGCATCCCCCGCCCCGCCGGCGCTACGGGTGGGTGCCGGCCGGGCGACCGGCGCTGTGCTCTGCTGTGGCGCCCCTTCCGTTCCGCGCACGTTCACGGGTTGGCCACCTCCGTCCCGGCCAGGGCTGCGGCCAGCCTGGCCAGGTGGTCCTCGATACGCCGCAGGGTTTCCAGGCTGGCCCGGATCTCCTGGAGGCTCTGACTGCCGGCCTCCAGGCGACCGAGGATCTGCTGGCCCGCCGCGGCCAGGGCCTGCTCGGCCCCGCCCAGGGACGCCAGACTGGCCTCCATGCGGTGCAGGGAGTCCAGGGTGCTGAACTGGGCGAGCTGCGTCATGAAATCCCTGTCCTTCAACGGTTCCAGGGGGTTCTGGTGCTGCAGCTCCGCCACCAGCAGGCGCAGGAACTCCCGGCTACCAAGCTTCTCCGTGACCCCGGAGGAGATGCTCACCACCTCCCGGGGATCACCCACACCGCTTACCTGCACAGTCCCACCACCTTTCACATGAGCACGTCGAGCGCGCCCCTCCCAACGGCCGTGGGCCGGACCACTCCGCCCGCTGCCCGGACCGAAACCGAGGGGGCACGCGACCCCCGCGCCACCGATCCCGCGCCTTCCACCCGGGAAGGCTCCCGTCGACCGGGAGAGAACCGGCGGCCCCGGTCGGTCCCTCCGCCCAGGGAAACCTCGAGCTGACCGGCCACCAGCCCCGCCTGTTCGAGCCGGGTCTGCAGCTCGGGCATGTTGCGCTGCAGCAGGTACGACGCGGTGCCCTCCTCCACCACGAACCGGGCGGCCACCGTGCCGTGACGCTCCGCCACCCGCACGGTCACCGGCCCCAGGTCCCCGGCATCCACCTGCACTTCCACTTCCGCCGGCCGCTGCCCGGGCCAATGGGCGTCCCGAACCGGTCCCGAGACGTTCCGTCCGTCAATCGCCGCCTCCCGTGCCGGCACAGCCCGGTCACCGTTCCGGTCGGGGGAGGGAGCCACATCCTGTCCCGTCCGGCTCGAGGTCACTGCCGCGGGATCGAGGTCGCCCCGGCGCAGATGCTGTCCGGGTCCGTCTCCACCAGGGAACCCCAGCGTGCGGGACCCCTCCGTGCGGGACCCCTCCGCGCGGGACCCCTCCGCGCGGGACCCCTCCGCGCGGGACCGCTCCCCGCCGGGCTTCTCCCCACGCGCTACATCCCTCTGGTCTACCACGCTACCGCGCGTCGATTCCCCGCTCTCCTCCGGCCCGGCCGTCCGGTCCGGACCGGCCGGCGGCACCTCGCCCTTCCCCGGCCGGGGGGCACCCGCACCAGCCGCAACGGGTCCGTCGGGCCCGGGCGCGCCTACATGCACCGTCCGGGACGGCAGAGCGACCCCCGCTGCCTGCCCACCGCCAGGATGAGCAGGATCGGGCGGCGGAAGGGCAGCAGCCGCAGCAGGGTGACCGGAAGCCCGGGTAGTCCCAGCGGGAGCCTGCGGCGCAGCCGGGGCGGGAGCCTGCGCCGGAACCGCGTTGACCGGGGACGCCTCCTCACCCACGACCTGCACTCCCGGCGCCGCCGGCGCGGGTCCCTCGCGGACGTCCATGCCGACCGCCGGGGAGCCGGGCTGCGGCGCCACGGGGGTAAAGACGGTGATGCGCACCGTGGCCGCGGGCATGTCCCCCCCCGCCGTCACTGCCGCAGGCCGGCTACCACCGGTGTCGCTCTGCCCTGCCAGCACGCCCCCGCCCGCAAGCGTGAGTTGCAGGCCCCCAGGCACGGACAGGCCCGCGTCCCCGGGCGGGGAGAGCGCCGGTTCGGCAGCGCCGAAGAGTTGGAGGTTTCCCGGTCCGGCAGGTGCCGGTGACGCGGCAGCGTGCGCCTGTGCGCTAGCCGGTGGCGGGCCGGCGTGAGCCTGCTGGGCAACCGGAGCCGGTGGGACGGGCATACCCAGGAGGGCGGCCAGGGCCAGGGTGAATTCCGCCCCCGGGGTGCTCGACCGCCCCGGCCGCATCGATGCGGGAGCACCGGCGGCATAAGGCGCATCGGGGGATGAAGGAGCCGCCAGGGCCGGTCCCGCCGGGGCCCCGGGCCCCGGTGCAGCGGGAGGGGAACCCGGCAGCGCGGCCGCCAGCTGGGTCGTCAAGATCGAGTCCAAGGTATCACCTCCTTTCTGCCGGTTTCCTTAGCTTACCGGTGAACTGGATGGCTACTTCGTCCACGTGCTTCTGCTCTTCCCAGTTCTCCCGGTACAGGTGAGCCGAACGCCTGCGCTCGCGCAGCTTCTCCACCACCCGCCGGGCCCGGGTCGCCACCACCAGATCCTCCCTGCGCCGCGATGCCTCCCGGGCCGCTTCCCGGGTGTGCTCGGCCCGCTCCCGCAGGCACCGGGCGGTGGCTTTCATCCCCGCTTCCAGCAGCAGCACCCGGGAGATGTCGCCTTCCGTCCTCGCCGCTGCCATGGCATCGAGGGCGTCCCGGTGTTCGCTGCGGGCGCGTTCCAGGGCACTCTCCGCCGTGCGCCAGGCCTTCAGGGCAAGGACAAACCGGCTGCGGCTCGACTTCTCCCTGGCCTCCCGCACGTGCAGCACTTTCTGAAAGCGGAAGCGGAAGGGGCTCATGGCGACACTCCTCACTCAGGTGCGTCCTTCAGCATTTGCACCAGGCTGGCCCGGGCTTCCAGCGGACCGGCCTTCTCGCGGGTCCCCTGGCGCAGGAAGGCGCGCACCGCGGCGATGCGGCTGCGGGCGTAATCGATGGCAGGGTTGGAGCCGGGCACATACGCCCCGATGTTGATCAGATCCTCAGCTTCTCTGTAAGTGGCCAGCACCGACTTGAGCCGGGAAACCGCCCGCTGGTGCTCCTCGTCCTGCAGGTCACCGGCCAGACGGCTCACGCTGGTCAGGACGTCCACCGCCGGGTAGTGACCCTGGGTGGCCAGGTCCCGCGAGAGCACGATGTGCCCGTCCAGGATGCTGCGTACCTGGTCGGCCACCGGCTCGTTCATGTCGTCCCCTTCCACCAGGACGGTATAGATGCCGGTGATGCTCCCCCGCGCCGAGGTCCCCGACCGCTCCAGCAGGCGGGGCAGCAGGGCAAAGACGGAGGGGGTATATCCCCTGGTGGCGGGTGGCTCGCCGATGGCCAGCCCCACCTCGCGCTGGGCGGTGGCAAAGCGGGTCACCGAATCCATGAGGAGGAGCACATCCTGCCCCTGGTCCCGGAAGTATTCGGCAATGGCGGTGGCCACGAAGGCGGCCCGAATGCGCACCAGGGCGGGCTGATCCGAGGTGGCCGCCACCACCACCGATCGGCGCAGGCCTTCCGGTCCCAGGTCCTTTTCCAGGAAGTCCTTCACCTCCCGGCCCCGCTCTCCCACCAGCCCGATCACACTGACCTGCGCCCGGGTGTTGCGGGCCAGCATGCCCATCAGCACGCTCTTCCCCACGCCGCTGCCGGCGAATATGCCCACGCGCTGTCCTTTGCCGCAGGTGAGCACGGCGTCGATGACCCGTACCCCCACCCAGAGGGGTTCGGTGATGCGGCGCCGCTCCAGGGGTGGGGGAGCACTGGCCATCACCGGATAGCTGGTTTCCCCGCGCAGGGGCCCCTTGCCGTCCATGGGCCGGCCCAGCCCGTCCAGCACCCGCCCCCGCAGGCCGGGTCCGACCTCCACCTCCAGGGGCATCCCCACCGCTTCGATCTCGCATCCCGGCCCGATGCCCCTCAGTTCGCCCAGGGGCATGAGCAAGGTGCGCCCCTGCCGGAAGCCCACCACCTCTGCCCGTACGGGAGGCTGGCTGCCCCCGGGGTAAAGCAGGCACACTTCACCCACCGGCACTCCCGGCCCGTGTCCTTCCACGGTGAGCCCCACCACCTGGGTGACCACCCCCACCCGGCGTACGGGGTCGGAGCGCCTGACCAGCTCTCGCAGTTCCTCCCACGGCAGGCTAGCCGGCATCCTGGCCATTGCCGTCACCCCCCGCATCGGGGTGCTCCCGACCGTCGCCTTCCCGTCCCTCTTCTTCCTCTCCCGGATCGGGCAGGCTCCCCGTCCAGTTCAACAACGCTTCCCCCAGCCGGCGCAGCTGGCGGTCCAGCCGGCCGTCCAGGTAGCCGTGCTCGGTCTCCACCATGACCCCGCCCCTGCCCACCGCGGGGTCGGCCACCGCGTCCAGCGATGCGCCGCAGGCCCCGGCCAGCTCGGGCAGCCAGGGCTGCATGACAGCCACGTCATCGGGGTGGACATGTAGAGTGGCTTTCTCCCCGTGCTCGAACCGGCCCAGGAGGGCAGCCGCCTGTTCCCGCACCACCTCCGGGGAAAGGCTGACCTCCCGCTCGAGGATGCGGGCCGCCAGGTCCAGGGCCATGCGCACCGCATCCTGCTGGGCCTGGCGGAGTATGACCAGGCGTTCCCGGCGGGCGTCCTCGAGGAGGGCAAGAACACCGTGCAGCGTTTCCTCGGTCTCCCGGCGCGCCAGAGCCCGGCCCTCCTCCTGGCCCGCCGCAAACCCCGCCTCCCAGCCTTCCCTCTCCGCCCGCTCCCGCACCTCCCGCTCCAGGCGCCCGGCCTCGGCCCGTACCGCCTCCAGCATGGCCGCCACCTCCGCGGGCACCTCCCCGTCTCCTGACCCCGGGACAGCTATCGCAGCCCCGTTATCCGCAGAGGCAGGCACCCCCACGCGGGTCTCCAGCGTGGAGCCCTGGGCGTCCGGCCCCGACGTGACGTCGATCCGGGGCCCGGTGCCATCTCCCCAGGACTCCCCTGCTTCCTCTGCGGGCAGGGTTACCTCTGCAGGGGGCAGAGACACCACCTGCCGGGAACCGACCAGGGCGGCCACGTGCCTTTTGATGAGGGTGGTGCTGGCCCTAAACAACGATCTCCTCGCCTCCTCCGCGGGCGATCACCACTTCGCCTTCCTCCTCGAGCCGGCGGATGACGTTGACGATTTTCTGCTGGGCCTCCTCCACCTCGCGCAGGCGCACGGGACCCAGGTAATCCATGTTCTCCTTCAGGTTCTCCACGGCGCGCTTGGAGAGGTTGCGGAAGATCTTGTGTTTGACCTCCTCGGAGGCCACCTTGAGAGCCATGGGCAGGTCGCGATTCAGGTCCACTTCCCGCAGGATGCGCTGCACGGACCTGTCATCCAGGGTGACGATGTCCTCGAACAGGAACATGCGCTTCTTGATTTCCTCTGCCAGCTGGGGGTCGTTGATTCCCAGGGTCTCCATGATGGACTTCTCCGTGGAACGGTCGACCCGGTTGAGCACCTCCACCACCGCCTCCAGCCCACCCGCGGCAGCGAAGTCCTGGGTGGTGAGAGAGCTGAGCTTGCGTTCCAGCACCCTCTCCACCTCGCGGATGATCTCGGGGGAAGTGCGATCCATGAGGGCGATGCGCCGGGCCACGTCCGCCTGCAGCTCCGGAGGGAGGGCGGAGAGGATGGCCGCTGCCTGTTCTGCCTGCAGGTAGGCCAGCACCAGGGCGATGGTCTGGGGATGCTCGTTCTGAATGAAGTTGCGCAGCTGGCCCGGGTCTGTCTTGCGGGCGAAGTCGAAGGGGCGGACCTGCAGGGTGGCGGTGAGGCGGTGCAGGATGTCCAGCGCTTTCTGCGCCCCCAGGGCCTTCTCCAGCAGCTCCTTGGCGTACTCGATACCGCCCCGGGCCATGTACTCCCGCGCGTAGGACATCTGCATGAATTCCTCGAACACCCGCGCCCGCGAATCGGGAGACACCTTGCGCACGTTGGCGATCTCCAGGGTGAGCTGCTCTATCTCCTCCTCCCGCAGGTGCCGAAAGACCTGGGCCGATATCTCCGGTCCCAGGGAGATGAGCAGCACGGCTGCCTTTTGCCTGCCCCCGGGGGTCCTGAGCATGGCTCACTCCTCCGCCATCCAGGCCCTGATGAGCTGGGCCACCGCATCCGGCGACTTGCGCGCCAGCTTCTCTACTTCCACCCGCAGGCGTGCCTCGTCGGCGAGCACCTCCGGTTCCTCAGACGGCACCTGAGCGGCGACCGCTTCGGCTGCCGGTGCCGGCGCGGGAGCGGATACCGCTTCGGGCACGGCCGCCCGCCGGCGCCGGCGCCGTCCCCGCCACCACAGGACAAGCAGCAAGGCCAACCCACCCCCTCCGGCTGCCAGATAGCGCCAGTCGGGGATAGGGGAGGAAACCGGCGGGGTGGGGGGCTTCTCCCCCAGATCCACTCCCCGGGCGGCGAAGGGTATCCCCAGTACGGTGATCTGGTCCTGGCGGGCCGGGTCGGACCCGATAGCCGCCGCCACCAGGCGGCTGATGGCTTCCTGCTGGGCGGACTCCAGTTCCCTGTTCACCACCACCGCCACGGAGAGCCGTTTCACGCTCCCGGGCATCACCACTGTGTGCTCCCGTACCTGCCCCACTTCCAGGTTGCGGGTAACCTCCCGGCGCTGGTAGGAGGAGGGTCCGCCCTGGCCGCCCGCCTGGTACCCGGGGATGTTACCGTCGGTGGGCGGCAGGCTCCCGGCCGGACCGGAGAACGTCTCCTCCAGTTGCTGAATGCTCCGCACCACGCCATCGGGGGAGCCCGGTTCGAACAGTTGCCGCTCCACGGTACGGCTGTCGAAGTTCAGCTCCGCCGTCACCCGGGTCGCCACGTTGCCGATCCCCAGCACCTGCTCCAGGAGGGACTGCAGCCGCCGCTCCAGGTCGGACTGGAACTGGTGCTGCACGTCGAGCAGGCGGCCCGCCGCACCCGAGGGTGTGTTCTCTTCCTCCAGGCGGGCAGACAGAACCCGCCCCAGCTGGTCCACCACGGAAACGCCATCCGGACGCAGCCCCTCCACGCTGTGGGTCACCAGGTGGACGATGCCGCCTACCTGTTCCCCGTTCAGTTCGGCGCCGGGACGCAGCTTGAGGAAGACGGCGGCGGTGACGGGGCGCTCCTGAGCCGCAAACAACTGGGGCTCCGGCACCACCACGTGCACGCGGACCTGCTCCACCCCTTCCACCTGGGCGATGGTACGCGCCAGCTCTCCCTGCAGCGCCCGCAGGTATGCCAGCCGCCGGTCGGCTTCGGTGGCACCCAGGGGAGGCTTGTCCAGGATCTCGAACCCCACCGTGCCCTGTCGTGGCAGTCCCTGGGCGGCCAGATTCAGGCGGGCCTGGTATACCTGCTGGTCGGGGACCAGCACCGTGCGCCCATCGTCCTGGAGCCGGTAGGGGACCCCCTGCTCGGACAGCTTCTGGGTGATCCCGGCGGCATCGGAGATGTCCAGCCCGGTATAGAGAGGGACAAAACGGGGCTGGCTGAGAAACATCATCAAGGCGCCCCCCAGCACCGCCGCCACCACACCCAGGCCGAGCATCGTGCGGGCGCCGGGCAAGAGCCCCCGCCACCAACCCAAACCCCTGTTCAAGATGTCCCTCCCACCCGGCACGCGCCCCGCCCCCTTGCCCGGCTCGCCCCCGGTGTCACCCCGTGTGTGGGGTTCACACCGGCATCCCCGACTCCGCCTGCATCACACCGGCATCCTCATGATCTCCTGGTAAGCCTCCACCGCCCGGTTGCGCAGCTGCACGGCCAGATCCAGGGCCAGCTGAGCCTTCTCGGTGGCGATCACCACCTCGTGCAGCTCTACCGGCTCGCCCTGGGCCAGCCGGGCGGTGAGCATGTCGGCCCGGTTCTCCAGGGAGGAGAGCTCGTCCAGGGCCCTACCCAGCAACCCGCCGAAGGACCCTGTGGCCGGGCCCCCTTCGGCGGGCCCCTGCCCCACCGCCGGCGCCTCTGTCCCACCCCCACGCGCCACTTCCGCCCGCGACGCACCCGGGAAACTGACCCGGTCCACAACGAAAGGTCGCCCTCCCGCCGGCGATATCCCGCCCACTCCGGTCACAGTCACACCTCCTCACGGTCACCCGCGGGCCCCCGCGCCCCGGGACCGACGCGTCCCCAGGTGCTCACCGCCCCAGGTCCAGGGTGCGCTGAGCCATGGACTTGGCGGTTTCCAGGGCAGCCAGGCTGGCCTCGTATGCGCGGCTGGCGGCGATCAGCTCCAC
Source organism: Bacillota bacterium (assembly GCA_030019365.1). NCBI lineage: Bacteria > Bacillati > Bacillota > Bacillota bacterium. The sequence goes on from JASEFA010000008.1 coordinate 37,285, forward strand.
CATCTCCAGGGCCGGGTTGACGTTAGGAAGCTGCACGTAGCCCGACGCGTCCGCATCGGGGTGGCCGGGCCGGTACTCCCGGCGCAGGGGAGTGCCGTCTTCCTGTATGCCCAGCACCCGCACTCCTTCTCCGCCCACCGCTCCCCCCGCCCGATCGGGCATGCCGGCGGCCACGGCCAGCGATCGTCCCCAGCTCTCTCCCCGGGGGGGAGCGGGGCTGCGCTCACCCAGCCGCACCAGCCGCCGGCGGTAGGGTCCGCCCTCGGCAGTGCGGGTGGATTCCGCGTTGGCCAGGTTCGCTGCCGACACCTCCATGCGGAGGCGCTGGGCCGTCAACGCAGAGGCACTCACGTCCATGGCCCGGAAGAGCTTCATGCTACTTCCTCCCTTCCGTGATCGCGGTGCGCCACATGGCGAACCTGGCCCCCAGCTGGCGAATGAGAGTCTGGTACCACAGGCCGTTTTCCGCCAGGGAGGCCAGCTCGAACTCGATGTCCACATTGTTGCCGTCGGGCCTGCCCGTGGTGGTTTCGCGGACCACGGGCGTGACGGCCGCCGGCCGGGGACCGGGAAGGTGAGCGGGATCGGTCCTCGCCAGAGCGAGCTTTTCTCCGGCCCGCCGCAATTCGGTGGCAAAAGGAACATCCTGGCGTTTGTAACCGGGGGTGTCCGCATTAGCCACGTTGTCCGCCAGCGCCTCGTTGCGGCGCACGGCAGCCTCCAGGGCTCTCTCCAGCCCCCGTACCTGCCAGGTTGAGAAGGGTTCACCCATTTTGCCCGCCCCCGCTTTTGAACGAAAAATGCTTCCGCCGGTGCGGAAGCAGCCCAAAGAATTCAGGGCTCCTTCGGCAGCCCGGCCGTCGTAGCTCCGCAGAGCTGTAGACCCGTGGGCTTTGCGTCCCCGCCTTTCGGCGGGTTTGCCTTTGTCGGGTTAGCCCCATATATATCTGTCTTGGTCGTCACTATTCTACATCGCTGCCCAAATTCCTCCTCTCCTGCCACCCTCAAACCAAAATTTTCGTCGACCAGACGCGCTCGCTATAGGGGGCTCCCGCCATAGATGGCAACCGGGGCGGGGATGCCCCCGCCCCGGCGATGTCATCCCGTGCCCCCGGGGGTTAGCCCCGCTGGGCCTTGATGCGATTCAACTCCTCCAGCAGGCGGTCGTTGAGAACCCTGATGTAGGTGCCCTTCATCCCCAGCGAGCGCGACTCGATGACCCCGGCGCTCTCGAACTTGCGCAGCGCGTTCACGATCACCGACCGGGTGATGCCCACCCGATCCGCGATCTTGGAGGCCACCAGAAATCCTTCCCGGCCCTTGAGCTCGTCGAAGATGTGCCGGATGGCCTCCAGTTCGGAGAAGGAAAGGGTGCCAATGGCCACCTGCACCGCCGCCTTCTTGCGCGCTTCCTCCTCCAGGGCCTCGGACTTGGCCCGCAGCATCTCCATAGCCACCACGGTGGCCGCGTACTCGGCCAGGACCAGATCCTCGTCGGTGAACTCCTCCCCGTAGCGGGCCAGGAGCATGGTGCCCAGGCGTTCCCCGCCTCCATTGATGGGCACGATGGTGGTGACCTTCTCTTCGTAGATGCACCCTTTCTCCCGGTTGAACACACACCGGCGCTGACCCTGGCGGATGTTGGGAGAGGTCTCCTCGATCTTCAGGATCTTGTCGTTGTAGTCTTCCGGAAACCGGTCCCGGTCAAGGACCTCGTCCCTCAAGATCTCGCACTCGAACTCGTGCATGAGCCCGTGGCCCAGGATGCGTCCCTGCCGGTCCACCACGTACACGTTGCACGAGATGAGGTCCGACAGGGCTTCGGCCATATCCCGGAGGTCGACGGGCCGACCCGCTGCCTTCTGCAGCATGCGGTTGACCTCCCGGGTTTTGGCCAGCAAACTGCTCATCCGTCCTCTCCCCTTTCCCCATTCTGTGTTACAGGATATACCGGCTCAAATCGGTGTCCTTGACCAGGTCAGCCAGCTTCTGCCGCACATAGTCGCGATCGATGACCACCCGGTGGGGACCCGCTTCGCCCGCTTCGAAAGAGAGATCCTCAAGTAGCTTCTCCATTACAGTGTGCAGCCGCCTGGCCCCGATGTTCTCGGTCTGCCCGTTGACCTGCCAGGCCAGCTCAGCTATCTCGTCCAGGGCTTCCTGGCGGAACTCCACCTCCACCCCCTCGGTGGCCAGCAGGGCGCGGTACTGCTTGACGAGCGAGTTCTGCGGCTCCACCAGGATGCGCTTGAAATCCTCCTTGGTGAGAGCTTTCAGTTCCACCCGGATGGGGAAGCGGCCCTGCAGTTCCGGGATGAGGTCCGACGGTTTGGAAATGTGGAATGCCCCAGCGGCGATGAACAGCATGTGGTCCGTCTTCACGGCGCCGTACTTGGTGTTGACCGTGGAGCCCTCCACGATGGGGAGGATGTCCCGCTGCACTCCCTCCCGGGAAACGTCCGGCCCCACCCCGGCCTCCCGCCCCGCGATCTTGTCGATCTCATCGATGAAGATGATGCCGTACTGCTCTGCCCGGTAGATGGCGTCGGCTACGGCGGCATCCATGTCTATCAGTTTCTGGGCTTCCTCCTGAGCCAGGATGCGCCGGGCCTGGGCCACCGTCACCTTCCGCTTCTTCCTGCGCTTGGGCAAGATGCCTCCGAGCATGTCCTGGAAGTTGATGCTCAGCTCTTCGGCCCCGGCCGCGGAAAAGATGTCGACCATGGGAGACGAGGTGTCCTCGACCTCGATCTCCACCAACTCCCCTTCCAGCTCGCCCCCGGCCAGCCGCCTTTCCACGATGCGGCGCTCGGCCCGGGCCTGGCGCAGCCGCTCTTCGAAATCGCCGGGCTCGACCCGCTCGTGGGTAAGCTGCCCGAACAGGGCCTCCAAGGGGTTGCGGGGCGCGGGTTCGCGGTGAGGCAGAGGGGCCAGGATCTCCAGCAACCGCTCCTCGGCCAGCTGCTCGGCCCTCTCCTTCACCTCTTCCATGCGTTCCTGCTTGACCATGCGGATGGAAGCCTCCGCCAGGTCGCGCACCATGGCGTCCACGTCGCGGCCCACGTACCCCACCTCGGTGAACTTGGTCGCCTCCACCTTCACGAAGGGGGCATTGACCAGCCTGGCCAGGCGGCGGGCGATCTCGGTTTTGCCCACCCCCGTGGGCCCGATCATGAGGATGTTCTTGGGAGCCACTTCCTCCTGCAGTTCGGGCGGTAGCCGGCGCCGCCGCATGCGGTTGCGCAGAGCGATGGCCACCGCGCGCTTCGCCTCGTCCTGCCCGATGATGTACCTGTCCAGCTCAGCCACTATCTGGCGGGGAGTGAGATCGTCCACACCTGTGCCCCCTTGCCGCTGCCCGTCACACCCATTGCTGTCCCGTCATGGCCCGCGCGGGCTCGCCCCTCATACCGTTTCCACCACGATCTGCTCGTTGGTATATACGTCGATGGAAGCCGCAATGCGCATGGCCTCCCGCGCAATCTCGGCCGGCCCCAGGTCGCTGTGCCGTACCAGGGCCCGGGCTGCAGCCAGCGCATAGGGACCCCCCGACCCGATGGCGGCAATGCCGTCGTCAGGCTGGACCACCTCCCCCGATCCCGATAGCAGGAAGAGGTGGTCGGCGTCCATCACCAGCAGCAGCGCCTCCAGCCGACGCAGCACCCGGTCGGTACGCCAGTCCCGGGCCAGCGCCACCGCAGCCCGGGCCAGGTTGCCGTGGGATTCCTGCAGCTTCCCCTCGAACTTCTCGAAGAGGGTGAAGGCATCGGCTACCCCGCCCGCGAACCCGGCCAGCACCCGACCCTCGTAAAGACGGCGGATCTTTTGCGCCCCGTGCTTGACCACCGTGGGGGTCGCCCCCGGCAGGGTTACCTGGCCGTCGCCGGCCATGGCCCCCTGCCCGCGGTGTCGCACGGCCAGGATGGTGGTACCCATCATGGTGCTGCCCGCCCGACTCATCTCCCGCTCATCCCCCCGTCCATCCCGCGTTCCACCCCGGGCATCCACCCACTCCCGTCCGCCCCGTCCATCTGCTCATTCCTTCCCGGCCCGGGGGTGGGCCCGCTCGTATACCTCCCGCAGGCGGGAGGAGTCGACGTGGGTGTAAATCTGCGTGGTTTTCACGCTGGCGTGCCCCAGCATCTCCTGCACCGAGCGCAGGTCGGCTCCTCGCTGCAGGAGGTGGGTGGCGAAGCTGTGCCGCAGGGTGTGGGGGGAAACGCGCCCGCCCACGTCCGTCCGGCGCACGTACCCCTCCACGATACGCCTCACGCTCCGGTCCGACAACCGCCCGCCCCGGCGGTTCAGGAACAGGGCTGCCCTGGCCGTGCCCCGGGATGCGCTACCCGTACCGCGTGCTTCCCCGGCCGCGGCCCGGGCACGAACCAGTGCCGGCCTGCCCCGGCTCAGGTACTCGTCCAGCGCAGCGATGGCCTGTGATCCAAGAGGGACGAAGCGTTGTTTCTTCCCCTTCCCCCGCCTGACCAGCACGAACCCGTCGGAGTAGTCGACATCGCCCACGTCCAGAGCCACCAGCTCTGACACCCGCAGGCCGCAGGCGTACAGGACTTCCAGCAGGGCGCGGTCCCGGAGGCCCAGAGGAGTGGTGGCGTCGGGCATCCCCAGCAGCCGCGCCACCTCCGGTATGCCCAGGTACGAGGGAAGTCGCCGCTCCCTCCGGGGAGAGAGCAGATCCCGGACCGGGTTTTGGGGGACAGCCCCTCGCCAGCACAGGAACCGGAAGAACGAGCGCAGGGCGGACAGCTTGCGGTGGACCGTGGCGCGGTCGTAACCCGCTCTCATCATCCAGCCCAGGAACTCTCGCACCAGGTTCCTGTCCACCCCATCGAGCGCGGTAACCCCGCGCTGGGAAGCCAGCGCCGCGAACTGGGAGAGGTCGGTCGCATACGCGGTCACCGTATGGCGAGACCCTCCGCGGGCGGAAAGGCAGTACGCCAGAAACTCATCCTGCCACCGGTCCCAGTCAGCCCGAGACACAGCCAACCCCCTAAGCCTGAACACGCACAATACTACCATAACTTCAGAATTGATTCCAGTGCATAACGCTTGTCACGCGTGCAACGGTTGCCAGAGCTTGCTATGCCGGCATAACCAAAATACCCGGCCCCAGAAACCAATTGTCCCGTGGCCAGAGCAGCTTGCCGCCGCGTCAGGCCTCTCCCTCGCGGGCTGCCTCTTCCGCCGGGTCGCTATCTTCGTGGGCCGGTCGCGGTGGTGCGGGCAACGGGATGACCTCGCCTGCGGCCAGCACCACCGCACGCGACTCGCGAATCGCCCGCTCCGCATCGTCGCGGGTATACTCCGCCGTGGGGACAAAATCCACGTCGCCATAAAAGGCCAGTTCCCGCTCCTTGCGGAGCCACTTCGATGTGCCGGCCAGGGTCTCTGCCTGAGCTCGCACCCCATCCGGGAGGAGGTCTCTGAACTCGAGGAGGAGCCCGCCCACATCATGCTGCTTGGGTGGGTCGATCCCCAACTGACGGAGAATGGCCTTGAGGGCGAGTTCCACTACCTCCTGAGCCTCCCGCACAACGTCCGAATAGGCTTCCTCATCTAGCAACACCCCGAGGATCTTAAGACGAGCCCTGGCCTTGATAAGGTAACTCTGGGCGAGAGTGAGTGGGGTCATGCCCGAATCACGTCCTTCCAGTCGAAATGGGGGGTAAGATCCCAGTACCACGCGCCCCGCCAGCGTACCTTGCGCGCTCCCGTCCGGGCCAGACTCCGCCTCAGTTTCGCCAGGTAGTCCGAAAGGAAGTGTCCCCGGTCGAAGAGGATGCGGGCCTCTTCCACCATGTCGAGGAACAGGGGACTCCCGATCAGGACCTCCGCTGGCGTCTTGAAAACAGGGGCCAGGTCGGTGTGAATGCCCTGGCGAACGAGCGGGCGGATCTCCCCCCCCAGCCGCTCCTCAATGGCCTGGAATTCCTGAACGCGCCTGACTCTGCCGGCGGGAAGGGGATCGGCTACCACCAGCAGGTCCACGTCGGAGAAAGGGCCGGGCGTGCCCCGTGCCACCGACCCGAACACGGCCAGCGATACCAGCCGCTCGCCGTAGTGCCGGCTGATTTCTTCTCCTGCCCTGCCCACCAGGTGCTCAAAGGCTTCCCGCATCATGCTGAACTCCCCAGCGATCCTACCACAACCTGGGTGTGATGCCAAGCAGGCCCGCAGGCGGTACAGCGGGTCCGGGAGATGGAATCAACGGGAGGCCCGGTCGGACGGTGGCTGCGGGGTTCCGGCGGGGGGACGGGTGCGGTAGCCGCAACGGGCCCCGCACTGCAGCACCGTCCCGCCCTTGCGGCCCACTTCCACCAGGAAGTGACCACAGCGCGGGCATTTCTCGGGGACGGGTTTGTTCCAGATGACGTAGCGACACTCCGGGTACCGTTCACAGCCCCAGAAAGTGTGACCCTTGCGGCTCCTTTTCTGCACCAGTTCGCCCCGGCCGCACTCGGGGCACGTCACCCCGCTCCTCGCCACCAGAGGCTGGGTATGGGTGCACTCCGGATATCCGGAGCAGGCCAGGAACTTGCCATAGCGCCCCCGCCTGATGACCAGTGGTCGACCGCACACCGGACATGTCTCCCCGGTTTCCTCCTCCGGTAGCTGCACCCGGGGCATGTCTTTCTCAGCCTGCTCCAGGGAAGCCGAAAATGGTTTCCAGAAATCCTCCACCACGTCCCGCCAGGAAACCGCCCCCTCCTCCACCCGGTCCAGGCGCTCCTCCACCCGGGCGGTAAAGTCCACGTCCATGATGCCCGGGAAGTGCTCGCGGAGCAGATCCACCACCACCATGCCCAGGTCGGTGGGAACCAGGCGTCCCCCCTCCCGCTGCACATACTCCCTTTCCTGCAGGATGCTCAGGATGGGAGCGTAGGTGCTGGGTCGCCCGATTCCCTTCTCTTCCAGGGTCTTCACCAGGGTGGCTTCGGTGTACCGGGGCGGCGGCTGGGTGAAGTGCTGGGCGGGCTCCAGGGAAACCAGGCTCACCACCTCTCCCTCGGCGAGGGGCGGCAACTCTCCTTCTTCTTCCTCGGCGGGCGCTCCCTCGTCCCGGCCCTCACTGTAAAGCACGAGAAACCCGGGAAAGCGCAAGGTTGACCCTGCCGCCCGGAACTGGTGAGTATCCGCCTCCAGCTCCACCAGAACCTGATCGTAGACGGCATCGGTCATCACCGAGGCCAGGAACCGCTCCCAGATCAGCCGGTAGAGCCGGTACTGCTCGGAGGTCAGATAGGGGCGCACCGAATCGGGATCGCGCTCCAAGGAGGTGGGGCGGATTGCCTCATGGGCACCCTGCTCCCCGGGCCTGCGTGTGCCCGACCGGGCCCTTCCCGCCGCGAAGTCCTCCCCGTAGCGGCTCCTCACCAGGGCGGTGGCGGCCCGCACCGCCTCCTCGGCCACCCGGGTGGAATCCGTGCGCATGTAGGTGATGAGACCGGTGTGCCCCGCCGGCCCCAGATTCAGGCCCTCGTAAAGCTGCTGGGCCACGGCCATGGTGCGTCGCACCGCGAACCCCAGCTTGCGGAAAGCCTCCTGCTGCAAGGCGCTGGTGGTGAAGGGCGGTGCCGGGCCACGCCGCCGCTGGCGCCGGGTGACCTTCGCCACCCGGAACACCTGCCCCGCCACGGCCTCCATGACCGCTCGCGTATCGTCCTCAGAGCGAAGCTCCACCTTCTCGCCCGCCCGGCCCCAAAAGCGGGCGTCAAAGGGACGGTCGCCCGCCGTCTTCAGGTGGGCGACCAGGGTCCAGTACTCCTCGGGTCGAAACTGCTGGATCTCCCGCTCGCGGTCCACCAGCAGGCGCAGGGCCACCGACTGCACCCGCCCCGCCGACAGCCCCGCGCGCACCTTCTCCCAGAGCAGGGGGCTGAGCTTGTACCCCACCAGCCGATCCAGGATGCGGCGGGCCTGCTGTGATTCCACCCGCTTCATGTCCAGGGGACGGGGCTGCCTGATCGCTTCGCGAACCACCTGGCGGGTGATTTCGGGGAACTCCACCCGCAGGGCCTCGCCGTCCTTCAGGGAGAGCAGTTGGGCCAGGTGCCAGGAGATGGCTTCACCCTCCCGGTCGGGGTCGGTGGCCAGCACCACCTGCGGCGCCCGCGAGGCTTCCCGGCGCAGGGCTTCCACCACCTCCCCTTTGCCCCGGATGGTTATGTAACGCGGGGTGAAGCCGTGCTCCACGTCCACCCCCAGCCGGCTGCGGGGCAGGTCCCGCACGTGGCCCATGGACGCTATCACCCGGTACTGTCTGCCCAGGAACTTCTCGATGGTACGGGCCTTGGCCGGCGACTCCACTATGATCAGGGGGCGTCCCCTGTCTGACCCCTGCTGCCGGCCGGCCCCACCGCCGCTGCTCTTCGCCAAGACATCCCCCTCCCGGCAGCGTCGGAGGTGCCCTCCGCGCCGCTAATTATACACTATGCCGGCATCTGTCAATCCCCGCGGAGGTCCTCACCAGGTGCGCACGTAGACCTGGCCGGGCAACCGGCGGACCAGTCCTTTGAGTTCCAGGGACAAAAGCACCGCCCCGAGATCTCCTGCCGCCAGCTGACTACGGGAGTGTAGCCGATCGTAGCTGGAACCCTGCTCCAGCAGGTCCCAAACCAGTTGTTCCCTGGGCTCCATCTCCGGTGGCCCGGCAGGCTTCACCCCCTCGGTGCCCAGCACAACCAGGATATCTTCCACCCCCTCCACCAGGTGGGCCCCGTCCCTGATCAGGCGGTTGCACCCCGCGCTCTCCTTGCGGGTGATGGGGCCGGGAACGGCCATCACCGGCCGCTGCAGCTCATCAGCACAATCGGCGGTGATGAGGGCGCCGCTCCGCAGGGGCGCCTCCACCACCACTACCCCCTGCGCCAGGCCGGCGATGATGCGGTTGCGGGTGGGGAAATGGTGGGGAAGAGCATCGGTACCGGGTGGGTACTCGCTCAGAACCGCCCCCCGGGTGGCAATGTGCGCGCACAGGGGCCGGTTTTCCGCCGGATACACCCGGTCCAGCCCCGAACCCAGCACCGCTATCGTCCGCCCGCCCGCGGCCAGCGCTTCCCGGTGGGCGCAGGTGTCGATGCCGCGGGCCAGCCCCGACACCACCGTGAGCCCCGCCCGGGCCAGGTTACGGACCAGGCGCCCCGTCACCTCCACCCCGTAGGTGGTAGGATGCCGGGTGCCCACCACCGCCACCGCTTTCTGGTCCTCCGCCCGCACTTCGCCCCGGCAGTAGAGGATCAGCGGGGGATCGGGCATCTGCCGCAGCCAGGGAGGATACTCCCGGTCCCAGCGGGAGAACACCCGGTATCCCAGCCGCCAGGCCCGCTCCACGTGCGGGGACGGACTGGTGAGGCGGGGGGGATGGGCCAGGATGGCCGCAATCTGCTCTTCGGGCACGCCCAGCTCCCGCATGCGGGCCGGGGAGGCCTCCCAAACCGCCCGGGCAGACGACACCGCCCCCCGCAGCACCTGCAGCCACCGCCGGGAAACGCCGGGCAGCCGCAGCAGTTCCGCCAGGTAATGAATGTCTTCCGCGGCACCCGCACCTCCCCGGGGTGACCCGTCGCCGGAGTCAACGGAGACGTTCGTCGATAAGAGACCAGATCTCAGGGACCTCCGTGCCCAGCCGCCAGATGGTGATGCCGCCCAGCCCCAGCTCCTTCACCAGATCCAGCTTGGGAGCCAGGGAGTACTCATTCTCGTAGTAGACAACCCGGCTCGACCCGGCCCGCACGTACTCGTAGTAGGGCGCCTGGGCCCAGTCGTCCCACTGGTGGTAAGCGCCGCTTTGAACCGCCAGGTAGCGGGCCCGGAAGGCAGGCAGCGCCACACCCCGGCTGGTCCCGGCCAGCCACTCGTAGCCGTACGCGGCCAGCCCCAGCCACACCTTCTCCGGGCCGGCCGCCCGGGCAGCGTACGAGGCCACCTGCCGTACCCACTCCAGCGGGGCCACCGCCCCGGGCACGCTGCCCGCCCAGTGATAGTCGTAAGCCATGGGGGCGATGAAGTCCGCGAGGCGGGCCAGCGCCGGGTAATCGTAGGCACCGTTCCAGGCCGGATCGTCGTCCCCCGTCTTGGGGGGAAGGGCCAGGGCCACCTGCCTCCCCGCCATATGTAGAGCCTGCGCAACCTCGCCGACGAACAGGGCGAGGGCCGAGCGGTCACCGGGCACCACGTTCTCCAGATCCAGGATCACGCCCGTGTACCCGTGCTTCAGGCACAGGTCCTTCAGTGACCGGGCTGCCCTCTGCCGCGCCGTACTGGAAGACAGCAACTGGTGGGCCAGCCGGGCGTCGAACCCCTGGGGGCTCTCGTTGGTCACCACCATCCAGCCCCGGGTTCCCGTCTGGCGGCAGAAGGCGAGCACATCGGGATCAGGGTCGCCCGACACGTACCCGTAGGGATTGAGCCGGAAGGAGAAGTCGCCCACCGCAGTGAGATGGTTCCCGTATGACCGGAGGGATTCCGGGGCGCCCGGCCCGTAGAAGTACCCCAGCACCACGGGACCCCCGGCGGTCACGTCCCGGAGAGCGGCCCGGGTGACAGGTCCCACGATGCCGTCGACCGTCAGGCCGCGGGAGCGCTGGAACGCCCTCACCGCCCCCGCAGTCCGGACTCCAAACATCCCGTCGACCGGGCCCGGGTCGAACCCCGCCCGCTGCAGGCTCTCCTGCAATTCCACCACATCGGTGCCGCTGGCACCCTGCGCCAGCAGGTGAGCTGCCAGCGCAGGGGGCGTTCCCCCCAGCACAGCGACCACCGCTGCCACCAGCAGCCACCGCAGCGCCACGCGCACCGCGTGCTCCATCGTCAGCGGGCGCCTGGCACCCACCACCTCCGCCCCGGACCCCCTGCCGGTTCCTGTCGCTTTCATACCCGTGTTCCTCCATTGCTGCTGTATGGTGACCAGAAATGGGTTCCGCGACAATATCTGGGACTATCCGACAGGATTGTACATGCCTGGGGCTCCGCTGTCAATAGCGCGCCGTCACGCGCGCGCCGTCACGACCTCCTTCGCTTTATACCCTCGATGAGAGCCGGGATCACGGCAAACAGGTCTCCCACGATGCCGTAGTTGGCCACCTTGAAGATGGGGGCCTGGGGGTTCTTGTTGATGGCCACGATGACGTCGGCAGAATTCATCCCCGCCAGGTGCTGGATGGCACCGGAGATCCCCACCGCAATGTACACTTTGGGTGCCACCGTCTTGCCCGTCTGGCCCACCTGGTGGTAGTAGGGGATCCACCCCGCGTCTACCGCCGCCCGCGAGGCCCCCACCGCCCCGCCCAGCAGGCGCGCCAGCTCGAAGAGTAACTGGAAATGCTCGGGCCCACCCAGGCCCCGTCCCCCAGACACGATGATGTCGGCGTCCTCCAGCTTCACCGTCTCGATGACTTCCTCGGCATACTCCAGCAGGCGGGTGCGTCCGAGGAGCCGGGACCCGTCCACCGGGAAGGTGACCACCTCGCCCTGCCGGGAGGGGTCGGGGGCCAGGGAACGGAACACCCGGGGACGGGCGGTGGCCATCTGGGGCCGGTGGCGCGGGCACACCACCACCGCCATGAGGTTGCCCCCAAAGGCGGGCCGTGTCTGCACCAGTACGCGGCGCTCGGGGTCGATGTCCAGCCCCGTGCAGTCGGCGGTGAGCCCCGTGCCCAGCCGGGCGGCCAGCCGGGGGGCCAGGGAGCGCCCCAGGGCAGTGGCGCCGAACAGGAAGATCTCGGGCTTGCGTTCCCCTACCAGGTCCGCCAGGGCGGTGGTAACCGGCTCCTCGCGCAAATCACCCAGGGCGGGGTCCTCCACCACCAGCACCCCGTCCGCCCCCCGCGCGACCAGTTCGGCCGCCAGGGGGGCCACGCCCTCCCCGGCCAGTATCGCCGTCACCTGCGTCCCCAGGCTTTCCGCCAGGCGGCGGGCCTGCCCCAGCAGCTCATACACCACCGGGGCCACCTGGCCCCGCCGGTGTTCCACGAACACCCACACCCCCTGGCCTTCGCCCACTTCCCCCCGCCCCGTCACCACCACCTCGATGGCTTCCGCCGGGCAGGCGGACACGCAGGCCCGACACAGGTTGCAGGCGTCACCGATGCGGGCAGTCCCCTCCCGCATCTGGATGGCCCCCGTGGGGCAGACTCCCACACAGGCCTCACACCCGGTGCAGAGGTCGGCCAGCACCCGGATGAGATCGCTCATGTCTCCCGCCATCAGCAGCACCCCCTATAGTACACCGACCGATTGCAGCCGGGAGAGCAGGACCTCTGCCACTTCCTCGGGGGAACCCTCGATCATCTCGCCCCGCCGCTCCACCTGGGGGACAAATATCTTCTCCACCGTGGTGGGGGAACCGCGCAGCCCCAGCACCTCCTCGGGGAGACCCACGTCGGCCGGGGTCCACACCGGAATGGTGGTGCGGCGCGCCTTCATGATCCCCTTCAGGGAGGGGATGCGGGGCTGGTTGATATCCTTCACCACCGTGATCAGGCCAGGCAACGACATCTCCACGGTTTCCACAGCACCCTCCACCATGCGTTCCAGCACGGCGCGCCCGGGCTCCAGTTCCCTGATCCTGCGCACGTAGGTGACGTGGGGGATGTCCAGGAGCTCTGCCACCTCGGGACCCACCTGGGCGGTGTCGCCGTCGATGGCCTGCTTGCCGCAGATGATGAGGTCATACGGCTCCAGCCTGCGCACGGCCGCCGCCAGCGCCCGCGAGGTGGCCAGGGTGTCGGCTCCCGCGAAGGCCCGGTCGGAAAGCAGGATGGCCTCGTCCCCACCCAGGGCGATGGCATCCTGCAGGGCCTCCCGCGCCTGCGGCGGGCCCATGGTCATCACCACCACCGTGCCCCCCAGGCGCTCCTTAATCAGCACGCCCTCCTCCAGGGCATAGGTGTCGAAGGGGTTGACGACGCTCTTCACCCCTTCCCTGATGAGGGTGTTGGTTTCCGGGTTGATGCGCACCTCGGTGCTCTCGGGAACCTGCTTGATGAGAACGATGATCTTCACCGCGGGTCACCCCTTCCGGGCGCTCTCGCGCAGCAGTTCCTGGGCGATCACGTTACGCTGGATCTGGTTGGTGCCCTCGTAGATCTGGGTGATCTTGGCGTCCCGCATGAGCTTCTCCACGGGGTAGTCGCGCATGTAGCCGTAACCGCCCAGGATCTGGACGGCATCGGTGGTAACCCGCATGGCCACGTCGGAAGCGAAAAGCTTGGCCATGGCCGATTCCTTGGCGAAATCCTTCACCCCGGCGTCGACGGTGCGGGCCGTGGCGTACACGAGGGCCCGGGCCGCCTCAACCTGGGTGGCCATGTCGGCCAGCATGTGCCCGATGGCCTGGAAGGTGATGATGGGCTTGCCGAACTGCACCCGCTGGCGGGCATAGGCCAGAGCCCGGTCCAGGGCCCCCTGGGCCAGCCCCACCGCCTGCGCCCCCACGCCCGGCCGGGCCCGGTCCAGGGTGCGGATGGCGATGGCGAAGCCCTGTCCCTCGCGGCCCACCAGCTGAGTGGCCGGGACCCGGCATTCGGTGAAAACCACCTCTCGGGTGGCGGAAGCCCGGATGCCCATCTTCTTCTCCTTGCGACCGAATCCCAGTCCCGGCGTACCCTTCTCCACCACAAAGCAACTGGCCCCCCGCGGCCCCTTTTCGGGGGCGGTGAGGGCGATGACGGTGTAGATGTCGGCTTCACCGCCGTTGGTGATCCACTGCTTGGTGCCTTCCAGCACGTAGAAGTCTCCGTCCCGCCGGGCGGTGGTGCGGATGGCTCCCGCGTCGGACCCCGCCTCCGCCTCGGTGAGGCAGAAGGCGGCCAGCTTCTCCCCCCCGGCGACGGCGCGGATGTACCTCTGCTTTTGCTCCTCGCTGCCCGCCAGCAGGAGGGGCATGATCCCCAGCCAGTTGGCGGCATAGGACGTGGCCACGCCCGGGCAGGCCCACGATATCTCTTCCACGGCCAGGCACGTCTCCAGCACCCCTCCGCCCAGGCCGCCGTACTCCTCCGGGATGGCCACCCCCATGAGGTCGGTTTCCCCGAACCACTCCCGCAGCTGGGACGGGAACTCCTCCCGCTCGTCCAGCTCGGCCGCCACCGGCAGGATGCGCTCCCGGGCCACCCGCCGGGCCAAATCCTTGATCATCTTCTGTTCGTCAGTGAGGAAGTACTCCACTGGCTCACCTCCGCGTTCAGCACCGCCGCCACCTGGTCGGCCACACCCGGCAACTCCCCGTCCGCCAGGGTGCGCACGTCCAGCAGGACCTGCTCTCCCTGCACGCGCCCCAGCACGGGCACCGCGGCGCCCCGCAGCGCCTCCGCCAGCCGGGAAGCCCCCCGCGGGGAGCAGACGGCCACGGCATAACCCGGCAATTCGACGCCCGGAAGCGATCCTCCTCCGGGCGTGGACCGCGCCGGTACCACCCTCAGCTCACCGGGGGCACCCGGCAGGAGACGCCGCCGGATGAGGCGGCGCAGGCGCTCTGCCCGCCTCCGCAGGCGGTCGGGGTCGGCTCTCAGGCTGGCCAGCACGGGGATGTTTGCGGCGGGATCGGGCTCCAGGTAGAGGGCCAGGGTGGCGGAGAGGGCGGCCAGGGTCATCTTGTCCACGCGCATGGCCCGCAGCAGGGGATGGCTGCGCAGGCGGGCCACCAGCTCAGCCCGGCCCACGATGATGCCGGCCTGGGGACCCCCCAGCAGCTTGTCCCCGCTGAAGGTGACCAGGTCTCCCCCCCGGGCCACCACCCGTGGCACCACGGGTTCGTCGCCCACCCCCTCCCCCGCCAGGTCGAAGAGGCAACCCGAACCCAGGTCGAACATCACCGGAATGCCCCGGGATCGCCCCAGTTCCACCAGTTCGGGCCACTCTACCTCGGAGACGAAACCCTCCATGCGGAAGTTGCTGCGGTGCACCTTGAGCAGGAGTGCCGTCTGCGGGCCGATGGCCCGCTCGTAGTCCCCCCGCCGGGTGCGGTTGGTGGTGCCCACCTCCACCAGGTGGGCGCCGCTCTGGGCCATCACCTCGGGGATGCGGAAACCTCCCCCGATCTCCACCAGCTCGCCGCGCGAGACCACCACCTCGCGGTCGCGGGCCAGGGCAGCCAGGCAGAGCAGCACGGCGGCGGCGTTGTTGTTCACCACCAGGGCGTCCTCCGCCCCCGTGAGCAGGCGCAGCAGCCCCACCGCGTGCACGTAGCGGGTCCCCCGCTCCCCCGCCTCCAGGTCGAACTCCAGGTTGCAGTACCCGGTGGCGGCGGCCGTTACCGCCTCCAGGGCGGAAGGGGCCAGGGGCGCCCGGCCCAGGTTGGTGTGCAATACCACGCCGGTGGCGTTGTAAACCCTGCGCAGGGGGAAGCGGGCACCGCGCAGGGCGGCCGGCAACCGCCCCCTGATCCAAGCGGCGGGGTCGGCCACCTGCTCCCCCCGTTCCAGTTCCTCCCGCAGGCGCGCGGCCAGTTCCCCCAGCACGCGGGACACCAGCAGCTGCGGGTAACCCCGGGCCGCCTCCTTCACCCCGGGATCGGCCAGCAGGCTCCCCACGGCCGGGATCAGGCGCCGGGCGTCTTCTCCCACCTCATTCCCCCTTCCGCTGCCAGATCATACCACGATGGACCGGTCAGTGCCAGGTTCTGCTGCCGGACCCGGTGCGTCCCGCGCTCGCCCTAGGCGGGAAACCCCGGGTAGATCGGGAACGAGGCACAAAGCTCTTTCACCTGCGCCCGTACCCGGGCCGCCGGCACCCCGCGCAGGAGGACGGCTCCGATGAGGCGGGCGATGAGCCGCATCTCCTCTTCCTTCATACCCCGGGTGGTGACCGCGGGCGTGCCCACCCGAATGCCGCTGGCCACTTTGGCTCCGCGGGTGTCGAAGGGGATGGTGTTCTTGTTCACGGTGATGCCGGCTTCCCCCAGCATCTCCTCCGCCTTCTTGCCGGTCAGCCCCCGCACCCCCACATCCACCAGCATGAGGTGGTTGTCGGTGCCTCCCGACACCAGGCGGAATCCCTCCCGTACCAGCTCCTCCGCCAGCACGCGGGCGTTCTTGACCACCTGCTCCTGGTAGCGGCGGAAATCCTCGCCCATGGCCAGCTTGAGGGCCACCGCCTTGGCGGCGATCACGTGCATGAGGGGGCCCCCCTGGGTGCCTGGGAAGACCGCGCGGTCGATATCCGCCGCATAGCGAGCCCGGCAGAGGATGAGCCCGCCGCGGGGACCCCGCAGGGTCTTGTGGGTGGTGGTGGTGACGAAGTCGGCGTGGGGCACGGGGGTGGGGTGCGCCCCGGCCGCCACCAGGCCGGCGATGTGGGCCATGTCCACCATCACCATGGCCCCCACCTCGGCCGCGATCCCGGCGATGCGCTCGAAGTCGATGAAACGCGGGTAGGCACTGGCGCCCGCCACGATGAGCCGGGGCCGGTGCTCCCGGGCCAGCTCCGCCATGCGCTCGTAGTCGATGGTTTCCGTGTCCGGGCGCACCCCGTAGGGCACAAAACGATAATACTTGCCGGATATGTTCAGGGGATGGCCGTGGGTCAGGTGCCCGCCGTGGGTCAGGTCCATCCCCATCACCGCGTCGCCGGGCTCCAGGACGGCGAAATATACGGCGGTGTTGGCCTGGGCACCGGCGTGGGGCTGCACGTTGGCGTGCTCGGCGCCGAACAGCCGCCTCGCCCGCTCCCGGGCCAGGTCCTCGACCACGTCCACGTATTCGCAGCCGCCGTAATAACGGGCCCCGGGCACGCCTTCGGCATACTTGTTGGTGAGCACCGAGCCCTGGGCCCACATGACCTCGGGCGGGGCGTAGTTTTCCGACGCGATGAGCTCCAGGCCCTCCTCCTGGCGGCCCAACTCCTCCGCCAGGGCCTCCGCTACCTCGGGGTCCACGCGCCGCAACCCTTCCGCACTGTACCGTTCCATGTTGCGCCTCCTGGGGTGGGATACGCTCAGCCGCGATGGGCTCCGTTCCCTGGTGTGATGCGGGTCAACCACGTTGCATTTCGCTGCGCGGACGACGTTCCCCTACCGGGCCGCGGGCGGGTCTGCGAGCGCTTGCCCGAGCTCCCCGGGGGCCGCCTCCGGGCGCAGGAAGGCCGGGCAGCGGAACTGGAGGGCCTGCCCCACGTGTTCCACGCCCACCTGCGCCCGCCCGTCCAGGTCGGCCAGGGTGCGGGCCACCTTCAGCAGGCGGTAGTAGCCGCGGCCAGTCAGCCCCAGCCGGGCGAAGCCCTCGGCCAGCACCTTCTCCGCCTCGGGAGTGAGCCGGCAGAAGGCGGACACCTCGCGGGGACCCATCTCCGCATTGAGACGCTTGCCCGCCGGCCGCAGGCGGTGGGCCTGGCGCTGGCGGGCCAGGAGGACCAGGGATCCAACCTCCCGGGAGGGGGGACCACCGGGTGCGTCACGCCATTCGTCCCAGGCCATGCGCCGGACCTCCACCTGGAGGTCGATGCGGTCCAGGAGGGGACCGGACATACGGTCCCAGTACTGGTGCACCTGCTGGCCGGTACAGGTGCAGGGGTACTCGGGGTCGCCCAAGCGGCCGCAGTGGCAGGGGTTCATGGCCCCCACCAGCATGAAGCGGGCTGGGAAGGTGACCCCCTCGCCCAGCCGTCCCAGGGTGACCCGACCCTCCTCCAGCGGGCCCCGCAGCGATTCCAGCAGGGGACCGGCGAAACGGTTCATCTCGTCCAGGAAGAGCACCCCCAGGTGGGCCAGGCTCACCTCCCCGGGTCTCACCGGGTGCCGGCCCCCTCCCACCAGGGCGGCCCGCCCCAGGTGGGGGTGGGGGGCACGCCAGGGGGGCTGGTAGAGCAGACCTCCCTCTCCCCCCAGCAGCCCGGCCACACTCCAGATCCGGCTCACCTCCAGAGACTCCTCCCGGGAGAGGGGAGGCAGGAGCCCGCGCAGGCAGGAGGCCAGCACCGTCTTGCCCGCCCCCGGGGGCCCCACCAGGAGCAGGTGATGCCCGCCGGCCGCCGCACACACCAGCGCCCGCTTGGGCAGCTGGTGGCCGCGCACTTCCACCAGGTCGGGGGCTTCCGCGGGCGTTACCTCAGACACCTGCCGGGGAGGCACCGGCAGTTCCCTTTCTCCCCGCGACCAGGCCACCAGGTCGGTAAGGCGGTTCAGGACGAGCACCTCAAGCCCGTCCACCACCGCCGCCTGCCCGGCCCCGTCGGCGGACACCACCAGCCCCCTGCCCAGCCGGGCGGCCGTGATGGCCATGGGCAGGATGCCGTCCACCGCCCGCACCCGCCCGTCCAGGCCCAGCTCCCCCACCAGGAACCAGGAACCCAGATCGCGCGCGCCCAGCTGGCCGGAAGCGGCCAGGATGGCGGTGGCCACGGGCAGGTCGAGCCCCGGGGACCCCTTATGCACGTCGGCCGGTGCCAGGTTGACGGTGATGCGCCGCAGGGGGAAGTCCAGCCCGGAGTTACGCACTGCCGAGCGCACCCGCGCCGTGGCTTCCTTCACCGAAGTCCCCGGCAGCCCCACGATCTGAACGCCGGGCAGTCCCGCCCCCACGTCGCACTCCACCCGCACCGGCACGGCGTCCAGGCCGGTGAGGGTGCAGCCCCAGGTCTTTCCCAGCACCTAGCATCCCCCGCCCCCGCCGGGAAGGGGCAGCCCCTCGGGCCGCCTGCCGCGGAAGAAGTACACCTCCCGGAAGCCCAGGTCGCGCAACATGCCCGCCACCGCCGGGAACTCCCAGGCCAGCTGCGCAGCGCGGTGGGCGTCCGACCCCAGGGTGATCAGGCTACCCCCCTTGCCCCGGTAAGCAGCCAGGGCAGACGCCCCCGGGTGAGGATGTCCCACCCCGTGGCGGAAGCCCGAGGTGTTCACCTCGATGGCTACCCCGACCCGCACCGCCAGGTCGAGGACCTCCCCCATGCGGCCCTCCCCGTCCCTGTCCACGCTCCGCCACATGTCGGCTCCCAGGCGCAGGAACACGTCGATATGCCCCAGCACGTCGAAGAGGCCGCTCTCCACCGCGGCCCGCATCTCGTCAAAGTAAGCGCCCAGCACACTCCGCGGGTCAAACCCGCCGCTCTGCAGGACCGCGCGCCCACGGGGATCGGAGCAATCCACACCCCCCACCTGGTGCAGGGAGCCCATCACCCCATCGAACTCCTTGCCCCGCAGGAACTCCCGGACCTCCCCTTCCAGGGACCGCAGGTAGGTCACCTCCACCCCCAGGCCCAGGTGCAGCCCGGGGTACTTCTCCCGGGCCGCCTCCACCGCGCGCCGGGCGGCGTCGTAATCGTACATCCGGTACCTCTTGCCATCCGGATCTAGCTCCACATGATCGGTGAATACGATCCCGCCCAGCCCCAACTCCAGGGCCCGGCGGCAATAGGCGTCTACGGGATCGCTACCGTCCCAGGAGTGGGCGCTGTGCACGTGGTGGTCCACTGCCCACCCCAGGTCGGGGACGTTCGTCGCGTTCTCGCTCAATGGCATAGGTCCTCCTCGTCGTCTTCTCCGGACGCGCGCGGGGAGGAGAGAAAGCTCAGGCGGTGACAGGGGGAGGGCCCCAGCCGGGCCAGGGCGGCGCAGTGGTCGCGGGTGGCGTATCCTTTGTGGCGGGCGAAGCCGTATCCGGGGTAGCGGGCGTCGAGTTCCCGCATGATGGCATCCCGGTGCACCTTGGCCAGCACCGAGGCGGCGGCCACCGAGCAACAGAGGGCATCCCCGCGGATGACCCCCCACTGGGGCTGCTCGACCCCGGGCAGCACGCCCCCGTCCACCAGCAGGAAGGAGGGGCGCAACGCCAGCCCCACCACCGCCCGGCGCATGGCCCGGTAGGTGGCCGCCAGGATGCCTTCCCGTTCTATGTACTCCACCTCCACCACTCCCACGGCCCAGGCCAGCGCCCGCTCCCTCACCAGGGCGGCCACCCGCTCCCGACGGTCGGGGACGAGCTTCTTGCCGTCATCCAGCCCGGGGATGACCAGCCCGGACGGGAGGACCACCGCCGCCGCCACCACGGGCCCCGCCAGCGGGCCCCGGCCGGCCTCGTCCACCCCGGCCACCGGACCCCTGCCCTCCGAGAGGGCCAGCTCGAACCTGTAATCGGGAGCCATCAGCTTCCCCCCCGGCACACCTCTCCCGTGCCTTCCGGGCCCGGAGCCCGCTCCAGGGTGATGCGGCCCAGCCTTCCCGCCTGGAAATCGGCGAGCAGGGCCCGGGCCGCCCGCTCCGGGTCGGGAGCCCCCCCGGCGCCCAAAAACCCCCGCCGCCGCGCGATGGCGGCCAGCGCCTCCTCCGCCGCTCCCCATTCTACCCCGTAGCGCTCGCGCAGCGCCAGCCGGCCCCGCTGCGGGAGGGCCTCGAGCAGGCAGGAGATGACCCGTGGGTAGGGCACCTGGCCCCAGGGCAGCACCCCGATGGCCACCAGCGTGGTGGCGACCTCCGGCTCGGGCCGGGGAGGGAGGAGCCCGGGCAGATCCAGGGCCTCCACGCCCCCGCCCGGCCCGTCCGCCACCCGCACCCACTGCTCTCCTCTGGTGACCCCGGGCAGGGCGCCCGTGCGCGCCACGCGCTGGCCGGTGAGGCGATTGAGCAGGGAGGACTTGCCCACGTTGGATACTCCCACCACCACCAGGCGCAGGGGGCGGTGCCAGGACCGGTGCGCCAGCTTCCCCCGGCGCCCCTCCAGCCAGGCACGTACCCCTTCCAGGCCCCGCCCCGTCCGCACGTCCACCGCCACCGCCTCCTCGCCCCGGGTGGCCAGATGCGCCACCCACCCGCCGGTCGAGGCCGGGTCGGCCAGATCGCTCCGGGCCAGTACCAGCAGCCGGGGGCGCGCCTCCACTAGCTCTACCAGGAGCGGGTTGCGGGAGGCCGCGGGGGCGCGCGCGTCCGCCACCTCGAGGACCACATCCACCAGGCGCATCCTCTGCCTGAGCAGCCGCATGGCCCTGGCCATGTGGCCCGGGTACCAGCTCATCTTCCCCACCTCAATACGGGCGGCGAGAGAGGCCCTTTGCCCGGGCCGTCCCCGCGCCTGCCGCCTGTTCCCTTGCCGTCCGGGTCCCTGCTGCCTGCCCACCGCCGGCGGCCGGGGCGCCGGCCCGGCCAGATCATACGATACCTGCCCGGTCCTGGCAATCGCGGCGCGTGGGGTAGGGTGGGGGCGGGGCCTGGGGTGGCCACCGCCCTCCGTGGTGGCAGCAGGTCTATCGCCGCGCCAGGCGCACGCTCTCCAGACGAGCGGATTCCTCCGCCAGGAAGATGGCCTTCACCTCCAGGTACCTGCCGGGAGGAAGATCCGCCGGCTCCGGAGCGGCTGACGTCCAGTGAAGCCCATCGGAGGAGGCGCGGAAGCTGAGCGTCACCCCCGTCCCCCTCACCTCCGCCAGGCGCCAGCGGGTGTTCTCTTCCCCTTCCAGGCGCCAGATCACCTCCGGACGGGGCACCACCTCCAGCACTCCACCCCCGTCCGCCACCAGGTAGATCAGGCCGTCCACCACCACTGCCGTCCCGCAGGCGGGCGCGGGCAGGGGGCGGGGCATCTCCCGCACGGCGGAGCCGCCCGGCTCCACCTCCAGGATGCGGGCGGAAAGCCCTTCCCGGCCGACCCCGCCCATCACGTAGAGGCGATCCTGCCACAGGACCGCCGCCGCCCTCTCCAGGGGCAGGGGGAGATGGGCCACCTGCCGCAGGGAACCATCCACCGGGCAGAACAGCAGGACTTCGTCCAGCAGCCCTGCCGGACTGCGGCCTCCCACCAGCCATATCCCCTCCGGTGCGCTTACCGCCACCGCCTGCCCGCGGGGGGACGGGAGCCTCACCGGCAGTTCCTCCCACGAGAAGGCGACCGGATCGAACCGCAGGATGCGGTCGCTGGAGCCGGCGTCCGTGCACCCGCCCAGGACGTACACCGCGTCGCCCCAGGCCGCCGCTGCCGAACCTTCCATGGCCCGGGGCAGGGATGCCACCGCCCGGGCGGTCCCGCTGTCCAGATCCACCATGGCTATGGTGCTCAGCCTGCCTCCCACCAACGCGTGGCGGTTACGCCCGCCAAAGGTGAAAATGCGATTTCCCACCCGGGCGCAGGGGGCGTTCATGATCCGTCCGGGCAGCGTGAATCCCAGCACCCGTTCCTCCCGGTCGCGCAGGGTCAGCCGGCGAATCTGCTCCGTGGCCCAGATGCCGGGGGCCCCGCCCACCACGTAGATGTCGCCGCCCCTCCCCGCCACCACCCCCGCGTAGGTGAGGGGAGCACCCAGGGTGAGTACCGGCCGCGGGCTGCCCGGCTCCCGGCGCAACCGCAGCACCCTGGCCAGCTCGACCGCAGGGCTGCTCGATCCCCCGCAGAAATACGCTTCACCACCCCGGACGACGCCCGCCGCGCCCCAGCACCCGGGGGCGAAGGAGAGGGCCGGAGTGAGCCGATCCACGCCCCGTTCGGGGGTGTATGACCACAGGGTGTTCAGGGCAGCGGGATTCCCCGGGTTCCCCGCCGCCCCGCCCAGCAGGTACACCACCCCCTCCAGGACAGCCGCAGCGGATCGAGCCGCGCCTGCGGGCAGGCGATGCCTGGTATCCTCCACCACCCCGCTCCGGGGTGAGTACCTCAGGATGCGGTCCGACCAGCCCCGGGGCGTCTGGCCCCCGAACAGGTAGATATACTCGCCCAGCGCCACCGCCGGGGCCCCCGCCAGGGCCGTGGGGAGGGTGGTGGGGAGCTGGTCGATGGCCTCCGCGCCGGGGTCGAACGCGAAGATGGCCGGGGAGGGCGCGCCTCCCAGATAGCCGCCGAACACGTAGACCTTACCCGCGTGAGCACACGCGGTGGCTCCCGTGAGGGGGGCGGGAAAACTGCAGTTCAGCCTGCGCAGCGGTTTCCCCACTCCCTCGTACGCCCAGACCTCCTGCCCGGCCTCCCCGGGGCCGCCCCCCAGGAGATAGGCCCTATCGCCCACGGTAGCCACCGTCGCCTCCGGAGCCTCGTAGGGCAGGCGGGTTGGCAGGAGCTGCCACTCTTCGTCGGGGCCAGGCTGGTACAGGATGCCGTCGGCATTGCCCCGGCCTCCCAGCAGGTAGGCTCCCCCCGCCACCAGGGCGGCGCCCGCTCCCGACACCGGCACGGGCAGGGAGCAGCCCGGCCCCAGGGTGGGACCGTGCTCGGGGACGAGGGCACCTTCCCGCTCCCGGACACCCGCGCAGGAGAAGACCGCATCGGGCGCCGCCACCCCGACCCCCAGCTGAACGGTCTCCCCTCCTCCGGTCCCGGAGGACTCTTCCCCGCCCGCCGGAGGTCGCTGTCCCTCCCCGGGCACCTCCCCTTCCCCGGGTGACTGTCCCTCCCCGGGCGGCTGCCCATCGTCTGACGATTCCTCTCCCTCACGGCCCTGCCCGGGAGGGGTCTCCCTGGGGAATCCCGTTCCCAGGGGCGCGCCCCCCGGTTCCTCGGGCAGGAACACGATGGTGTCCGCCGCCCATGGCGGCGCCGCCGTGGTGGCAAACACCCGGCCCAGGCGGTTGATGCCGTAGTACAGCGGGAGCGGTTCACCGCCCAGGCCCGCCTGGACCGCGTCGCCGGCCGGCAGGGAGCGCAGGCCGGCCGCAAAGGGTCGCCCATCGCCCCCGGTCGCCCCTAGGTCGAGGAGAGAGGCCAGGGGCCCACCCTGCGGAAGGGACCCGCCGCGGGGGGCCTGGTCGGCCACGGGATATCTCCCCCAGAGAGCATAGAAAAGGTCGCACGCCGACTGCAGCCCCCTCATGCTGCCGCGCCAGGCCTGTACGCGGGCCCGCGGGAACATACCCGGCATGGCCCCGGCCACCACCGCGGCCAGCAGCGCCACGATGGTCACCGCCGCCAGCACCTCCACCAGAGAGCTGCCCCGGTTATTCTTCATCACGACGCAGGCCCCCCTTGCGCTCGTCCACCGGGAACTGCCGCATCCCGGGCAAACCCCGTACCAGCCGGGCCAGGGCACGGCGGCCCTGCCAGCCCCGGCTTCCGCACTCCGGACAACCCGCCCCCTGGCAGTCCCCGCACGGTCTCCTCACCAGCCTCTGCTCCAGGATGCCACAGAGGGCTACGGTCAGATGGCGCCGGTCCGCCCCCATTTCCACCAGGCGCTCGACGGCGCCCGCGGCACCCCCGGCGTGTAACGTGCAGAGCACCAGGTGCCCTCCCAGGGCGCACCTCACGGCGGCCCGGGTGCTCTCCTCGTCCCGCACCTCGCCTACAGCCAGCACCCGGGGGTCGTGCCGCAGCGCCGCCCTCATGGCCGCCAGGAACCCGAACCCCGCCCGCGGCTGCACCTGCACCTGGGTGACCCCGGGAATGGGCTGCTCCACCGGGTCCTCGACGGAAATGGTCGACTTGCCGCTTTCGGCCACCTCCTTCAGACAGGCGTATAGGGTGGTGGTCTTGCCGGAACTGGCCGGCCCGGTGATGGCCAGCAGGCCGCTACCCTCGAGCAAAGAGCGCACCTCTGCCACCACTTCGGGTTCCAGTCCCAGGTCCTCCAGCCCGGAGGCAGGCAGCCCGCCCTGAAGGCGGAGCGTGACCCTTTCCCCCTGCACGCAGGGCAGCAGGGCCACCCGCCAGGTATGCCCGTTGACCGGCAGGACACCGTCCTGGGGGCGCAGGCCGTCCAGCAGGTCCAGCCCGGCCAGCAGCTTGAGCACGCCCACCAGCCGCGGCCAGTCCCCCCCGCCCAGCGGGCAAACCTCCCTCAGTTCGCCGTCCACCCGATACCGTACCCGCACCACCCCCTCGCCCGGCTCCAGGTGGACGTCCGACGCCCCCTGCCCGGCGGCATCCTCCAGCAGGCGGTACAGGGTGTGCTCCATTCCCTTTTCGCTTTCGACCTTCGCGTCCCGCGACCGGTGAAGCCACATGACGGTACCCCCTTTCGCAGCCCGGTCAGGGCAGGTGAGCCAGGGCGAGGTACAGCGGCTGCACCACGGCCAGTGCCACCAGGGCCACCACGCTGGCGGCCAGCAGGGTGAGGACCGGCTCCAGCAGGGACAGGGCGAGCCTCTCTAACTGGCGTTCCCGGGAGCGACAGTAAGCAGCCAGGTCGTGGCAAACCGTGGCTGCCTCCCCGGCGGCTTCCGCCCCCGCCAGCTGGGCGGCCAGGGCGGGGGGCAGCCCACCCGAACGGGCGATGGCTTCCAGAGCCGGGGCCCCCGCCCGCACATCCCGCGCCGCCCGCTCCAGCCTCCGCCGCAGGTAGCCGTTTCCGCAACCTGCTGCCAGGCACCCCACTGTTTCCCTGGTCAGCCCTCCTGCCCTGCTCAGCCGGCTCAGCGAATCCAGCAGCCGGGCCCGCTCCCGCCACATCAGGACGCGCCCCATCCCGGGGAGAGCCAGAGCCGCCCGGTCGCCCACCGGGCCGAGCTTCCCCGCCACGGACAGGGTCATACAGGCCGCGGCAAGGGCCGCCACCCCCAGCCCGGCCTGCCACCGGGGGGCGGCCCACAGGAGCAAGCGGGTGGCGAGAGGCAGCCCGGTCAGCACACCCACCAGTTGCAGCGGGGGCAACAGCGCCGGCAGGAGGAACAGGCCCACCAGCGTGGCCGCCGCTCCGCCCAGCCCGACCACCAGCAGCGGGTACACCAGGCCCGCGCGCTGCTCACCCGTGCGGGTGGCGCGGCCCAGGCCTTCCTCCGCCATCTCCCCGAGCATGACAGCCCCCCGCCCGGCCCGGACTGCCTGCTCCAACCGGGCCGCTTCCCACGGCGAGGACACGCCGCACGCCCGCAGTGCCTCGGCCAGGGTGTGGCCCTGCCCCAGCCGCTTCCGCAACCTCCCCGCCATCTTTCCCGGCAACCGCTCCAGCACCGGGCCTGCGGGCAGGCCGGCCCGCGCCGCCACCTCGACTTGCCGGCACCAGGCCCACACCTCCGCCTGCCTCATCGGGACATGATCTCCGCCAGGGATCGCCCCTCCAGGGCGTCCAGGGTGTGGATGCGGATCGCCCCGTCGGCCCAGGCCCCCTGGTCCGGAGGGACCTGGGTGCAGAAGACCAGGCCGCTCCTCACCAGCCCCCAGTAGACCCGCCCGCCCAGCGCGGGATCCAGGCCCAGCGCCACGGCGTCGCCGGTGGGCATGAACTGGACGTAATTTCCCAGGAAATGGCGGTCGGGTTCGCCCGGACAGGCAGCTTCGGGGCGGACTTCCACCGCCGTATGAGGGTCGGGCTGCGATGCCGGCACGTCGCCCGAATAGGTGGGGTAGACGTTGCTGTCGGAATAGAAGCGATCCACCGCACCCTGCAGGGCGGAGAGGTTGGCGGACAGGGCACTGCGTTTGGCCCGCGCCACGGCGTCGGGCACCGTCTGCACCACCACCGTGGCGAGCAGACCCAGGATCACCACCACCGCCATCAGTTCCACCAGCGTGAACCCCGGGGAGGAACCCCGCCAGAAACGACGACATCTCTCCCTAACGGTCATGATCGCACCCCCCTGACCGTCTTGCGTCCCAACCTTCAAATGCGAACCCGGATCAGAATGCGTCTCGAATAAGGCGGACTTCGGGCTCTTCGCCCTCCGTCACCGTCACCACGTCGAAGCGGCACACGAAGTGCCACCATCCCCGGTTACCGAGGAAATCCGCCGCCGTCCGTGCCAGGCGGTCCCGCTTGGTCCTGCCCACCGTCTCGGCAGGATGGGCCAGACTGCGGCTGTTCCGCCGCCTGACCTCCACGAATGCCAGCACCGGCCCGTCCCGGGCTATGATGTCGATTTCCCCCCAGCGCGTGCGGTAGTTCCGGGCCACAATCCGGTACCCCAGCTCTTCCAGATACTTCGCCGCGACTTCCTCCCCGCGGTCAATCAAACCCACACCTCCTTCCCGCACCACCAGCAGCACACCCCCTACCACCTCCAGCGGACGCCTGACAAGTACCACCTCCTCTTCCTGTGCCACCCTTTTATACCACGGATTGGCAGCACTCGTCAATACCCGGCACGGATCGCCAAGCCTGGGGGCGGCCATGAGTAGTGGTAAGGCTCGCCGTGGCAGAGGGCAGCCTATCAGTAATGGTAAGGCTCGCCGCGATTGGTTTTGAAAGCCCGGTAAAGCTGCTCCAGCAGGAACAGGCAGGCCATCTCGTGGGTGAACGTGAGGCGGGAGAGGGCAAGGCGGCGGTCGGCCCTCTCCAGCACCGCAGGGGAGAGACCGCGGGGCCCCCCGATGACGAACACCACCCGCCCGGTCCCGCTGGCCGCCAGCGTGCCCAGCCAGGCTGCCAGCTCCAGGGAAGTGGGCAGCTCTCCTCGCTCGTCCAGGGCCACCACGGGGGCCTCCCGGCCCACCCGGCGGAGGATTTCTGTCCCCTCTTTCCGCCTGGCTGCTTCGACTTCGGCGGCACCCGCCCCCGGGGAGAGGTAGGCCTCGGGCACCGCCGTCACCGTGGCGGACGTATACCTGCGCAGGCGGCGCAGGTATTCGGCCACCCCTTCCCGGACGTGAGCTTCCCGCAGCGAGCCTACCGTGATGATCTCGATCCGCACGGGATCAGGGGAGGGCAGAGGGCACGGCCAGCACGTGCACGCGGGCCGGAGGCCAGAAAATGAGCCAGGCCCTGCCCCTGACCAGGGAAATGGGGACGGGCCCGAAGAAACGGGAATCGCGGCTGTTGGCACGGTTGTCCCCCAGGACAAAGATGTATCCCGGAGGGATCAGTTCGGGGCCGTAAGTGGAGATGCCGTCTCTCAACACGTACGGCTCCGGGGCAGGCTGATCGTTCACGTACAGCCTCCCCAGGCGCATCTCCACCCTGTCCCCCGGAACAGCCACCACTCGCTTTATGTAGTCCTCCCTGGGGTTGCCCGGGTTGCGGAACACCACCACGTCCCCGCGCCGGGGGAGGTGAAATCGATAGGAGATCTTGTCCACCAGCAGGCGCTCGCCGGTGAACAGAGTGGGCTCCATCGAGGGACCGTCTACCCGGAACGGCTCCACCACGAAAAGGCGAACTGCCAACGCGAGCACCCCGGCCAGGAGCACGGTCTGGATCGCGTCGCGCCACCACCCCCGTCGCCGGTCCACCACCACGGCCCCCTCAACCCTGCCCCGGCCGCTCCCTGACCTCTTTCACCCGTGCCGCCCGGCCGCTCAGGCCACGCAGGTAGAAGAGCTTGGCCCGCCTGACCCGGCCCCGGCGCACCACCTCGATCTTCTCCAGGCGCGGGGAGTGCAGGAGAAAAGTGCGCTCGACGCCCACCCCGTAAGATACCCGCCTGACGGTGAACGTCTCCCCCAGCCCGCCACCCTGGCGCTGAATGACGATCCCTTCGAAGACCTGGAACCGCTCCCGGCCCGCCTCCACCACCCGCACCGAGACGCGCAGAGTATCCCCGGGACGGAAGTCCGGCAAATCATGACGCCGGTACTGCTGCTCCACTAACCTGATGAGGTCCAATCTGGCGCGCTCCTTTCCGACAACGAGCTATTATAGCACAGGGTCCTCCGGCCCTGCCACCTGGTGGCGAACCGCCCTCAGCGCTTCCACATCGCCCTCGCTGAGCCGGGCCCGCGCCAGCAGGTCGGGGCGACGCAGCAGGGTGCGACGCAGGGCGTGAAGCCTGCGCCAGGACTCGATGGCGGCGTGATCACCCGAGAGCAGGACGGGGGGAACCTCCAGGCCCCGGAACGAGCGGGGCCGGGTGTACTGGGGCCCCTCGAGCAGGCCTCCGGCAAAGGAGTCGGTACGGGGCGACCGGGGATCGCCCACCACCCCCGGGATCAGCCGGGTCACGGCATCGGCCACCACCAGGGCGGGTATCTCTCCCCCCGTAAGCACGTAGTCCCCGATGGACACCTCGTCGGTGACGAAGAGACGGACCCGTTCGTCTACCCCTTCGTAGTGTCCGCACACCAGCACCAGGTGGCGGCATCCGGCCAGCTCTTCCGCCAGATCCTGGGAGAGCGGCCGTCCCTGGGGCGTGAGCAGCACCACCCGTACCCCTTCCCGGGCCAGGCCGGGGTGGTAAGGCCCGTGGCCGCTCTCCACCGTCTCGGCCGGGGCAGGTTCCAGGGTCCTGCCCAGCACCGCTTCCAGGGCGGCCACGATGGGTTCCGGCTTCATGACCATGCCCGGCCCACCGCCGAAGGGCACGTCATCCGTGATGCGGTGGCGGTCGCGGGCAAAATCCCTCATGTCCACCAGGTCGACCCGGATCAGGCCCCGCTCGCATGCCTTCCCCAGGATACTGGCACCCAGAGGTCCGGGAAACATCTCCGGGAAAAGGGAGAGAAAAGTGAGCCGCACGCTTCCTCACTCCAGCAGGCCCGGGATGTCGTTGATCACCAGGCGGCCGCCGGCGAGATCGATCTCTGCGACCAGCGCCCGCACGGCGGGTACCAGAAAGCGACGCCCGGCCCCCTCCACCACCAGCAGGTCGTGGGCCGGGTTGGGCTCCACATCCACCACTGTTCCCACCTCCCGGCCCTCCCGGTTGAGGACCCGCAGCCCCCTCAACTGGAACCAGTAATACTCCCCCTCTGGGAGGGGGAAAACCTCTTCGGGATCTACCTCCAGGAGTTGGCCGCGTAACGCCCCGGCCTGGGCGCGCGTCTCGGCGCCCTCCAGGGAGAGGATGACTTCGTCGCCGGCCAGGCGCACGCCCCGTACCCGGCGGCGGACTCCGCCCACGTAGACCTGGCCCAGCCCCAGGAAACGCTCCCGGTGAGTGGTGAGCGGTCTGACCCGCACCTCACCCCGTACCCCGTGGGGCCGCGTCACCTCCCCGATGGTAATCCGTCCCGTCGCCGGCATGACCCATCCCATCACTGCAGGATCTCGACCACGGCCTTCTTGCCTGCCCGGGCAGCGGCCGCCTTGACCACCGTCCGCAGCGCCTGCACGATGCGCCCCTGCTTGCCGATCACCTTGCCCACGTCGTCGGGGGCAACCCGCACCTCCAGGACCACGGATCGCTCGCCTTCCACCTCGGAGACCTCCACTTCTTCGGGGTGGTCGACCAGGGCCTTCACCAGCAACTCCAGCAGCTCTTTCACCCGTACCACCACCGTTCGCCCGCGATATGAGCCGACGGTCAGGACTTGCGGCGCTCTTCCTGCCAGACCTTCCAGGCTCCGCCTTTCTCCAGCAGGGCCCGGGCCGTGTCGGACGGCTGAGCGCCCTTGCGCAGCCAGTCCAGGGCCCGCTCCTGCTTGATCGATACGGTGGCCGGTTCCGTGGTGGGATCGTAGTAGCCGATTTCCTCGATGAACCGGCCGTCCCGCGGCGAGCGGGAATCCGCCACCACCAGCCGGTAGAAGGGACGGTTCTTCGCCCCCATCCGCTTCAATCTGATCCTTACTGCCACAGACGACCTCCTCCTTTGCGCATGGTCTTCTCCATATCGGGAAGCTGCTTCAGCAGGCGGCGCGCCTGCTCGTAGCCCTTCAGCACCCGGTTGACCTCCTGTACCGAGGTCCCGCTCCCGGCGGCAATACGCCGCTTGCGGCTCGCCCCGATGAGGGCGGGATTGCGCCGCTCCCCCCTGGTCATGGAGCAGATGATGGCCTCAGTGCGGACAAGCCCCTTCTCGTCCACCTGCACCTGGGGCACGGCCCTGCCCAGGCCAGGGATGAGGCTCAAGAGCTGGTCCAGAGGTCCCATCTTCCTGACCTGCTTCAGCTGCTCCAGGTAATCCTCCAGGGTGAACTCCATGGTGCGGATCTTCTTCTCCAGCTCGCGGGCCTTCTCCACCTCCAGGGCAGCTTCGGCCCTCTCCACCAGGCTGGCCAGATCCCCCATGCCCAGGATGCGGGAAGCCATACGGTCAGGGTGGAAGGGCTCAAGGGCATCGAGCTTCTCCCCCATGCCCGCCAGCTTCACCGGGCACCCCGTGACCGCCTGCACCGAGAGCGCTGCTCCACCCCGGGCGTCACCGTCCAGCTTGGTGAGGATCACCCCGGTGAGCCCCAGCCGCTCGTGAAAAGCCTGCGCCACGTTCACCGCTTCCTGGCCGGTCATGGCGTCGACCACCAGCAGGCACTCCCGTGGCGTCACCGCCGCTTTCATTTCCTCCAGCTCCGCCATCAGCTCCGCGTCCACCTGCAGCCGGCCCGCAGTATCGATGATCACCACATCCCGTCCTGTCTCCCGGGCCCGCTCCAGACCGCGCCGGGCAATCACCACGGGGGAGGCCCCGTCCTGGAAGAAGAAGGGAACTCCTGCCCGGTCCGCCACCACTTCCAGCTGCCGGGGCGCGGCGGGGCGGTACACATCGGTGGCCACCAGCAGCGGGAAGCGCCCCTGCCGCCGCAGGGTGAAAGCCAGCTTGCCGCCGGTGGTGGTCTTGCCCGAGCCATGCAGGCCTACCAGCATGACTGGCATGGGGGGACTGCCTCCCAGGTCAAGGCGAGAGGCCCTGCCGCCCAGCAGCCGGGTCATCTCCTCGTACACGATCTTGAGGACGGTTTGAGCCGGGGTGAGAGAGGCCATGACCTCCTCGCCTACCGCCCGTTCCCGCACCCGGGCGATGAGGTCTCTGGCCACCTTGAGATTGACGTCAGCCTCCAGCAGGGCCACGCGCACCTCGCGCAGGGCCTCGTTGACGTCGGCCTCGGTCAGCTTTCCCTTGCCCCGCAGCCGCCGGAACACATCCCCCAGGCGGGCGGTCAGGTTCTCGAACGCCACCGGTCCTCCCTCCCTGCCCCCATCTGCCGGCGCCCAAGGGCGCCGGAGCCCTGAGGGCAAGGTCGCCAAATGCAAGCAGATGGTACCCCTGCCG
This sequence comes from Bacillota bacterium, assembly GCA_030019365.1. NCBI lineage: Bacteria > Bacillati > Bacillota > Bacillota bacterium. The sequence continues at coordinate 69,005 of JASEFA010000008.1, forward strand.
GGCCGGACTGTCAATAGCAGTGCACAGCGCGCAGCTCACAGCGTGTTCAGCGGTGTTCACAGACACCGGGCGCATGGTGTGCCCGGGCTGCCGCGCAGGTCAGTCCGGCAGGAGGGCTTCTACGAACTCGCGGGCGGAAAAGTCGGCCAGATCATCGATGTCTTCGCCCAGGCCGGCCAGCTTGATGGGAATGCCCAACTGGTCGGCAATGGCGAGCACCACGCCGGCGCGCGCGGTACCGTCCAGCTTGGTGACCACGATCCCCGTGACCCCCACCGCCTCCAGGAAAACGCGGGCCTGCTGGAGAGCATTCTGGCCGGTGTGGGCGTCAAGGCACAGGAGCACCTCCGCGGGGGCACCCGGCAGCTCGCGCGCGATCACGCGGTGGACCTTCTTCAGTTCCTCCATGAGGTTGACGCGGGTGTGCAGCCTGCCCGCCGTATCCACGATGACGGCCTGGCAGCCGCGGGCCCGGGCCGCCTGCAGGGCGTCAAAGGCCACCGCCGCCGGGTCGCTGCCTTCCCGGTGGCGGACCAGCTCCGCTCCCGCCCGCCCGGCCCAGATGGCAAGCTGATCGATGCCCGCGGCCCGGAAGGTGTCGGCGGCCGCCAGGACCACTTTCTTCCCTTCCTGGCGCAGCCGGTGGGCCAGTTTGCCGATGGTGGTGGTCTTTCCCGTCCCGTTGACCCCCACCACCGTGATCACGTCCAGCGGACCCGGGAGGACCAGCCTCCCCTCGACCCGGTGAAGCTGCTTGAGGATTTCCTCCCGCAGGGCCCGGCGAGGGTCGGCATCGCGGGCCGCCCGGGCCACCCGCAGCAGCCCGGCCGTCATTTCCACGCCCACATCGGCGCTGATGAGAGCGTCTTCAAGCTCCCGCCAGGCCTCCTCGTCCCGGCCCCCCCCGAACCACCGGGCCGCCTGGTTGACCAGACCGTCCCTCGTCCGCGCCAGGCCAGTCCGCCACCTGCTCCACCACGATGTCGTGGCTGCTCCCCCCTCAAAAAGCCCTCTTCCGGTAGCCGGCCCGCATCGTCCCCCGCTGCGGCCTGCGCCGGGCGCCGTCCGCGCTCCTATGATGCTTCGGCCAGGCGCAGGGAAACCACCCTGGAGACGCCGGACTCCTCCATGGTGGTGCCGTACAGCACGTCCGCCACCTCCATGGTCCCCTTCTGGTGGGTCACCACCAGGAACTGGCCGGCGGGCGAAAGCTCGCGCAGGAAACGAGCGAAGCGGTCCACGTTCGTCTCGTCCAGAGTGGCGTCCACCTCATCGAACAGGCAAAACCGGCTGGGCCTGGTCTGCAGCAGGGCAAAGAGCAGGGCGATGGCACACAGGGTACGCTCGCCTCCGGAGAGAAGGGAGAGGTGCTGCAGCTTCTTCCCGGGAGGCTGGGCCACCACCTCTACCCCCCCTTCCAGGGGATCGGATCCCACCAGAATCAGATCAGCCTTACCTCCCCCGAAGATCTGGACAAAGGTGCTGCTGAACCGCTCCCGCACCCGCTCCAGGGTGGTGGTGAACTTCTCTGTCATCTCTCGCTCCAGTTCCCTGATCACCTGGCCCAGCTTGGCGCGACCCTCTTCCAGGTCGCGGCGCTGATCGGAGAGAAAGCCGTGTCGTTCTTTCAGACGGGTGTATTCGGCCGCCGCAGCCAGGTTGACGGGCTCGAGCTCGTGCATGCGCGCCTCCAGATCCCGCACCGTCTCCTCCAGGGCCGCGGTGTCGAGGTCCGCGTCGGGGCTGGCCCGCACCCGCTCCCCGGCCCCCTCCGGGGAGCAGGAGAAACGCTGGGCCAGGTTGCGGTCCGCTTCCTCCAGACGCAGGCGCAGGCGCATCTCTTCCATCCGGGCGGCGTGCAGGGCCTCCTGTGCTTCCGCCAGCCTGCGCTCCACCTGCCGGCGGGCGCGCTCGATGGATGCCAGCCGCCGCGCCACCCGGTCGCATTCCCGGGCGGATTCCCCCATGTGGGCCCGGGCTTCCTCGTGGCGGGCGCTGACCCGGGCCAGTTCCTCCTGCCCGCGCCGGCTCTCGCTGCGCGCCTCTTCCCGTTCCCGGGCCCGGGTCGCCAGGGCCTGCTCGATCTCCTCCCCGGCCCGGGCCAGCGCCGTCATCTCCTCTCGGGCGCGGGCGACTGCTTCCTCCAGGCGGGCGCGCTGCTCTTCCTGGCCAGCCAGCCGTACACGCAGCGCCACCACCTCCTGTTCGAGGGAGCGCTGGCCCTCCCGGGCCTCGCCCAGCCCGGCCGACCGGGACGATATCTCCTCTTCCAGGGCGGCGCGGGCGGAGTCCAGTTCCCGCAGCCGCTCGCCCTGGGCTCCCGTCTCCCGCTCCAACTCCGCCAGCCTCTCCCGCTGCACGCTCTGCTCCAGCTCCACGCCGGCCAGGTCCTGGACCAGCCGCTGACGCTCGGCCTTCTTCGCCTGCGTCTCCTTGGCCAGTCCCGCCAAGGTTATCTCGAGGCCGCGCAGCTCCTCCTCCACCTCTCGCAGGCGCCGGGTCAAAACCTCCTCCTGCCCGGTTGCCTCCTCTGCCGCCCGGCGACAGGCCTCCATGCCATCGCCCGTCTCCCTCGCCTTCTCCTCCAGCAGGGAGATCTCCCGCGCCCGCCCCAGCACCCCGGCGCGGGAACCCTTCCTCCACCCCCCCGCCAGGCTTCCGCCCGGGAACACCACATCGCCGTCGAGGGTCACCACCCGCACCCGGAACCCCACCGCCCGGGCGTAACCCAGGGCGGCGGGAAGATCGCGGGCCACCACCGTGCGCCCCAGCAGGTACTCCACGGCGGGAGCGTGCTCGGGCAGGAAGCTGATCAGGTCCGACGCCACCCCCAGGATGCCTTCCCGCCGCAGGGCCATCTTCTCTCCCGGGGCGAGGGCGGAGGGCCGCAGGGAGTCCAGGGGCAGGAAGGTGGCCCAGCCCGCCTGGCTGCTCTTGAGGAACCGGATGGCAGCCCGGGCGTCGTCCACCGTCTTCACCACCATATCCTGGGCGGCCGCACCCAGGGCTACCTCCACGGCCGTTTCATACCGCTCCGGGACGTCCAGCACGGCCGCCACGGGGCCGATCAGGCCGGGAAGAGCGGAGGGGTCACGTCGTTTCGTCTCCAGCAGGGCCCGCGGGCCGCGGGCAAAGCCGGCGAAGGACTCCTCCAGCTCGCGCAGTGCCGCCAGCCGCGAGGTCACCTGGTGGTAGGAAGTCTCCGCCCGGCGGAATGCCGCCTCCTGTTCCGCCCGCACGGTGCGGACCCGCTCCCGCTCCGCCCGGTCCCGGTCCCGCCGGGCCTCCAGTGCGGTACGGCGGGAGTACGCCCGCTCTTCCTGATCCGCCAGCACCAGCAGGTCTTCATCCGCACGACGCAAGGCTTCTTCCAGCTCTCGCTGCCTTTTCCCCGACCGCCCAAGAGCCTCTTTGATCTGCCTGACCTCGGACTCCAGGGTTACCTGTCGGTTGCGGGCGGCCGCCGACGTCCCCAGCAGATCGATGAGCTCCTCCTTCTTCGCCTCCAGTTCGGCTGCCAGCTTCCGGGTGCCCTCCTCCTCCGCCTGCAACCGGGCCCCCAGGTCCTCCAGAGCCCGGGCCTCCTCCCCCCAGGTTTGAACCCAGACATCCAGGGCCCGGGCGGACTCCTCCACCCGCTCACGGGCCGCTGCCAGGCGGGCAGTCAGGTTATCCTTCTCCTGGCTGAGACGTCCCGTTTCCGCTTCCAGGGAGCGTACGCGCTCCTCCCAGCGTGTGGCCTCCTGCCCGGCGCGGGAGACCAGGTCGGAGAGGGTCAGGAGTTCCTCCTGCAGACTCTGCCGCTCCCCCTGCCGTACTCTCTCTTCCTCGCGGAGGGCGGCGTGACTCCGCTCCAGACGCAGGGACTTCTCCTGCTCGGCGCGCAAGGATGACTCCAGGCTCGCCACCGCTGCCGAGGCCTCCGCCAGCCGCCCGGCCACCTCCGTCCTCTCCCGCCAGGTGAGCACCAGAAGGGCCCCATCGCGCCGCTGGCGGTAGGCCTCCCACTCGCGGGCCCGCCGGCTTTCCTCCTCGAGGGGCTGCATCTGCAGCTCAAGCTCGGCCAGCACGTCCCCCAGACGCTCGCTGTCCCGGCTGCTGGCTTCCAGCCGCGCCAGAGCCTCCCGGCGGCGCTGGCGGGCCCTCACGATGCCCGCTGCCTCCTCCAGGAGCAGCCGCCGCTCCTCCGGCCGGGCGGAGAGGATTTCCTCCACCCGCCCCTGCCCCACCAGCGAGTACCCGTCCCGGGCGATCCCCGTATCGTAGAACAGCTCCTGCACGTCCTTGAGCCTGCACGGAGTGCGGTTGATGGAATACTCACCGGAACCGTCCCGGTATACCCGGCGGGTGACGGTGACCTCGCTGAAATCGAGGGGCAGCCCGCCGTCACTGTTGTCGAAGGTCAGAGATACCTGGGCCATGGAGAGGGGACGGCGGGATTCGGAGCCCCCGAAAATCATGTCTTCCATGCGCAACCCCCGCAGTTGGCGGGGGTTGGCCTCGCCCAGGGCCCAGCGCACCGCGTCAGCCAGGTTTGACTTGCCCGTACCGTTGGGCCCCACTATGGCGGTAACTCCGGAGCCTACCTCCAGCACCACGCGGTCGGCGAATGACTTGAAACCCACCACTTCTACACGACGCAACAGCATGGTTACTCCGTTAAGGCAAGACCCCCCGGGGGTCCGGGGGCCCAGGTCATCGTTGCTCCACCAGGAATCTTATGGCCGTACGCACCTCACCGTCAATGGCCACCTCCGCAAAGGCAGGAATGACCACGGCATCAATCCCGTTCGGTGCCACGTAGCCCCGGGCTATGGCGATGGCCTTGATCGCCTGGTTCACGGCACCGGCACCCACCGCCTGGATCTGGGCCGAGCCCTTCTCGCGCAGGAGGGCTGCCAGGGCACCCGCCACCGCCTTGGGTCGAGACTGGGCCGAGACCTTGAGCACTTCCACCTGCCCATCCTCCTTCGTCCGTTTCCTGTTTCTGCAAGGTGGCACCCATTATTTCGCCGGCCCCGGTCCCGACTCCTCCAGAGCGATCCGGGCTGCCTCCTGTTCGGCCGCCTTCTTGCTGCGTCCCCTGCCCCGGCCCGCCACCCGGCCGTCCACCACCACCTCCACCGTGAACACACGGGCGTGATCGGGTCCCTCCTGGCCCACCACCCGGTAGGTGACGCTGCCCCCACGCTCCTGAACCACCTCCTGCAGGACGCTCTTGAAATCCCCCGTGCCCCGCTTCAGGGTCCGGTCCACGGCAGGGGCAAGCTGCCCGACCACGAAGTCCCGCGCCCGCTGCCAGCCGCTGTCCAGGTACAGGGCCGCACAGACCGCCTCGAACACGTCCGCCAGAAGGGCGGGCCTGGACGCCCCCCCGCTCTGTTCCTCGCCCCGACCCAGGTAGAGGAGCTGTCCCAGCCCCAGCCGGCGGGCGGCCCCGGCCAGGGCTCCCTCGCCCACCACGGCGGCCTTGAAGCGACTCAACTCTCCCTCCCGGGCACGGGGAAAGCGGGAGTACAGGTAAGATGCCATGGCCAGGCCCACCACGGCGTCCCCCAGGAACTCCAGCCGTTCGTTGGAATCACGCCCGGCCCCGGGGTGCTCCTGCACCCAGGAACTGTGAGTGACGGCCTGCAGGAAGAGGCCGTCACTCCGGAAGTCCCCCAGGGCCTGCCGCAGCGCGGCGAGCACCATGGCCTCGTGGCTACCCTCCTGCACCGTCATGGCCCCTGTCGGTGACCGTCCTCAACCCTCATAGCCCTTCACGATCAGGGTGGCGTTCTGGCCTCCGAAACCAAAGGAGTTCGACAGAGCCACGTTCACGTGGTGGGGGCGGGCGCGATTGGGCACATAGTCCAGGTCGCACTCGGGATCGGGATACTCGTAGTTGATGGTGGGGGGAACCACGCCGTCGCGGATGGCCAGGATGCAGGCCGCCAGCTCCACCGCCCCCGCTGCCCCGAGCAGGTGCCCGGTCATGGACTTGGTGGACGACACCGGGATGCGATAGGCATGCTCGCCAAACACAGCCTTGATTGCCGCTGTCTCCGCCGTGTCCCCCAGCGGGGTGGCGGTGCCGTGGGCGTTGATGTAGTCCACGTCCTCGGGTCTCAATCCGGCGTCGGCCAGGGCCCTGCGCATGGCCCGCGCTCCGCCGTTGCCGTCCGGAGGCGGGGCGGTAACGTGGTAGGCGTCTCCGGTCATGCCGTATCCCACCACTTCTGCATAAATGCGGGCGCCGCGCACCCGGGCGAAGGACAGCGCCTCTAGCACCAGCACCCCCGCGCCTTCTCCCATCACGAACCCGTCCCGGCGGCCGTCAAAGGGCCGGCTGGCCCGGGCGGGGTCGTCGTTGCGCTCGGAGAGGGCCTTCATGGCGCAGAACCCGGCCAGGGCTATGGGAACCAGGCACCCCTCGCTCCCCCCGGTGACCATGACCTGCGCTTCCCCGCGCTGCAGGATGCGGAAGGCATCCCCGATGGCGTTGGCCGAAGCGGCGCAGGCGGTAACATGGGTGGTGTTGGGGCCCCGTGCCCCCAGGGAGATGGCCAGTTGCCCTCCTCCCATGTTGGCGATCATCATGGGGATGAAGTACGGGCTCACCCGGCCGGGGCCCTTCTCGCTCATCACATCCACCTGGTCGACCAGGGTGGAGATGCCCCCGATCCCGGTACCCATGGTGATGCCCACCTGGTCCAGGTCACATTCCTCCAGGCGGAGTCCGGCATCCTGGAGGGCCAGGCGGGCGGCAGCCAGGGCCATCTGAACGAAGCGGTCCATGCGGCGCGCGTCCCGGCGGTCCATGTACTGCAAGGGATCGAAGTCATCCACCTGGGCGGCGATGCGGGTGGGGAAATCACCGGCGTCGAAGCGGGTGATGGGTCCCACCCCCGCACGGCCTTCTCGCAGGGAGCGCCAGAATGCCTCCACCCCCGTCCCCACGGGGGTGATGAGCCCCATGCCCGTGACCACTACTCGTTCGCCCTGCACACTCCCACCCTGGCTCAGGAAGCCCGCTCCCGGATGTACTCCACCGCGTCTCCCACCGTCTGGATCTTCTCGGCGTCCTCATCCGGGATTTCCAGCTCGAACTCTTCCTCGATGGCCATAAGGAGCTCCACCACGTCCAGGGAATCGGCCCCCAGGTCGTCCTGGAAGGAAGCCTCCATGGTGACCGCCTCGTCATCAACTCCCAGTTGCTCGACGATGATCCGCTTCAGTTTCTGGAAGATGGCGTCCTTACCCGCCACTCGCCCCACCCCCTGCTGGGAATTAGACAGATCTGGCACCGTCCCCGTTATCTGGGCAAGTGCCTCGCCAATATTAGCAAACCTCCTCCCGGGAATCAAGTCGCCCCACCAGCCGCTCCAGGGACGGCACGTCCCCCACGCTGAACACGGGCACGTCGGGGCAGATGCGCTTGCAGAACCCCGCCAGCACCGTACCGGGACCTGCCTCCACGAAGAGGTCGATACCATCGGCCACCACCCTGCGCACGCACTGCTCCCACAGCACCGGATGGTCCACCTGCTCCTCCAGAGACTTCCGCACCTCCTCCGCCGTGCGCACGTATTCCCCGTGCACGTTGGCCACCACCCCGAAGGCGGGGTCACCGATGCGGGCGCGGGCCAGATCCCGCGCCAGCCTCTCCCGGGCCGGCGCCATCAGGGAGGAGTGGAAGGGTGCGCTGACGGCCAGCTCCTGCACCCGCCTGGCACCCGCCTCCCGCGCCAGCCTCATGGCCTCCCGCACCGCCCGGGTATGCCCGGCCACCACCGTCTGCCCGGGGCAGTTGTAGTTGACCGGCTCCACTACCCCCTCTTTTTGCGCCCGGCGGCAGATTTCCTCCACCCCGGCGGCAGGAACCCCCATTACCGCTGCCATGGCCCCCTCCCCGGGGGGAACGGCCTGCTGCATGTAACGCCCCCTTCGCCGCACCAGGCCGACCGCCTCCGGGAAGGACAGGGCTCCCGCCGCCACCAGGGCGGTATACTCCCCCAGGCTGAGCCCCGCGGCGGCCCGGGGGGTGATGCCATGGCCGGCCAGCACCCGCGCCACCGCCCAGGACACAGTGAGCACGGCCGGCTGGGTGTTCTCGGTGAGGTCGAGCTGCTCCCCCGGGCCCCGGAAGCACAGGGTTTCCAGGTCGATCCCTGCCGCGCCGCTGGCCGCGGCGAATACCTCGCGCACCACCGGGTACTCCCGGTAAAGATCCTCCCCCATCCCCACGTGCTGGGCCCCCTGGCCGGGGAACAGGAAGGCCACCCGTAATCCGCCCGCCATCGCGTCCACCCCCTCACCAGCGGCAGGCTGCTGCCGCCCAACTCAGCCCCGCTCCGAAGGCCACCATGAGGACGAGATCCCCGGGCGATACCCTGCCGTCCTGGACCGCCTCGTACAGGGCGACCGGTATGGAGCCGGCGGACATGTTCCCGTAACGTTCCAGGTTGACCATGACCTTCTCGGGGGGAAACCCCAGGCGGCGCACGGCAGCGTCCATAATGCGCAGGTTGGCCTGATGGGGGATAAAGAGGTTCACGTCTGCGGGGGTCAACCCCAGGTCGCTCAGGAGGGAAAGGGCCGCTTCCTCGGTGGCCCGGACCGCGAACTTGAACACTTCCTGGCCGTTCATGTGTATGTAATGCAGCCGGCCTGCCACCGTCTCGGCGCTGGCGGGCAGGCGCGATCCCCCGGCCGGCAGGTAGAGGTGTTTACCCCCCGTGGCATCGGAGCCCAGGCGGAAACCCAGGAAGCCGCGTTCTCCTTTTTCCGCGGCCAGCACGGCCGCCCCCACCCCGTCCCCGAACAGGACGCAGGTGGAGCGATCCTGCCAGTCGGTTATCCGGGAGAGGACGTCCCCGCCCGTCACCAGCGCGTACCTCACCATGCCCGCCTCGATCATCCCGGCCGCCACCCCGCACCCGTACAGGAACGCGGTGCATCCCGACGAAAGGTCGAAGGCAGCCACCCCCGGCACCCCCAGCCGCTCCGCCACCAGGCACGCGGTAGCGGGGAAGCTCATGTCGGGGGTAACCGTGCCCACCACCACCAGGTCCAGGCGTTCGGCCGGGATACCGGCCTGGGCGAGGGCCTCCCGGGACGCGGCCACCGCCAGGTCGGAGGTGGCCGTCTGGGGGGCCGCCACTCGCCGCTCTCTGATCCCGGTGCGGGAGACGATCCACTCGTCGCTGGTATCCACCATCTTCTCCAGGTCGAAGTTGGTGAGCACCCGCTCCCCGACCGCCGCCCCCAGGCCCACCATACGGGCCCGCAGGCGATTCTCCGCCATACCACCAGGCCGACCCAACCCGTTCACTCCTCTCCCGACCTGCCACCGCCGGTGGCTTCCCCATCTCCCGCCCCTGCGTTCTCGGGAGAGAGGGGGAAGACCACGAACTTGGCCCGGAACACCTGCTCGCCCCGGGAGCGGGTCACCACCTGGACCACCAGGCTCTTCCCTTTGCCGCGCAGCACCTGGGCGTGGGCGAGCAGCTTCTCACCCACGCCCACGGGCCGCTTGAACTTCAGATTGGCCAGCCCGGTGAGGGCCACCGGGGCATCCACCAGGGCCAGGGCCAGCGATTCCGCCTGGGCGAAGATGAAGTGACCCCGCACGATCCCGGTGCGGCAGAACGCCATCTCCGGGCCCGTCTCCAGGATAGAGACCCCGCTCTGTCCCAGCCCGATGTCCACCAGGTCCCCCACGATCTCCTGGCTGGCAAGGGCCCTTACCGTCCCCAGAGTGCGCTGGGCCACCTCGCGGGTGCGCTGCCTGAGCTCGGGGATACCCAGGGCCATGCGGTCCAGCCGTATCGTCTGCACGCTGACGGCCAGGGCGCGGGCCAGCTCCTCGTCAGTGAGAAAGGGGTTTTCCCGCAGCTTCTCCTGCAGGAGAAGACGCCGGTGCCGGGGTCCCGCCCCGCCGGCAGCGCGCCCCCGGGGGGAAGACTGCGTCTCCCCCCGGCCGCCCGTGGTGGCTGCCGGCCGCGGCGCCACTGCTTGTGACCTGGGCATAAAACCACCTTCTAGGGATTGCTGCCAAAAAGTATACCGCGGCCGGGAGCCCCGCGCAAGAGGAGGTGCACCGGCAGAGGTGCGCTACAGAGGTGCTCCGGTGGGCCCACGCTACGGACGGGCCAGCGCCGCCCGCGGTGCGGCTGCTGCCACCTGGCCGTCAGGACTTCTTTCTCTTCTTTTTTTCCTCCAGCTCCAGCACCTTGCGCCCGGCGTAGTAACCGCAGGCCGGGCATGCCCGGTGGGGCACAATGGGCTCATGGCAACGAGGGCATTGCACCAGCGTGGCCGCTGGGAGGTGCCAGTGGGAGCGGCGCATCCCCCGCCTGGAACGGGAAGTCTTCTTCTTGGGAACTGCCAAGGACCATCACTCCTCTTTGTGGGGGAGAAACCGGCGCAGAGCCTCCAGGCGGGGATCGATCTCCTCCACCCGGCAGGAACAGCTGCCCTCGGCCAGCCGGCGGCCGCACACCGGGCACAGCCCGGGGCAATCCGGCCGGCACAGGGGCTGGGAAGGCAGAGCCAGGAGCAGGTTCTGTCGCACCGCCTCGGTGAGGTCCAGGGCATCTCCCTGGAAGAACCACACTTCTGCCCCGCTCTCCTCGGACACCTCTTCTTTCCCGGGGGAGGGAGCGACTCCCTCGCGAAACTCCTCCCGGAAGGGCGTTTCCACCTCCTGGCGGAAGGACGCCAGACAGCGGCTGCATGTCGCCTCTACCGCTGCCCCGATCTCCCCGTGCACCAGGTAAGCAGGACCGGTATTGAGAACCGCACCTTCCACCTTCACCGGGCCGGCCAGCGAGACACCCTCGGGCAGGCCGTCCGCGATGGGTTCGCAGAAGGAGAACATCACCCTTTCGCCCGCGCGCAGGCGCAACCCGGAGATGTCCACCCGCACGGTTTTCACCTTCCTTGCCCGGCGGCAATTATATGGGGAGGGCCGACCGGTGTCAACGCAGGTCCCTCATGGCAGCGACCGCCTGTGCCAGAGAACTCACACCCACCACGCGCAAGCCGGGAGCCGCCCCGCGCGCCTCCTCCTCCTGCCCGGAGGGAACCAGGAACAGGTCGGCGCCCGCCCCCTTCGCCGCCCGGGCTTTCAGGGCCACCCCGCCGGTCCTGCCCACCTCTCCGGAGGGATCGATGCTGCCCGTGGCCACCACCTTTGCCCCGGGTGCCAGGGGCAGTTCGCCCAGCTGACGCAGCAATTCCAGGGCACAGGCCAGCCCGGCCGATGGTCCGCCCACCCCTCCGGCATTCGCCACTTCCAGGGACAGGCCGGGCACGCGGGGGTGCAGGGTCACCAGACCCAGGCCCCGCAGATCGTCGGGCCCCAGCTCCACCGTCTCTCCCCTGACCCTCACCGAAGCCCATCCCCGCTCCCACAGAACACGCCGCAGGTGAAAGGACGTGGGATACCCCTCCAGAATGTCGCCGGGCTGCAGGCGGGCCGCCAGAGGCGCGCCCGGGGTCACCCACTGCACGAGTATGCCGTCTCCCGCCACCTCAACCGGTCGCCCCATCAGGGAAAGCGCGGTCACCCCGGCAAACTGCACCGACTCCACGAACAGAAGCCTCTCCGCATTCATGTATTGTTCCACGGGAAGGGGCAGGGACCGGGCCCAGACCAGCTCCCGTCCGGGATGAAACAGATCCAGAGCCACCTCCCACCCGCGGGCGCGCCGGGCCTCCACCGTAACCATGCCCAGCCCGGACACTCCGGGGTCGTGCCCCCCGCCCCCGACCTTCACCACGCCACTCAGGTCGAAGACGTGGCCGGGGGCCAGGGCCAGGAAGGGCGAAGGTATCCAGGCGAGAGCGACCGCCAGGACCAGCCCCGCCCCCGCCCGGGCCCACCCGGACACCCGGGCACGCCGCGAGCGGGTCCGGGGCACCCCGGCACGCCCCCTTACTCCGAAGATGCGCCTGTCTCCTCCCGTCCCCGCGCCTCCACTTCCTGCCGGCCCCGCCGCACCGTCTCCAGGGCGCGGGTCAGCCAGTTCTCCAGCTGCCCCAGGACCTCACCCGCGTAGCGGTGCGATTCGTCCATTATCTCCCGCGCAGCCCGCTCCGCTTCCGCGATCACCTGTTTACCCTTCTCCGAGGCCAGCTTCACGATCTCGTGTTCCCGGGCTTGCGCCCGGGCCTCCTCCCGCGCCGCTTCCAGGAGCTGCTCCGCCTCCAGCCGCGCCTGATCCAGTATCTGATCCCGCTGGCGCAGCAGGGCACGGGCCTCCGAGATTTCCCGGGGGAGGCTGGCGCGCAACTCGTCCAGGAGGGCGAATACCTGCTCCTGATCCACCAGCGCCCTCTTACCCAGGGGAACCCGGGGGGCGTCGGCCACGATCTTCTCCAGCCGGTCCAGGAGAGCCTCCGGGCCCGGAGCGTACATCGGCCAACCACCTCATTCTGCCGCCGGGACGCGCCCGGCCACCGGAACGCACCCGGCCCCTGGGCACGCCTCCGGCACCACCGGCGGCCGTCTCACTGCGCCGCCGGCGGCCACATCTCCCGCAGCCGCCGCTCCACGGCCGCCGGCACCAACCCGGCCACACAGCCTCCCAGCGACGCCACTTCCTTGATCAGGCTGGAGGACAGGTAGGCGTACTGGCTGGAAGTCAGGATGAACACCGTTTCCACTTCGGGGTCCAGTTTCTTGTTCATGAGAGCCATGCGGAACTCGTAGTCGAAGTCGGACATGGCGCGTAGGCCCTTGATGATCACGTGGGCGCCCACGCGGCGGACGTACGGGATGAGCAGCCCTTCGGAAGCATCCACCTCCACGTTGGGAAGATGGGACGTAACTTCTCTCAGCATGGCCATCCTTTCCTGCACGCTGAAGAGCGGTTCCTTGGCCGGGTTGTTGAACACCGTCACCACGATGTGATCGAAAACCCTGGCCGCCCGCTCGATGATATCCAGGTGTCCTGCCGTAACGGGGTCGAAGCTTCCGGGGTATACGGCCTTCACCACATTACTCCCCCTCAGGTCTGTAGAAAGAAAGACGGGTATCGCCGTAGGCTTCCCTCCGCACCAGCCGCCATCCCCCCGCCCGCACCTCCTCCCTGCCGCTGTGCTGGACCACCACCAGAGTTTCTCGGGCGACGCCGGACCATCCTGCCAGGCGTACCAGCACCCGCGCTCCCTCCCCCGCCCCGTAGGGGGGGTCGGCGAAGACGACGGCATAGGCCCTGTCCGCCGACCGGGCCAAAAAGCGCGCCACGGGAAGGGCTAGGACCCGGGCCCGCTCCGCGCATTGGGCGGCAACCAGGTTCCCCGACAGCACGCGGCACGCCGCCCGGTGCTGCTCCACGAAATCGGCCCACGGCGCCCCCCGGCTGAGGGCTTCTATCCCTACCGCCCCCGTACCCGCGTACAGATCGAGGAAAGGTCCTGCCTGGATGCTCTCCCCCAGGATGGAAAACAGGGCACCCCGCACCCGCGCGGAGGTGGGCCGGATGGCCGACCCCCGGAGGGAGCGCAGCACCTGCCCCCTGGCCTGGCCGGAGATCACCCGCATGGGCAATTGCTTCCACCGAACGTCAATTATAGCACAACCGGGTGGCAACGCCCGGTTTCGCGCCCGGGCATAACCGGGAGGACTACCGGGGAGAATGAGAAGGGGATTTCCTCCGGTTTCTCCTCTCCCAAATGGGCCAGGCTCTGCCTGGCCGCTTCTTTCCTGGGGCCGGCGCCCGTGCCACGCACCCGGGGCGCGCTCACAACACGCTCGGTTGCAGCACTGTCACCGGGGCCGTGTCACGGCTGGTTATGGACTCTATGCCCCTGGTACGGATGACTATCATGCGCTTGCAGTGGCGGCACTTGATCCAGATCTCGTCTCCTTCGATCTGGCACACGATCTTCTTGCACTGGCAGCGCAGGTTCTCCAATGCCATCACGCATACCCCCTTGCATCTGCAGTCCGGGATCGGGTCCCTGCCACTTGGTGCCGGGTTGGCTCACCCCCTTCGAATAGTGATAAATTTCACTTTCAGAGCCAGAAACCCCTGGGCCTTGACCCCATCCAATATAACCCTTCCGTTCACAATCCTGCAAGGCCGGTCCCGGGGCCCATCAACCAGAACTATAACGCAAGTGCCTCCGTGCTCTTTCTTATACCCCCGCTCTCCCTCTCTTACGCCCGCACATCGCCGGAATAGGTGACCGAGGGCGGGAAAGCATACCCAGGGGAACCCGGCGGGGAGGTGGGATGGCTTTGGCGACAGGGGAGGACCTCTTTCGCGAGTGCGACGCATACACCGATCTGGCCCTCGAGGCCTCCGAGCGGGTGCGGGCCCGTACCGGGAGGGAAATCCCGGGGGTGAGCGTCCAGGAGTTCCCCCGGGACGGCATCAAGGTGACGCGGGTGGTCGTCCAGGACGAGGACGGTGCGGCCATGATGGGTAAACCTCCGGGTACCTACGTCACCATTGAAGCGCCGGACCTGCGCTCCCGCAGCCGCGAACTGGGAGAGCGCCTCTCCGGAGTGATCGCCCAGGAGCTGGCAGGCCTGGCTCGCCTGCGGGCCGACGCCACCGTGCTGGTGGTGGGACTGGGAAACTGGCGAGCCACCCCGGACGCCCTGGGTCCCCGGGTGGTGGAGCAGGTGTTCGTCACCCGCCACCTGCGGGACATGGTGCCGCCCGAGTTGAAGGGACGCATGCGCGGCCTGTGCGCCATGGCCCCGGGCGTGCTCGGTGTGACCGGTATCGAAACGGGAGAGGTGATCCGGGGCGTGGTGGACCGGGTCGAACCCGACCTGGTGGTGGCGGTGGACTCTCTGGCCGCCCGCAGCCTGGACCGGATGATGACCACGGTGCAGCTTGCCGATTCGGGCATCAGGCCGGGCTCGGGGGTGGGGAACCGCCGCCTGAGCGTGGACCGCGAATCGGTGGGTGCCCCGGTAATCGCGGTGGGATGCCCCACCGTGGTATACGCCCTGACCATCGCCATGGAAGCCATCGGCCAGCTAAGCCAGCAGGTGCCCCAGGCGGCAGGCCTGCGCACCTATCTGCAGGGACTGGATGCCCAGGGCAAGGAAGAGATCCTGGGCGGGGTGCTGCGTCCCCTCACCGGAGAAATGGTGGTCACCCCGAAGGAGGTGGACGCCGACGTGGAAGAAATGGCGCGCATCATTGCGGGCGGAATCAACGCCGCCTTCCACCCCGGCATCACCGAGGAAGAAGTGGCCCGCTATCTGCGTTGACGGGCAGACGGGGGATGGCGGGCCCACCCAAGGCCCGCAAGGTCTTTGCCCGAAAAATGCCCCAAAAAGGGGATGCCCGGCGTACCGCCGGGCATCTCTCACTGCCCTGTCCCGTTACCGGCCTGGCGGCCTGGGCGGGGTCGTACCTCCGGCCAGGGAACGCTCAGCCTGCTCGATCATCCGGCGCACCATGTGGCCGCCCACGGCGCCGCACTGCCGGGACGAGAAGTCACCCCAGTAGTCGTCGGCAGGAGGAGTGATTCCCACCTCACCGGCCACCTCGTACTTGAAGTTCTGCAGTGCGGGTCCGGCCTCACGCACGAGCGCGCGGTTCCTTTTTTGACCCTGGGCCACGGAAGTTCACCTCCTTGCAGCTTTCTGATCCTAGTTTCACTCCCGCGCGCCCAGTTATGCTGGAACCCTATGGGCAAACCGGTGAAAGCGACCCCTTTGTGCAAATGCAACCTGCGGGTCGCCATGCAATTGGCAAAGAAAATTGCACCATGCCCGGTCAGCCCACCTGGATAAGGTCCAGGCGCTCCCGGTAGCGGTCCAGGAGCATCTGCCGGAGCATCCGGTGCTCGGGAAGGCGCAGTCCCGGATCAGCGTTCACCAGGGAAGCGGCTGCGGACCGGGCCTGCTCCAGCAGGGGGAGGTCCCGGATTGGGTTGGCCACTTTGAAATCCGGGACGCCGTGCTGCTTCACTCCCAGCAGCTCCCCCGGACCGCGCAGGCGCAGATCTTCTTCGGCAATTTCGAAGCCGTCGGCCGTCCGCTCCATGGCCTGCAGGCGCATGCGCGCCTCCTCGCTTCCGGGATCCCCGATGAGCAGGCAGAAGGAGGGCCGGTCTCCCCGACCCACGCGGCCCCGCAGCTGATGGAGCTGGGCCAGGCCGAAGCGCTCCGCCCCTTCCACCACCATGACCGTGGCGGCGGGGACGTCCACACCCACCTCGATCACCGTGGTGGCCACCAGCACCTGGATCTCCCCCGCCCGGAACCGGGACATCACTTCCTCTCGCTCGCGGGCCGGCAGCCGCCCATGCACCAGTCCTACCCGTATCCCGCGCAGATCGCCCTCCTGCAGGTCGCCAGCGAGTTTGGTGGCAGCCTCAGCCTGCAGCCGGTCCGATTCCTCCACCAGCGGGCAGACCACGTAAGCCTGGTTCCCTTGCTGCACCTGCTGGCGGACGAAGGCGTAGGCCTCCGGCCGGCGGGCGGAGGGGAGCCAGTGGGTCTGCACCGGTCGGCGCCCGGGGGGCATCTCATCGATGACGCTCAGGTCCAGGTCGCCAAACACGGTGAGGGCCAGGGTACGGGGGATGGGGGTGGCAGTCATTACCAGCACGTCGGCGGCCAGGCCCTTTTCCAGCAGCGTGGCCCGCTGTCTCACCCCGAAGCGGTGCTGCTCGTCGGTGAGGGCCAGGGACATGCGGGGCAGCGCCACGCCCTCGCCGATGAGGGCGTGGGTGCCCACATATACCCCCGGTACCCCTTTGTCCATGGCCTCCATCACCCGGTTGCGCTCGGCGGCAGCCTGGCTGCCCGTGAGCAAACCCACCGCAATGCCCAGCGGGGCCAGCAGGGGAACCAGATTCTGATAGTGCTGCTCGGCCAGGATCTCGGTGGGCACCATGAAGGCGCACTGGTACCCGGCGGCCGCGGCCTTGAGGGCGGCCATGGCGGCGACCACGGTCTTCCCCGAACCCACGTCCCCCTGCAGCAGGCGGTTCATGGGACGGGGCGACTCCATGTCGGTCCGGATCTGGGAGTACACCCGTTCCTGGGCAGCCGTCAACCGGTAGGGGAGCCGGGCGCGAAACCGCCCCAGCATCTCCCCGTCGGGCGGGTGACCGATCCCCTGCCGCTCCCTGACCTGACGCTTCTGCAGGGCAATGGCCAGTTGCAGCACAAAAAGCTCTTCGAAGGCCAGCCTGCGGCGGGCCGCCTCCAGGTCACCCGCGCTCGGGGGGAAATGCATGTCCCGGAGGGCCACTACGGCGGAAACCAGGCCTGCCCCTTCCCGAACCCCCGCAGGGAGGATGTCGGGGACCAGAGGCGCGAACTCATCCACCACCTCTTTGGCCAGGGTGCGCAGGGGGCGCTGGAACACACCCTCTTTGAGGGGATATACGGGCACCAGGCGACCCACGTGCAGGGGATCCGCCCCCGTCTCCACCTCGTACTCGGGATTGTCCATGCGCCACTCGCCGAAACGTCTCTCCACCCGCCCGGAGAATATCACCGTCAGGCCCCGGCGGAACTGGTTCTTGCGATAGGGTTGGTTGAACCAGATTCCCCACACGGTGCCCGTATGATCGCTCAACCCCACCCGCAACAGGGAAAGCCCCGGCCGGGGACGGCGTTCCTCGATCACCGATACCACGCCGCGCACCGTGTTCACCTCTCCCGGTCGCAGCCTGCCCACGGGAAGGAGCTCCCGCCGGTCCTCGTGACGCCGGGGGAAGTAATACAGCAGATCCCCCACCGTGCGCAGTCCCAGGCGAGCCAGATCCCGCGCCCGCACCGGCCCCACCCCCTTGCAGAAGCGCAGGGGCATGTCCAGTCCGCGATCAGCCAATCCCAATCACTCCACCGAGATCACGTAATGCTGCAGGGGCTGGCCCCCGTAGTGGACCTCCACCAGCAACCCCGGGTAGCGGGACCGTACCCGATCGGCCAGGGCAGCGGCCCGGGCCCCATCCACGTCCACCCCGTAGAACAGGGTCACGGCCGTCATTTCCCCCGTCACCGCCCGCTCCAGGAGCGCCAGCACGGCCTCTTCGCACGTGGGGGCCACCACCACCAGATCCTCTTCCAGGAAACCCACGACGTCACCCCGACGGACGGGAACGTCTTCCACCGCCGCATCCCTCACGGCCCGGGTGACCTGAAGCGTTTTCACCCGCCCCGCCGCCTCCTGCATGGCGGCCACGTTCTCCGAGCCACCCACCTCGGGGTTGAAGGCCAGAGCGGCAGCCACGGCCTGGGCAGGGGAGAGGGCCGAAACCACCCGCACCGGCATGCGACTGAGAGAGGCCACCTGGCGGGCCACCGCCCAGGCATTGGGGTGACCGGGGAGCACCACCACCTCGCGGGCGCGGGCCTGCCTGACGGCTTCCATCAGCTCGCTGGCGCTGGGGTTCATGGTGGGACCGCCGGCCACCACCGCCGCACCCAGGCTGGCCAGCACTTCGGCCCACCCGTCTCCGGGTGCCACTGCCACCACCGCCACCCGCGTGAGGTCGTCGGAGCGAGCCCCCGAGCCCCCGAAGGGCGCGCCGGTGTGCGCCTCCACCTGCAGGCGCATGTCCTCAACCCGCAGTTCCGCCAGCCCCTCGTCCATGAGGAGGGCCACCACCCGGTCGGGGGAAGCGGTGTGCAGGTGAACGCGTGCGAACTCGTCCTCCTCGGCCAGCACCAGGGAATCCCCCAGGGCGGCCAGCTCCTGGCGCAGCCGCGACCATCGCCCCCGGACCCGCACGGTGGCCACCACGTCATAGGGGAAGGCTCCCACGCCCATCGCCGACACGCTCACCGGCTGGGGCTCGACCATCTGGGCCGAACCTTCTTCTCCCACCAGGGCAGCCAGCAGGCCCTCCAGGATGTAGACCAGACCCTGTCCCCCGGCATCGACCACACCTGCCCTTTTCAGCACGGGCAGGAGGTCCGGTGTGTGTCCCAGGGTCTCGCGGGCACCGTTCCAGGCTTCCCGCAGGACCACCACCGCGTCGCGGGTGCGCTTTCCCACCTCTACCGCCCGGCGGGCAGCCTCCCGCGCCACCGTGAGGATGGTCCCCTCCACGGGGCGGACCACCGCCCGATAGGCGGCCTGCACTCCCTCCTGGAGGGCCAAGCCCAGGTCCAGCCCGTCCGCCTCCCCCTTGCCCTCGAACGTACGGGCCAGGCCCCGGAAAATCTGAGAGAGAATCACTCCGGAGTTGCCGCGGGCACCCAGCAAGGATCCCCGGGCCAGGGCTCCGCTCATCTCGCCGAGGGAAGACGAGTTCACCCTGTCCATTTCCGCCTGGGCGGAGCGCATGGTGAGCAGGAGGTTGGTGCCCGTGTCGCCGTCCGGCACCGGGAAAACGTTGAGCTGGTCCACCTCGGCCCGGTGCCTTTCCAGGTACCCGGTGGCAAGGCCGATCATGCGGCGCAGATCCCATCCCCCGATACGTCCCGCCACATCTCCTCCCCCCGCAGATCCCACCCGCAGGCCTCACCCGCCGACCCCCGGCGCCACAACCCCCGGCCCGCCCCTAAACGCGTACGCCCTGCACCTGCACGGTTATGCGACCCACGGGGATCCCGGCTTCCTCCACCGCGCCGCGCACCCGTTCGGCCACGTCGCGGCCCACGGCGGGTATGCGGTTACCGTATCCCACCATGATGTTCAAGGTCAGATGGACTTTTCCTTCCCGAACGGAGACCTCCACCCCGCGGGCCAGGCTGTCCCGCCCCAACAACTCCGCCAGAGCCCCTACTCCCCGGGCGGCCATTCCCACCACCCCCGGGCATTCGCTGGCAGCGGCGCCCGCCAGGGTGGCAATGACCTCCTCGCTCCACACCACGTTCCCCCGCCGGTTCGTCAACTCATAGGGCAAACCGCATTCCCTCCGGCCCGCATTGCCTCCCAGCGCCTTGCCTCCAGCCTGCATCGCCCCCGGACTGCATTGCCTGCAGTGGACACCTCAGCAATCCCATGCTAAAATGGGACCGATTCTCTGTCAAAGGGGTATGCGAATGGGGCGCAAATGCGTAGTGTGTGGTAAGGATGCCTGGGTCGGGTTCCAGATCAGCCACTCCCACCGGCGTACCAAGAGACGGTGGAACCCCAACCTGCAGAAGATCCGTATCGTGGAAAACGGGCGGGTGCGGCGTGCCCTGGTTTGTGCCAGATGCCTCAAGGCGGGGAAGGTGCAGCGGGCCGTTTGAGAAGAGCCCTGACCTCCCCCACCGGCACCCGATAGATGTGGCCGCAGAAGTGACATCGAGCTTCCAGGATCTCGCCTTCCTCCGCATCGTCAAGATCGATTGTGGCAAGAGCCTCCAGCAGCCGCGCCCGCGTGCACCGGCAGCGGTAGCGTACCGGCTGGGGCGGGGAGAACGACGCCGGGTAACCGGCAAAGGCCCCCAGCATGATGTCCTCGGGGGCGTTGCCCTGTTCTATGAGGGCGCTGGGTGCGGGCAGCGTCCTCAGGTTATCTTCCAGGTACGCCAGCTCCGGCCGATCGTCCCCTCCGGGGAGTGCCTGCACCAGCAGTCCCCCGGCGGCTCGCACGCGCCCCCGGGGCTCCACCAGGACCCCGAGAGCCACCGCTGAAGGCGTCTGCTCAGAAGTGGCCAGGTAGTAGGCCAGGTCACCGGCGATCTCCCCGCTGACCAGGGGAGCACGCCCCGTATATGGCTCCTTCAGCCCCATGTCCCTGGTAACGTACATGTATCCCCGTCCCACCCCCCGGCTCACGTCCAGCTTGTGGTCGGCGGTGGGGGGAAGTTCGACGGCGGCATTCTCCACGTATCCCCGTACCGCCCCTCCGGCCCGGCCTTCGGCAATAATCCCTCCCAGGGGACCGTCACCCACGACCCGGATGGTGATACTCTCGTCACCCTTGAGGGTGGCCGCCAGCAGAGCAGCCCCGGCCAGAGCCCGGCCCAGGGCGGCCGTGGCCAGGGCGGACAGGCGGTGGCGGCGGCGGGCCTCTCCCACGGCCCGGGTGAGGCGGACGGCCAGGCCGACCAGGGGAGAGTCCCTCACCACCGCCCGCACCAGGTAGTCACCCGGCAGGCTGCCCGGTTCCTCCCCGGCGATCCCGGTCAGGACGCCCGCCGGCCCAGCGCGCGGGCCAGGAGGCGTACGATGGGCCCCAGGGCGCGGGGAACCCTGTACACGTTGAACCTGATCACCGGATTCATCCTCCCTCATGCCCAGGTCCCTCACATTATATTCCCGGGCCGGCAGGGGCGGTGCGCAGCGCTCTCATGGCAGCGGCGTAGTCCGGCGCCCCGAACACGGAAGTACCCGCCACCAGGATGGTGGCGCCGGCCCGCCGCGCCAGGAGGGCCGTCTCCGGGTTGATGCCCCCGTCCACTTCGATCTCAGCCCGCAGGCCCAGGCGGGACACTTCCTCCACCTTACGCAGGGTGGCGGGGATCAGGGCCTGGCCTCCGTACCCCGGGTTGACGGTCATCACCAGCACCACGTCTACCAGGTCCCCCACGTACTTCAATACCCCCGGATAGGTGGCGGGATTGAAAGCCACCCCCGCCTGCGCCCCCAATTCCCTTATCCTTCCCAGCACCCGGTGCAGGTGAGGGCAGGCTTCGGCATGCACCGTTATTATGTCCGCCCCCGCGTCCCGAAAGGAGACCAGGTGCCGTTCGGGGTGGACTGTCATGAGGTGGACGTCCAGGGGGATGCGCACCAGGGGCCTGATAGCCGTTACCACCTGCTGCCCCAGGGTGATGGGGGGCACGAAGCAACCATCCATCACATCGATGTGCAGGAGATCGGCGCCCGCCTGCTCGGCCGCCCGCGCCGCCCGGCCCAGGTCGGCGAAGTCGGCCGCCAGCAAGGAGGGCGCCACTTTCACGTTCTTTGCCCGCACCATGCCCCGTCCCTCGCTCACCAGGGTAAAGCCTCCTCGATGCCGCTCAGGAGCTCCAGGTATAGGCGGTAGCGCCAGGGAGCCACCCCGCCTTCTTCCGCCGCCCGGCGCACTTCGCACCCCGGCTCGGCCCGGTGGTAGCAATCGGCGAAGCGGCACCGGGGTGCCAGCGGCGCCATCTCGGGGAACAGCGTCGCCAGTTCCCGCGGCTCCACGCCGCCCAGGTCCAGGCGGGAAAACCCCGGCGTGTCGGCCACCGTCCCGCCGTCCACATCCAGCAACCGCGCCAGGCGGGTGGTATGGCGCCCCCGCCTTATGCGAGGGGATATTTCCCCGGTGGCCAGACCCAGGCCGGGCTTAAGGGCATTGAGCAGGCCGGACTTGCCCACCCCGCTCGCACCGGCCAGCACCGAAACCCGGCCGCGGAGAAACGGCCTCAGTTCCTCCAGGCCTTCTGCCGTTACGCTGCTCGTCACCACCAGCCGGTAGGGGACGGCGCGGAACAGCTCCCGCACCTCCTCCCGCTCCTCTTCCCCCATCAGATCGGCCTTGCTCACCACCGCCACCGCATCCACGCCCGCCTTCTCCGCACCCACCAGCACCCGGCCCACCTGCCCCAGGTCCAGGGGGGGATCCCGGTACGAGAACACCACCAGCACCTGGTCCACGTTGGCCACCGGGGGGCGGTCCATCAGGTTGCGCCGGGGGAGCACCTCCTCCACCACGGGAGCCGCCCGGCTCCCCCCCACCCGCACCAGGTCACCCGCCACCACACCCAGGGCCTCCCGGCGCAGGCGACCCCGCAGGCGACAGCTCAGCTCTTCCCCTTCCTCCGAGCGCACCACCACCCGGTCACCGTAACACCCCAGCACCTGTCCCCGCACCGCCTACCGCTCCTACTTCAGTGCCACCTGGGACACCACCTGTCCGTCGCAAAGAATCCTGACCGACCCCTGGTTGCCCGCCCAGGTCACCACCACCGGGAAGTCGGAACCCCCCGCCCTGGGCGCGGAATACACCACCGCCGTACCCAGCTCGTCCGACACCTCCACCTGGACCAGACGGGTCTCTTCGGCCTTCCCGGGGACGGAAACCAGAATCAGGGAACGGTGCACGGGCAGAGCAGTGCTCTTGCTGCGCTTGATATTCACCACCGTGTCCTGGGCCACCGTCTGCCCCGCCGCCGGCTCCTGCCCGCACACCATCCCCCGGGGCAGGGCATTGGGTACTTCGTCCACCGTACCCAGCGCCAGCCCTGCCTCTTTGAGCCGGGCGGCGGCCTGGTCCACGGTGAGACCGTAAACGGACGGTACTGAAACCGGCTTCGGTTCGGGGCCGGAAGAAACCTCCAGGTCCACCACTGCACCCCTCACGGCAGGGTCCCCCGCCCGGGGCCGCTGGGATATTACCGTGTCCTTGGGTTTCTCATTATCGTACCGGTAAGTGGTCCTGACCTCCAGCCCGCCGGAGCGCAGGATCTCCTCGGCCTCGCGTGCGCTCTTACCCTCCACCGCCGGCACCCCGCCTTTGACGAACTCGGGGCCCAGGCTGATCCAGAGCTTGACCATGCCGCCCTTCTTCACCGGTTCTCCCGGGTCAGGGTCCTGACCGATGACGCAGGAAACCTCCACTTCCGACGAATACTGCTGCCCCACCACCTCGTACTGCAGCCCCCGGGCCCGCAACTGCTCCTGGGCGGAACTCAGGTCCATCCTGAGCACGTTGGGAGTGGTGAGAGTGGGCACGTACCACCACCGCAGGAAGGCATGACCTCCGTATGCCAGCGCGCCCACCAGCAGGATGGCGAAGAGCACCCAGGCCACCAGGCGGGGACGCCTGGTCACCCGGCCGTGGCGTACCGGGTTGCGGCTCCGCTCCCCGACCACCGCCTCACCTCCCCGCACGGCAGCCGCCCCGGGCTGCGCATCAATGCCCTGCAGAGCGGCCAGGAAATCGGCCGCAGACGCATACCGCCCGCCCGGATCCTTGCACAGCGCCCGCATGACCACCCTCTCCAGCCCGGGTGGGGTGCGGGGCGCCAGCCGGCGCAGGGGCTGAGGCTCCTCTCGGACGTGCTTCAGAGCCACACTGATGGGGTTGTCCCCTTCGAAGGGCAGCCGCCCGGTCAGCATGCGGTACAGGACCACACCCAGGGAATATACATCCGCCTGCTGGTCTCCCGGAGCTCCCTGGACCTGCTCTGGAGCCAGGTAATGCACCGAACCCACGATGGCTCCAGGATGGGTGACCGTAGAAGCCACCCCCGCCCGCGCGATGCCGAAATCGGCAACCTTGACCTGCCCGCGTGGCGCCAGCAGGATGTTCTGGGGCTTGACGTCCCGGTGGACGACGTCGTGGGAATGGGCATGCTCCAGGGCCGTGGCCACCAGGGAAGTCACCCGCACCGCCTCCGCCGGCGGCAAAGGTCCCTGGTCCAGGCGCTCCTCCAGGGTGGGACCGGGCACGTACTCCATAACCAGATAATGGAGGTCCCCGTCCTGCCCCACGTCGAAAAGGCTCACCACGTTGGGGTGAGAGAGAGACGCCGCCGCCTTTGCCTCCCGCCGGAAGCGGCGGAGGAAGTCAGCATCGGCGGCCAGCTCCGGCCGCAATACCTTTATGGCCACGGTGCGACCCAGCCAGGTGTCCTCGGCCCGGTACACCACTCCCATGCCGCCCGCGCCCAGCCGCTCCACTATCTGATAGCGACCACCTAGTTTCCGGCCGATCAACGAGTGTCCTCCCAATGTGCCTCCGCCACCACCACTGTGACATTATCGGGCCCGCCCCGCCTGTTGGCCATCTCCACCAGGCGCCCGGGAGCCAGGGAAAGGTCGCCCTCAGCCAGGACGCGGGCGATCTCGGCAGAGTCCACCACCGCCGTGAGCCCGTCCGTGCACAGGAGCAGGATGTCTCCCGGCTCCAGATCGCCCCCGAGGAGATCCACCCGGATCAATTCTCCCGTCCCCACCGCCTGGTCCAGCAGGTGGCGCTGGGGATGAAGGCGCGCCTGGGCTTCCGTGAGCTCCCCCCGCCACAGCAAATCGCCCACCCGGGAATGGTCCCGGGTGAGTTTCCTCAGTCCCGTGGCCGGGCGGAACAGGTAGGCGCGGCTGTCGCCCACGTGGGCGATCTCCAGCCGCCCGGGAGCAAGCAGTCCCAGGGTGAGGGTGCTGGCCATCACGGCCCCCCGGGATCGTCCCGCTTCTCCGATGCGGCGGTGGGCCGCCAGGATGGCATCCCGCAGTACTTCCCCAGCCGCCCTGCCCGCCATCGGCTCGGCCAAAGCCCCGCCCGCCGGTGGATCGACCAGCGTGCCGCCCGCCTGAGGATGCGCCGGCAGCGGCCGGCCGGGCGCCCGGACCAGTTGCCGGGTCAGGTGCTCCCGCACCACCTCCACAGCCAGGGCAGCCGCCACTTCCCCGGACTGCATGCCCCCCAGGCCATCGGCCACCGCACAGGCCAGACCGTCGCCCAGCTCGAGAACCAGGTAGGCGTCTTCGTTGTGGCCGCGCACCAACCCGCAGTCCGAGGCAGCCCAGGCCCTCACCCCTTGCACCCCCGCTCCCAGAGTTCTCTTTCTAGTCCATTCATCCCTTTCTGTGTTTACGCAGCCGGCATATGAAAAAGCCGTCAGTTCCGTGCCGGTGCGGCCAGAGTTGCAGCCACCCCTTGCGGGACTCCCCGCGCAGGTTCTCCGGCAGCCACGGCGCCGGGTCGTCGGCGACGAAGTCGGGGTGGCGGTCCAGGAAGGAATCCACCACCTGCTGGTTTTCCTCCGGCTCCGTGGTACAGGTGGAATACACCAGGGTGCCGCCGGGAGCCAGAGCGGAGGCGACCCCGTCCAGAATCTCCCCCTGCAGCCGGGCCAGGGTCTCCAGGTCCGCCTGCCGGCGCCGCCAGCGCAGGTCCGGCCGCCTGGCCAGGGCCCCCAGGCCCGAGCAGGGGGCATCCACCAGGATGCGATCCGCCTCTCCTCCCCAGGCATCGGGCAGCAAATCGCCCAGGCGGCGGGCGTCCCCCGCCACCGGGCGCAGCCCCCCCAGCCCCAGCCGCGAGCAACCCTCTTCCACCAGGCGCAGGCGCCGGGGGTTGATGTCTACGGCCAGCACTTCTCCGCGCCCGCCCATCAACTCCAGCAGGTGGGCGGTCTTGGTGCCCGGGGCGCTGCAGGCATCCACCACCCGCTCGCCGGGGCGGGGATCGAGCACGGGCGCCACCAGGGCGGAACCCTCGTCCTGCAACGAGAACAGTCCCTCCCGGAAAGCAGGCAGCTCCGCCACGGGAACCGGGCTTTCCTCCACCACGAAGCACTCGCCCCGATAACGCCCGGGGCGAGTCCGCACTCCTTCTTCCTCCAGGCGGGAAAGAAGTCCCTCGGCCGCGACGCGGGTCAGGTTGCCTCGCCCGCTCAGAGGAGGGATGCGGTTGAGGGCGGCACAGAGGGCCTCGGTCTCCTCACTCCCCAGCCTCTGCACCCACCGCTGCACCAGCCACTCCGGAAACGAGTAGACCAGCGAAAGGCCCTCCCCCCGCACGCGCGGGCGGGGCTCCTCTGCCACCCTGCGCAAGACGGCGTTCACCAGAGAAGCCGTCCCCGCATGCCCGTGGGCGCGAGCCAGTTCCACCGCCTGGGACACGGCCGCGTAAGACGCACCGCCGCCGAACATGAGCTCATACGCGCCCATGCGCAAAGCATTGCGGATGGGCGCGGGGAGCTTCTCCAGAGGGTGCCGCAGGTAACGGGCCAGGCCG
The DNA here is from genome assembly GCA_030019365.1 of Bacillota bacterium. NCBI lineage: Bacteria > Bacillati > Bacillota > Bacillota bacterium. The sequence continues at coordinate 95,591 of JASEFA010000008.1, forward strand.
TGGTCTATGGGGAGGAGATAGCGCACCACCCCGTACGCCAGATCCTGGGCAAAGGCCCGCTCGCGGGGGTCCTTCTCTTGACGGCTCAGCCGCGCGAAAGCCACATCGGCGTATGCGCCCTTCTCCACCTCGCCCAGGATGCGCAGCGCCAGCTCCCGGCCGGGGGTGGCGGACACCTAATCCTCCCGGCTGCGGGCCAGCATGAACATGCGGAGCAACTGGGCCACCGCCATGGCCAGGGCAGCCACGTAGGTGAGAGCGGCGGCGTTGAGCACCGCCCGCGCGCCCCTTGCTTCCCGCTCCGTGCGCAGATAGCCGCCCGCCTGCAGTTCGGCCAGGGCCCGCGAGCTGGCGTTGTACTCAACCGGGAGGGTGATGGCGGTGAACACCACCGCTCCCAGGAACAGGATCAGCCCCAGATTCATGAGGGAGCCCGAACCCATGATGAGCCCCACGAAAAACAGGGGAATGGCGGCCTGAGAGCCGAAGCTCACCACTGGCACCAGGCGGTTGCGCAGGGCCAGGGGCCCGTAACCCACCGCGTGCTGGATGGCATGCCCCACCTCGTGGGCGGCCACCCCCACGGCGGTGATGGAAAGGCCGTCGTGGACCGCGGGCGACAGACGCAGCACGCGCTGGCGGGGATCGTAGTGATCGCTCAGCACTCCCGGCGTCCTCGTCACCCGCACTTCCCTTACGCCCGCTCGCCACAGCAGTTCCTCCGCCACCTGGGCCCCCGTCTTCCCCACCGAGGCCATTACCCGAGAGAACTGCTGGGCGGTGCCGCTCACCCGCGCCTGGGCGTAAAGGGAGAAGATGAACGCCGGCAGGACAAAGAGCAGCAGGCCGGCGTCCATACCGTAGCCCCAGTACAAGCTAATCCCCCTCCTTTCCCAGAAACTCCCCCACCCGAAGGTGGTAACCGCGCAGGAAGTCCGCCGCCGGCATCCAGCGCCGTCCCTCCGGTTGCACTTCGAGGATTTCCACCGCTCCCCTGCTGCACGCTACCAGAAATCCCTCCTCGCTCACAGCCATCACCTCGCCCGGCGATGCCCCACCAGGTGCGGCTTCGTGCTTACGTGCCCGCCCCACCTTCAATTGACGTCCGCACCAGCGCGTACGTGCCCCGGGAACCGGAGCGAGGGCGCGCACACGGTTCACCACGTCGTCGGCCGACCCGGCCCAGTCCACCACCTCGTCGGCCGCCGTGATGGGCGCGGCGTAGGTCGCCAGCCCTTCGTCCTGAGGCCGGCGGGGAGCTTCCCCCTTGACCAGAAGATGCACCGTGTTCACCACCAGTTCGGCCCCTTCCCGGGCCAGCCGGGCCCGCAGGCTGCCCCCGGTGTCCTCGGGGGAAACGGGTACCTCCTTCTGGAGGATGATGTCTCCGGCATCCACCCGCTCAGAGACGTACATGGTGGTGACCCCGGTCACCTCGTCGCCCGCCATGATGGCCCGTTCGATGGGTGCCGGGCCCCGCCACCGGGGCAGCAGGGAAGGATGGAGGTTGATCACCCCCTTCCCCATCGCCAGCAAGGGAGCGGGAAGGATGCGGCCGAAATCGGCCACCACCAGGTAGTCGGGCTCCAGGGATCGCAGCCTGGCCAGGAATTCCTCCTCCCCCAGGGAGGCGGGCTGCCACACCTCGATCCCCAGTTCCCGAGCCCGCTCCTTGGCCGCGGGCGCTCCGGGCAGGAGGCCCCGGCCCCGGGGCCGATCGGGCCGGGTAACCACGGCCGCCAGATCGCACCCTTCGTGCAGGGCTTCCAGCGTGGGCAGGGCGAACTCTCCCGTCCCCAGGAGAACTACGCGCGGTGCCGGTAGTACCTCACGCACTTCCATGGCCCGGTCCAGGAACAGGATGCCATTGAGGTGGTCGATCTCGTGCTGCACGGCCCGTGCCAGCATACCTTCCGCCTCCACCCAGATCTGGCGTCCGTACCGGTTGAGCCCGCTCACGGTAACCTTCCGGTAGCGGGGCACATCTCCCACCAGGCCGGGGACGGACAGGCACCCCTCCACCCCGGTTTCGCTTCCTTCCGCGTGGACGATCTCGGGATTCACGAGTTCGATGGGTCCCCCGCCCACATCCACCACGATCACCCGCCGGGATATACCCACCTGGGGGGCCGCCAGTCCCACTCCCCGGGCCCGGCGCATGGCCACCAGCATGTCGTCCAGCAACTCCCGCACCTGGCGGTTCACCTTGCGCACGGGCTTGGCCACCTTGCGTAACACGGGATCGGGATCTTGCTTTACATCACCCGATGCCATACGCTCCCGCCTCACCCCCCTCAAAGCATATCATAAGGATCGACGTCCACAGTCAGTCTTACCCCACGCCGCCGTTCCATTCCCGACCTGGCCATGGCTTCCTGGAGCATGACAGCGGCTCCCTCGGGTTCCCGGCTCTTCAAGAGCGCGACCCAGCGGAAAGACCCCTTGAGGGGCGAAAGGGGCGCCGGCGCCGGCCCCAGCACCTCCACTCCCGCTCCGGCCGGGAGCTCAGCACACAGGTCTTCCATGGCCCGCCGGGCCTCCTCCTCACGGGGAGCCGCAAAGATCAACCGCACCAGGTGGGAGAAGGGGGGGTAGCCCAGCTCCTCGCGCGACCCGATCTCCTCCCGGTAGAACTCCCGGTAATCGTGCACGCGCGCCGCCCGGATGGCATGGTGGTCGGGGTGATGGGTCTGCACCATAACCTCTCCACCCCAGTCCACCGCCATCTCCCCGAGATCGTACAGCAGCGAGAAGGTGCGCTCCGCAGCCCGGAAGTCGGGCAGGTGGAGGCCCACGTCGGCGTTGACCGCGGCCACCAGCCCCAGGTCGGGGAACTGGGCTCCCCCCGCCACCATCTGCGTGCCCACCAGGACCGCCGGGCGGCGGGCCAGAAAGGCTTCCCACAACTCCTGCACCCGGTCGGGACAGGAAGCCACATCCGAATCCAGGCGGAGCACGGGCGTGCCGGGGAGAAACTGCTGCACTTCCTGCTCCACCTTCTGGGTGCCGGCGCCGACCAGGCCCAGCTGCCGGCCACCGCACAAGGGACACACATCGGGAACGGGGCGCGAGAACCCGCACAGGTGACAGTGCAGCCATCCCGGACGGTGGTACACCAGGGAGACCCGGCAGCGCGGGCACCCCAGAGACTGACCACATTCCCGGCAGGACAGGGCGGCCGCATACCCGCGGCGGTTCAGGAACAGTACCGCCCTCTCCCTGCGTGCCACCACCCGAGCCAGGGCAGCCCGGAGGGGGCCGCTGAGGCTCCCCCGGCGAGGGCCTCCTGCCGCCAGGCGCACATCGACCACGGTCACGGGGGGGCGCCCGGGGGCGGGGAGCTGCCGGAGACCATACTCGCCCCGCTCGGCCCGGAAGAAGGTCTCCAGCCGCGGCGTGCTGCTCCCCAGCACCACCTGGCGCGCCGGGCGCAGGGCAGCCACCCGGCCGGCGTGATAACGGGGCACCTCCTCCTGCTTGTAGGCCTCGTCGTGCTCCCTCTCCAGCACCACCACCTCGAGGGCCCGGTCCCCATCCCCTACCGGCGCGAACACCGCCGACCGGGTGCCCAGAGCCACCCGCGCCTCACCCCGGGCCAGGGATAGCCACGCCCCCTGCCTGCGTGCCGGCGTAAGTCCCGCGTGCAGCACTGCCAGGCGCTCCCCCAGGCGGGAGCGCCACCATCCCGCCATCCTGTTCACCTGTTCGATGGATGGAGCCAGCACGATCGCGGTCTGGCCCCGGGCCAGGGCCTCCTCCACGGTCTCCAGGTAAGCCTCAGCTCGCCCGTAAGGGTCACCGCCCCACAGAACCAGTGTCTCGGCCGGGCCGCCCGCGGGAACACGGGCAGAAGGGTGAGCGGGCCGAACGCCCTCAGCCGCCGGGACCGGGATACCACCGCGCGGGCCGCCCGCGGGGGCGGAAGCAGGCGCCGCCTTCCCCCGGGGGGAGGAAGCGGCGCGCCGGGCCCTCACCACCTGTACCAGTCCGTGCCGGGACATCAATCGCAGCGTGTCCCGAAGCGACCCGGCCCCCTCCCCCCAGGTGTCTTCCAGTTCCCCCAGGGGGAAGCTCCGGCGGCGGGGCGCGGCCGCCAGCACCCCAGCCAGCCGCCTGGCCCGCGGGGAACGAAGGGACCCGGCCCGCGCCATGAGTTCCTCCCCGGAGACCAGCAGGCGCACCGTCTCCCTCTCGTCCACCCGCAGCGCCGGGGGGGATACGCAGCGCAGGCCGGCCGCCGGAGAGCACTGGTACAGCTTTGCCACCCGGAGGGCAAGCCCCACCAGCTCCTCCGGCAAATCCACCCGCTGGGGAACCGTACCCAGCACGGGGCGGGCCTCTCCCCGCCCGGGGGGCCCACCCCACCCCACCACCGTTGCCTCCATCACCCGGCCACCAAAGGGCACCTCCACCCGCTGGCCCACCCTGAGAGAACCCTTGAGGTGGGGCGGAACCAGATAAGTCCAGATACCGCCCGCCGGTGCGGGAGCGCCGTCCAGAACCACCTGCACGTAATCCTCTTCAACCACCTGCACGTAATCCTCTTCGGACAACTTACCCACCGCGGCGTGCCCGCACCACGGGGACAACCCGGTCCAGGATGCGGTGGGCCAGCTCGGCCTTTCTCATGGCGGGCAGGTCCTCGCTGGATCCGTCCGGCCAATAGAGGGTGACCTGGTTGTCGTCGCTGGCGAAACCCACGCCGGGACGGCTCACATCGTTCACCACCAGCAAATCCAGATTCTTGTAGGCGATTTTCTCCCGGGCGTGACGCTCGATGTCATCCGTCTCGGCAGCGAACCCCACCACCACCGTCTTTCCCTTGCGCCGGCCCACCTCCGCCAGGATATCCGGCGTGGGATCCAGCTCCAGAACCCAGGCCGCCATCTGCTCCTTCTTGACCTTGGACGGGTGCACCAGGCGCGGCCGCCAATCGCCCACCGCCGCGGCCTTCAACACCAGGTCGGTTCCGGGCAACCTGTCCATCACGGCGCCGAACATGTCCTCGGCCGAGGTGACAGGGACCAGCTCGACCCCTTCGGGCGGCGGCAGGGCCACGGGGCCGGACACCAGCACCACAGCCGCCCCTCGCATCCTGGCCGCCCGGGCCAGGGCATATCCCATCTTCCCCGAAGAGGGATTGGATATGAAGCGAACGGGATCGATCATCTCCCAGGTGGGCCCGGCCGTGACCAGCACCCGGCATCCGGCCAGGTCGCCCCCGCCCGCGGACGGTCCGCCCAGCATCTGCACCACCCGGTCCACGATCAGGGAGGGGTCGGGCAGCCTGCCCACCCCCACCGTGCCCTCGGCCAGCCAGCCCGCTTCCGGCGGGACGAAGCGGTACCCCAGATCCTCGAGCCGGGCCACGTTCGCCTGGAAAATCGGGTTCTCGTACATGCGGAAGTTCATGGCGGGACAGAACACCACCGGCGCCCGGCAGGCCATGATGGTGGTGGTGAGGAAATCATCGGCGACCCCTGCCGCCACCTTACCCACCACGTTGGCGGTGGCGGGCACCACCAGCAGCAGGTCCGCCCTATCCGCCAGGGCCACATGCTCCACGTTCCAGCGGGTCGTCCGCGAGAACATGGAGGTCACCACGGCATTCCCCGAAATGGTCTGCAGGGTGAGCGGAGTCACGAACCGGGTGGCGGCCCGGGTCATCACCACGTGGACATCCGCCCCCAGCCGGCGCAGGCGGCTCACCACCTCTACCGCCTTGTAGGCGGCAATCCCACCGGTGATGCCCACCACCACTGTCTTTCCCGCCAGGACCCGCTCGCCGGAATCACCTGTCGCGGAGTGCTCCGGGGGCACCGCCCCTCACCCCCTCCCGGGAACGCCCCCCCTTGGGGCGCCTGGCCTACTTCATCCTGATGACCTCGCGCCGGTACGTGATGAGCCCGTTCGCTATCTCCTCCAGAGCCACGGTGACCGGCTTGGTGGAACGGCTCAGCAGGAGGGGTGGGTGACCATCCAGCAACTCCCGCGCCCTCCTGGCCGCCAGGGAAACCAGGGTGTACTTGGCATCCACATAGGGCAGCAACTGCTCGAGGGGCAAATCCACCAGGTCCAAGGTGTCACCTCTCCTTCATGCGTCCTTGAGGCGCCCTGAAAAGCTCAGTCCGGCGAGAACCCGGCTGACACGGCACCGCTCCGCGGTGATGATGGCACTGAGCATGGCCACCGCCTGCTCCAGATCGTCGTTCACCACCGCATAATCGTACCACTCCACCTCCGCCAGTTCCACCGCCGCCGCCTGCCTGCGCACGGCCAGGCTCTCCTCCGTTTCGGTAGCCCGTCCCTCCTGCCGGCGCCACAGCTCCTCCACCGATGGGGGAAGGAGGAAGATGAACACCGCCTCCGGGAACACCTCCCGGAGCGTGCGCGCCCCCTGCACGTCCTTCTCCATGATGACCGTACGCCCTTCGCATAACAGGCGCCGCACCGGCTCACCCGGAGTACCATACAGATGCCCGTAAACGTTGGCCCATTCCACGAAATCGCCCGCGCGCAGACGCCGGTGGAACTCCTCCTCATCGAGGAAGTGGTAGTGCACCCCGTCCACCTCACCCGGACGGGGAGCCCGGGTGGTGGCCGACACCGCGTATACCAGGTCGGTCATCCGCGCGGTGAGCGCCTCTCTCACCCGACCCTTACCCACGCCGGATGGTCCGGAAAGGAGCACCAGCAGTCCGGTTTCCATGAGGGAGCCGTCACTCCCTTTCCGGCGATTCCGCCTCCTCTTCAACCGGCTCTCTGCCCCCCACGCGATGGGCCACCGTCTCCGGCTGCACGGCCGACAGCACCACGTGACCCGAATCGGCAATGATCACCGCCCGCGTCCGCCGGCCGTAGGTAGCATCGATGAGCAACCCCCGGTCCCGGGCCTCACCTATGATGCGCTTGATGGGCGCCGACTCCGGGCTCACAATGGCCACAATGCGGTTCGCCGACACTATATTACCAAATCCTACGTTGACCAGCCTCAGCTCCATGGCAACCTCCCCTGCTGCATCCGGCCCTACACCACATTCTGTCCCTGTTCTCTCATTTTCTCAAGTTCGGCCTTGATCTCGACCGCCAGCGCGGAGATGCCCGCGTCCTGGGCCTTGGCGGCCATGGTGGTGGCCTCCCGGAATGCCTCCTGCAGGAGGAAGTCCAGGCGCCGCCCCACCGGTTCGTCCCCGGGCAGCAGCCGCTCCATTTCGCCCAGGTGCGACTCCAGACGCACCAGCTCCTCGTGGATGCTCACCTTCTCGGCGTGCAGGGCGGCCTCCGCCGCCAGCCGGGCGGGCTCCACCGTAACAGCCAGTTCCTCCAGCCGCCTGACCAGCCGCTCCCGGTATTCCTCTTCCAGCCGAGGCGCGCGATCCTGTGCCCCGGCCACCAGTTCCCGCAGCCGCGCGATCCGGCCGCTCAGGTCGGCTGCCAGCCGCTCCCCCTCGGCGGCCCGCATTTCCTGCACCGAGCCCAGGGCCTGCTCCAGAGCGGGCAGCGCTGCCGCCCACACCGCTTCTGCGTCCACCTCGGCCTCGCCCGGCTCCATCACCCCGGGCAGCTGGGCGATCCAGGTCACTTCTCCCGGACCCGGCTGCGCCCTGACCTGCTCCCCCTCGGAGGACCCTTCCCGGATACCCGCGTCGCCGAGGGCGTGGGCCAGTTCCTGCAGGGCGGCGTGGTATGCCTGCGCCAGGGAACGGTCTACCCGCACCTGGCGGGGCAGATCCCCGGTGGACTCGGCGGTGAGGAACACCTCCACCCGGCCCCGCTGCAGGCGCTGCTCCATCAGCTCGCGCACCCGCTCCTCCAGGGCCAGGCAGAAGCGGGGGAAGCGCAGGGCCACATCCAGGAAGCGGTGGTTGAGGCTGCGCACCTCCACCCTCACCCGCCAGCCGGCCGCGCGGGCTTCCCCGCACCCGTATCCGCTCATGCTGCGCATGCCACCGCTCCCCTCACAGGCTGGCGCGGAGGCGACCCATGGCCTCCTCCAGACGCGAGGTAGGCACGGTGAGGGAGATGCGCACGAAGCTACGTCCCGTTTGCCCGTACGCCGACCCCGGCGTAACCATTACCCCCGCCTTCTCCAGCAGACGGGTGGAGAAATCCTCGTCCGTCGAGCCCTCGGGAACGCGCAGCCAGATGTAGAAGCTCCCCCGCGGCGGCCGGATGTCGAACCCCAGTTCCCGCAGGGTGGACACCACCAGGTCGCGCCGCTCACGGTACACCTCGTTCATGGAGGCGATGAACCGGTCGGGGCTGTCCTCGAGCGCCTTGACCCCCGCCCGTTGCACGGCGGCGAACTGACCCGAGTCGGTGTTGGTCTTGATGATCCCCAGCCCCGCCACGGCGGCCGCGTTGCCTACCGCCGCCGCCAGGCGCCATCCCGTCATGTTGAAGGGCTTGGACAGCGAGTAGAACTCCAGGGCCACGTTCTTGCCGCCCTCAACCTGCAGCACGCTGGGGGCCACGAAGCCGTCGTAGGTGTTCTCGATGTAGGCGGCATCGTGACACAGGAGGATGTCGTAGCGGCGGGCGAAATCCACCGCCCGGCGCATGAAGTCCAGGTCGGCCACCCCAGCGGTGGGGTTGTTGGGGTAGTTGATGAACATGAGCTTGGCTGCCTGCGCCGTCTCCTCCGGGATGGCCTCCAGGTCGGGCAGGAAGCCCCTCTCGGGCAGGAGGGGCATGGAGTGGATACGCGCCCCGCACAGGGCAGCATGGGTGCGGTACACCGGGTAGGCGGGATCGGGCAGGATCACCACATCCCCGGGATCGACGAAAGCCCAGAAGAGGTGGGCGATGCCCTCCTTGGAACCGATGAGGGTCATCACTTCCCGGTCGGGGTCCAGGTCCACCCCGAACCGCTGCCGGTACCGGTCGGCCATGGCGCGGCGGAACTCCGCCGTACCCTCATAGGGCGGGTAGCGGTGGGTGGCAGGGTCCCGGGCGGCCTGGTTCAGGGCATCCACCACATATCCCGGCGTGGGTACGTCGGGGTCACCGATGGCCAGGCTGATCACGTCCACCCCGCGCGCCGCCAGCTCCTTGCGCACCTTATCCATGCGGGCAAATAAGTACGGCGGAACACTCGCTATCCTCTTCGCCACCTGCGGCATGGCTCACCCACCTCCAGTTCTTCGCCAACCACGCGCGCCTGGCCCAGCCCACCTGCGGGGACACACATCAGGGCCAGAGGAACTCGCCCCGGCACACCTCCTCGGCGGGCCCTGTCATGTACACGTTGCCCTCGGAAGTCCACTCCACCTCCAGGTCCCCTCCGGGCAGGGAAACCCGTGCCCGCCGGGCCGCCCTCCCCTGCAGGACCGCCGCCACCAGGGAGGCACACGCTCCCGTCCCGCAGGCCAGGGTGGGACCCGACCCCCTTTCCCACACCAGCACCTCCAGGTGCCCGCCCCCCGGAGCCAGGTCGCCACCACTCAGCGGCGCGTGGCTGCCTCCGGCCGCCGCGCCCTCGGGCAGGCCGGGATGGCGGACGCGCACGAACTCCACGTTGGCACCCTGCGGGAAGGCCGGGTTCCTCTCGAGCTGGGGACCGTAAACCGGGAAGTCGGCGTCATCCCAGCCATCCAGGATGACGGCGTGGGGATTTCCCATGGACACGGACATCACCCGGAACTCCCGCCTGCCTGCCGCGACGACCAGCTCCCGCCACTCGCGGGGGGGGCCCATATCCACCCGCACCCCGGCGCGCCGGGGCTCACCCGCCCACCTGTCCACCCGCAGGATGCGGGTGTGGATACTGCCCGCAAGGGTATCCACGTCGCAGTCCGGCCCCGGGCAGTATCCCCGGCTGTACAGGTAAAAGGCAAAGCACCTCACCCCGTTACCGCACATCTCCGCCTCGGAACCGTCGGCGTTAAAGATGCGCATGCGGTGGGGGCTGCCTTGCGCCGGGGGCGGCAGCACCAGGATGAGGCCGTCCGACCCCACGCCCCGGTGGCGATCGCTCACCGCCCGCGCCAGGGCGGGGTAATCACGCTCTCCCACATCCGGGAGCCCGCGACTCACCAGGTCCACGAACACATAGTCGTTCCCCAGGCCATGCATCTTGACGAAGGGAACCAACCGACCACCCCCCGGCATCGCTTCTAGGATAGCCGTGCCGGCTTCCTTTGGCAATACCGGGCCGGGCAGAATAATACCCGAGCGTCACCGGCGCGGGCGGCGGACAGGTCAGGCCATGCTGCGGCGGAACAGGGACGAGGCTGCCACCGTCATGAGGAGACCGCTCAGGGCCAGGACCACCAGGCCCCGCGCCAGACCAGCCCAGTCCCAGCCGCTGAGGAACAGGGTGCGCATGGGGTTGATGGCATAGCTGAGGGGATTCAGCACCGCCAGCCTCGCCAGCCACGAGGGCATCATGTCCAGGGGCATCATGGCGTTGGAGGTGAACATGAGGGGCATGGTCAGGAAGTTCACCACTGCCATGAGGGCCTCGTGGCTGGTGAGCACCGCCCCCAGGCAGAGCGAGATCCCGGCGAACACCTGGCTGAGGAGCACGGCCAGCAGGAGGAGCATGGGCACCCCCGCCACTCCGGCGGCGAAGCGGACTCCCATGGCCAGGGCCAGGGCAAATATCACCAGGGCCTGGAATGCGGTCTGCACGGCGATGGCCAGCATCTTGCCCGTGACCACGGCGGTGCGGGAGATGGGGGCGGCCAGCAGCTTCTGCAGGTAGCCCAGGCGCCGGTCCCAGACGATTCCCATGCCCCCGAAAATGCCTCCGAACAGGGTGACCATGGTGACGATCCCCGGGGCCATGTAGTCCAGGTAAGAGCGGGCGGGGAATCCCGGAATGGCCGCTATGCGCTGGAACATGTTGCCCATCAGGGCCAGCCAGATGAGGGGCTGGATCAGGGTCATGAAGATGCGGATCTTCTGCCCCCACAGGCGCTTCAGCTCCCGCCAGCATATCCACCAGGTATCCCCCGGCAAGGTACTGCCGATTACCATGCCCTTTCCCTCCCCGTATGCCTCTGTCACGCCCCCGGAGGTCTTTCCGTACGCAAGCCCCGTGTCCGTCATCGCCGCACCCTCCTCACGGCTCTCATCATGCGGTGGTAACCGGCCGCCCCCTCTTCCTCGCGCAGCTGGCGCCCGGTATAGCGGAGGAAGACGTCATCCAGCGTCGGGCGCTTCAGCGCCACCGAGTCGACCCGTACCCCCCGCGAAGACAGGAAGTCCAGCAGCACCGGGGTGGCCCGTTCCCCTTCCCGCACCACCAGCTGGAAAGTACCGTCCGCCCCGGGCTGCACCGACTCCACCAGGGGCAGACCCCCTATGCCCGCCGCCAGGTCGGGAGCGGCCGCCGCCAGGTCAGGAGCAGCCGCCACCCCCGCCAGGTGGATGGTGATGAGGTCCCCGCCCAGGGAACGCTTGAGCGCCGCCGGCGTGTCCAGGGCCACGATGCGGCCATGGTCGATGATCGCTACCCGGTCGCACAAGCGGTCGGCCTCCTCCATGTAGTGGGTGGTGAGGAACACGGTCACTCCGTGCTCGTCTCTCATCCGCCAGATGTATTCCCAGATGCGGCTGCGGGTCTGGATGTCCAGACCCAGGGTGGGTTCGTCCAGGAAAAGCAGCCGCGGCCGGTGGATGAGACCGGCGGCGATATCGAGCCGCTTGCGCATCCCACCGGAGTAGGTGGCCACCGGCCGGTGGGCATGCTCCTCCAGCTCGACGGTGGCCAGCACGTCGGCGATGCGCTCCCGCAAGACCGCCGGTGCCAGGTGGTACAGCCTGCCCTGCAGGTAAAGGTTCTCCCGCCCGGTCAGGCTCTCATCCACCGCCACGTCCTGGGACACGTATCCCAGCTGCTGCCTCACCCGGTGGGGTGAGGCCGCCACGTCGCGACCGCACACCATCGCCCGCCCCGACGTAGGCCGGATGAGGGTGGTGAGCATCATGATGGTGGTGGTCTTGCCCGCGCCATTCGGACCGGGGACGCAATCCGAAACATTCACGCTCACCCTAGCCAAGCAAGTGACGATATGGCCGAGGACGCCTGCTCCCCCGAAGAGCTAGCCCAGGGCGATTGTACCTCTATCAACTATCAACGTGGCCGAAGGCAGCCCCGTGTCGCCTGGTCAGCGCGCACAGCGCCTCCCGCGGGGCAGGTTTGGGGGTGCTTCGCCGTGGTGGTATTGCATATTATAGGTGCGAAACCACATTACGCTGCTCGACAAGGTTGGTACGCAAGTGGATCTTGCCCGCCAGCACCAGAAAGGCGCGTATCAAAAGATGCTACGTCCGCAGCATTCAAGTTCACGGAGCGGTGCTTCCCCACCTCCGGGCTGTACGGGCTGGAGATCGGCGAGAGGATCGGGTCGAGCCGGGAGGTTAGGGACTATATCGCTGCGCTGGACAAGACTGGCGCACAAGTTCTCGGATGTACCGAAGCGACACGAGAAGGGCCGTGCGCCAGAAGATGTCGCAAATGTCCATTCGACTTCACCGAGAGCCGGCTGCGCACCTCCGCGCTGTACGGGCTGTGCGAGGAGCACCGCACTGTCTTCTCGTTGATGCCGAACTGCGGCGCCATCGCCTTGGCCATGGCATGACTCTTGCTGCCAGGGTCAGTTTGACCCCGAGACCAACTTCTGTGCGCGAACCCCACGGGAACCTTCTTCTCCCACTTATAGGCCACGCGGGAAGCGAACGAGATCTTTGGTAGCAGTCCGCAGGTGGGCGACGGTGAGAGAACTTTAGTGGTGGTCATGACGGCCGCCATCGTACTGGCGGTGTCCTGAGTCTTACTAGCTGAGCGGGCCACGCGGGCTCTGGGGCATCCCGCCGTAGCCCTGGAGCGGGCTTCGCAGCCGCCGGTCGGCTTCCGCCAGCCCTGAGCGCACTGCGCAGCCGGCCTGCGGGCGGTGCTGGAGCCACGGCGTGCGGTATGACAAAGGGGCTAGCCGGGCGGGGGAGAGTGGCGGAGGGAGAGCCGGCCGCCTATGTCCAGGCGGTAGACCAGGCTGGGCCGGCCCCGGGGTGGTTGTTCGACCTGCACGACGGTTGCCAGTCCGGCCTGCGCCAGGTGTTGGAGGATGCGCCGGGCGTTGCGGGGCGTGATGCCCAGTTCTGCAGCTAGTCCCCGGGCGGTAACGACATCGCTGCGGGTCCGCTGCAACACCGCACGCAACCGATTGACGGTGGTGCTGCTCAGGCCGGCTCGATTGGCGACGTCGATTACGGCCGGTTCGGCCCGCCGCGAATACTCCAGGCAGTCGGGTCGGCCCAGGGGGCCGACCTGCGCCCCATCGTCAAAGCAAACGAAGGCACAGTCGCCCCCATGCCGGATGGCCAGGTCGAGTGCGACGGTGGCGCAGCGATGGGAAGTCTGAGCTGTGCTACCCACCCCGAAGCCGAAGCTTACCGGGGTGGCAAGGGTTTCCCGGATGACTTCGAGTATGGGCAGGGAACGGAATGAGGCCGTGGCCTGCTCCAAGGCGCCGCGTGTGGTGAACAGGACGAACTCGTGGCCCTGCACCGGGAAGACGGAAGCTGCCAGGTCACCGGCAAGGTCAAACAAGATCTGCAGGAGTTTGAGCCGGGCCTGGCTCAACTCGCTGCCAGAGGCGGCCCCAGCTGCCATGCCCCGCGTGGTTGCCCGGCCATCTCCCCCGGTGCCACGACCGGCGGCCCCTCGGCCAGGTGCTACGGTCGCCACCGGGTTCGCGGCGTCGGCCAGACGGCACAGACCCACGGCGATTTGCGCTGCTTTTGCCCGCAGGGCGCGGGCTTCCAGCACTGCCCTCAGCAGGGCCTCTCTGATGGCGTGGGTGCTGGGCGTGCAGCGGAAGACGGGTACGCCCGCCTCCTCGAGGGCTGCGAAGGCCGTGCGGAGGAACGTCACCGCGGCCCGGGTCTCCCCGCGCTGCCACAAGCGCAGGTGGAAATCCACCAGTTCGCGGCGTGGGACGGCACGGGTGATCTCGAAGGGATGCACGCCGCCTGGATCCAGGCCGATCTCGCCGTACGCCTCCCGGATCTCGGAGCGAGAGAGGGTATCTACGCTTATGCGCCCTATGTCGACACCCCGGTGGGCCATCTGCGCCAGGGTCTTGTGCAGGGATGACCCCGCGTGGGAGCTCACATATACAGTGGGTTTGGGTAGGGGGAACCCCCTCCGCTCGGTCACGTAGTGATAGGGCCAGTTCCCCGTGAAGAAGACGATGTCGATCTCGTCGAGGTGAGATTCCAGTACCGACAGCGCCTCAGTTTCCTCGTCGTAGGGGAGGGGGACCAGCGCGAGTTCCGGGAAGTCACCCGCCATCAGGCAGGTTCTTTCTACCATGTCGTGGGGGCCCACCACTCCGGTGACCACCGCCGAAGCCGCACCTCCCCGGCAACGCGACCCAGAGCATGATGCTCCTTGCTCGTGCAGGAATTCTGCGCCCGCTGGCGAAATCCCTCCCGTGATAGGGAAGTTCTACGGCCGAGTGACCGTAAGTCCTCGAGGGGGCGGATGTCCCGTGGGCAGTTACGTGGTGCGCAGGGTGTTGCAGTTCACCCCCGTGTGGGTGGGGGTGGCTGTGCTGGTCTTCAGCACGGTACACCTGATGCCCGGCGACCCCGTGCGTGCGATGACGGGCGGGCGGCCCCTGAGCGCTGCGGCCGTGGCCCGGGTCATCCACCGGGTGTTCGACGAAGTGAATAGGGTTGCGGGTGCGTACAGGACGGAGGTGCTTGGGTACGAGGATCGTGACTTCAGCAGCACCGGGAACATCATGGCGATGGCTTTGCAGGTCCCCTTTTACACCCTTGGTGTGACCGCCCAGATCAAGGGGCCCAGTTCCGTGCGCGACCGATACATTACGGACGACCTGCCCCAGGGTTTGGCTCCCCTCTCCCGGCTTGCCCACAGGGCAGGGATGAACAAGCCGCTGATCGCGGCCTTCGTTTCCCTAGGCTCGGCCGTGTGTGATCGGGATTTCCGGTCGGAGGGGAGGACGCCGGCGAAGTTGGGAATTGATCACCTTTCGGCCGATGAAAATCGAGCGCCTGGTGCGGGAAGGTCTCTACGTAGGTGGAAACCTATAAGGTGTCATGAAGGAATTGCCTGGAACAAGCGTGTGGGAGGTGAATCCGATGATGAACGGGCGATTGTAGTTTCAGGCCCATCGTGGGCGTATTAGCAGACCAGCCCGACAGCAGCGTTGCACGAGCGAGCTTGGGCGTCTATCGGAGAGTGGGAGATGTCGAGCGACAGCGGTGGTGGCGCAGGCAACTGTATCGGGTAGTTAAGCTCATGAAAGGAAAAGGGAAGGGAGGGTAACTACATGGGGCGGCTCAAGCTCAAAGCGGTGGCCCTGTTGGTCGCAGGGGTTCTAGCCGGGACGTGTATCCTCCCCGGGTGTGCGCAGAAGCCCCGAGAGGCCAAGCCCGGGAGAGGCGGCGCCCTCACGATTGCCATTCCCCAGGACCCTGTTGCGCTCGACGTCCACCGCACTTCCTGGGCTGACATCGTACACAGCCTTATCTATGACCCCTTGCTGACTCTGGACCTAGATCGCAAGTACGTGCCCCAACTCGCCGAGTCGTGGAATGTCTCGCCCGACGGAAAAGAGATAACCATCAAACTGAGGAAAGACGTCAAGTTCCACGACGGCAAGCGACTGAACGCCGAAGCGGTGAAGTTCACATACGACCGCCTCAAGGACCCTGCCATGGCGGCCCCCTTCGCCGGGCAGATCGGTCCCCTGGAACAAGTGGTGGCAGCGGACGAGTACACGGTGAAGATGGTGTACAAGGAGCCCTTTGCTCCGTTCTTTTACGTCATGGACTCCGCATACCTAGGGATCATGTCGCCTGAGGCGGTAAGGACGCTGGGCGACAACTTCAACCGCTCTCCAGTCAGCACCGGACCCTTCATAGTGGAAGAATGGGTCCCCGGCGACCACCTGAGTTACAAGCGCAATGAGGACTACCGGTGGCCAGCACCGTATTACGAGAACCGAGGACCGGCGTACTTCGAGAAAGTGGTCATGAAGATCATTCCGGACGAGAACACGCGCGTCCTGGCCCTGGAGAAGGGCGACATCGACATAACAGACGTACCGACCACCGCAGTGCCAAGGCTACGTGGGAACCCCGATGTTACCCTGCACGAGACGTTAACGGAGCAGCTAACTTACCTGGGATTCAACTTCAAGAAGTACCCGTGGACGGAGGCGCCAGTGCGCCAGGCGATTGCCCACGCCATCAACCGGGAGGAAATCATAACCCAGGCCCTCGAGGGGATGGCTGTACCGGCATGGGGCCCCCTGGTCCCGGCCATGTCGGGGTACTGGGAAGGCATCAAAGACTACGCGCCCCAGTACGCCCCCGACAAGGTCAAGCCGCTGCTCGCCCAGGCGGGATGGGACAAGGTGGACTCCGAGGGTTTTGTCGTCAAGGACGGCAAGCGCCTTACGCTGGACATCATGACCTATCCGGAGCCTGACTGGGTGCGGGTCGGCGAGGTGGTGGTATCTCAGCTTCGCAAGGTCGGGGTAGATGCGCGGCTCAAGACCGTGGAACGCGCTACGCTCCTCGCCTCGACGCCAAAAGGCGAGCACGACGCCATCCTGATTCTATACGGCTACCGGGACCCCGACATACTATTTTACTTCTTCCATTCGTCGCGTCTCCCCACCACCAACCGCTGCCATTACGTAAACCCGAAGGTGGACGAGTTGCTCGAGCGGGGACGCACTACCGTGAACCCCGACCAGCGGACGGAGGTTTACAGGGAAGTCCAGATAACAATCATGCAGGACGGAGTGTGGGTGCCGCTGTATGTGCCCAAGGCCGTGACCGGCGTCCGGAAGGAGGTCAAGGGGTTCAAGGTCCATCCAGTGCACGGCGGCTGGTTGCTGCATGACGCGTACAAGGAGATAAAGTAAGCCGGAGGCGGGGAAGGGATGACCTCCCTTCCCCGCAGATCACCTGTGACCGACGGCAGAGGAGATGCCGGATTGAGGCGGTATATCGCACGTCGACTGCTCCTGGTCGTACCCGTTCTGCTTGGGGTGTCTTTGCTGACTTTCCTAATGATCCACCTGACGCCCGGCGACCCGGTGCAGCTCATGTTGGGCGATCAGGCGACTCCCGAGGCCATAGCGCTGCTCAAGGCCAAGCTTGGTCTCGACCAACCCCTGCACGTGCAGTTCGGACATTATCTCATAAACATCTTACACGGTGATCTGGGTGACTCCATCCGCACCAACCGCCCCGTGATGGAAGAGATAGGAAGCAGGTTCCCGGCCACAGTGGAATTGACCGCCCTATCGACTGCGATAGCCATCACCCTGGGCGTGGGGATCGGGACAATCGCCGCCATACGCCAGAACAGCCCTGCGGACAGCGGCTCCATGGTTCTGGCCATCGTCTGGGTCTCCATGCCGAGTTTTTGGCTGGGCATTATCCTGCAGCTCCTGTTCGCCGTTGAGGTTCCCTGGTTCCCCATCTTCGGTCGCTCAACCCCCGTCTTTACGCTGGAGTGGATCAAGAGCCTCGTCCTTCCCGCCGTCACCCTGGGAGCCCGGAGCGCCGCCATCCTTGCCCGGATGACTCGCTCGACCCTCCTGGAGGTGATACGGGAGGATTACATCCGTACGGCCCGGTCCAAAGGGCTTACCGAGCGGGTTGTCATCTACCGGCACGCGCTCCGGAATGCCCTGATCCCAGTTACCACACTGGCCGGGCTCCAATTCGGCGCCCTCCTGGGTGGAGCGTTCATCGTAGAGACGGTGTTCGCGTGGCCTGGCGTGGGCCGTCTGGGCGTGCAGGCCATTTTCATGCGCGACATCCCCGTGGTACAGGGCATGGTCTTGCTGGTGGCCCTAATGTTCGTGCTGGTCAACATGGCGGTGGACTTGTTCTACGCATATCTCGACCCGCGCATAAGGTACGGGTGACATGCGGAATTACACTCGCTTCCTGAGACGACTGCGGAGGAACCGGGGTGCCGTCCTGGGCAGTGTCATCGTAGCATGCTTTCTACTGATGGCACTGGCAGCCCCCTGGATAGCACCCCACGATCCCCTCGAGCCCAACGCCGCGGTCAGGCTGCAACCGCCGAACCCGCGGCACCTCATGGGCACGGACGAACTGGGACGTGATATTCTGTCACGGGTCATGTTCGGAGCGCGTGTATCCCTCACCGTGGGCCTGATCTCTGTGGGCATTTCGTGTGTTTTCGGAACCGTACTGGGTCTCGTGGCGGGGTTTATCCCTTCCCTCGACAGCCTCATCATGAGACTCGTGGACGTGATGCTGGCATTCCCCGGCATGCTTCTGGCCATCGCCATTGTGGCCATGCTGGGCCCGGGCCTTTACAACGCCATGATCGCAGTGGGCATATTCGGCATCCCGGATTACGTCAGGGTGGTGCGGGGATGTGTCCTTTCCGTCAAGGAGAACCAGTATGTGGAAGCGGCCAGGAGCCTCGGATTGCCAACCCCCGTGGTCCTGTATCGCCACGTGCTGCCCAATGTGTTCGCACCGATTATTGTGCTGGTGACGTTCGGTATCGCCAGCGCCATTCTGTGGGCTGCAGGCTTGAGCTTCCTCGGTCTGGGGGCGCAGCCCCCGTTCCCCGAATGGGGCCTCATGCTCAGCCAGGGTCGCCACTGGATCCTGCGTGCGTGGTGGGTCGCCACTTTCCCGGGGCTGGCTATCACCCTCGTGATCCTGGGCTTCAATTTGCTGGGGGACGGCCTCCGTGATGCGCTCGATCCGCGCCTCAAACAGTAAGACTGTCCGCTAGGCCAGGCGGACCGACCCCCAGCCCGGACGACCGGGGCATGCGGTAGCCGTTCGAGTTGCTTCGTAGGAAACGTTGGCATATCGAAGGGGGCAGAGCAGGATTGACAAGGGAACTGACCTCGCAACTGCGCTCGGTGGTTACCTCCATCTCCGGGATAGTCGGGCTTGCTGCCCGCAACCTGGGCACGGGAGAGGAAGTCCACATCAACTCCGGCCTGGTTTTCCCGCTGGCGAGCACCTTCAAGGTACCGCTTCTCCTGGAACTGCTTCGCCTAGCAGAACTCGGTAGCGTCGACCTAGGGGCGAGGTTCAGCCTCTCACCGGAGGCCAGGGTCTTCGGCTCTGGCGTGCTGAAGGAGCTGGATCCCGGCCTGCAACCGACGGTGCGTGATTTGGCAGTGCTGATGATCATCCTCAGTGACAACTGGGCTACAGACATGCTGGCGAACGTGGTGGGACTTGACAACGTTAACCGAACGCTCAGAGTTCACGGTATAGAGGAGGTTAACGTGGTCCTCAACTGCACACAGATCCTTGCCAGAGCCGCCGGGATCGTATCCGACAATCCCAGCGCGGAGGAACTGGAACTGGCCCGCCAGCGCCTGGAGGCCGCCGAGTTGCCACCGGACAGCCCGGCTCTCAGCGAGGGATCCGACAACAACGTGGCCACCCCGCGGGGTTTCGCGTCCCTCCTCACCATGCTTGCAGAAAGACGCTATGTCAGCCCCTGGGTGTGCGAACAGGCGCTGGACATTATGAAGAGGCAGCAACTAAGGCAGCGCATCCCCCTGTTGCTCCCGTTGCGGGTCAAGGTTGCCAATAAAACCGGGACCCTGGGACCGGTGCGCAACGACGCAGGAATCATCTTCGGCGCGCGGGCCACGGTAGCGCTGGCCGTGTTCACCAAGAAAGTGGCCGATCCCATCGCGGCCGATCGAGTCATTGCCGATTGCGCGCACCTGCTCTTCGAGGCCTGGGCTGGCTACGAAGCCTAAGGTGGCTGAAGAAGATCCGTTCGGACCGTAGCAGGTCCCGGGGCGGTGAGACGGTGGGAACTAGTACTACTCCGTTAAGTTGGAGCATACTGCCATCTTAGTTTATGACCGCACACCGCACACCGGCCAGTCCCCGTTGCCAGCAGCCGCTGCATCTCTTCACGCACTCGGGGTATCGTCCACGATTGGGATTCCCTCCCACACCCAGACGTTTTTGGTGGAGCAGGCCTCTGCCACCAGAAAGCAGAAGGCTATCATGGTCAGGGGCGGTTCTCCTCGAAGTAGAACTCCGCGCCCGTGACGAGGCGGGAGTAGTCGTCCAGAAAGGCGATGAGGTAGGCCTGGCGCTTCTTCCTCGCGTCGCCGGGGTCGGGCAGGTACAGGGTGTGCTGGCAGTCACCCTGCCAGATGGCGTTGCGGTGAGGCGCCTCGAAGCGGCGGAAGCTCACCGGTTTGCGGGCGGCGTGGCGGGGTACCTCCCGGGCCAGGTGCCTGCCCAGGGTTGAGCGTTTGAGCAGCCCGGGCGGCGCCTCCCCGGCCAGTTCCAGGATGCTGATGACCTGCCGCACGCTGCGCTCGGGGACCTCGCGCTTGAGCAGTACCGCCTTCCCGAGTAGTTCCGAAGGCACTTTCCTGGCAGGACCCACGTCCGCCCTGGGGTCGGGCTTGAGGTCATCCAGGCCCCGCTCCCGCTAGGCACCCAGCCACCGTTCCAGGGTGCGCATACCGATGGTGGTCTTTTGGCTGTACGGGATCTCGTAGCGCCGGGAGGCGGCTTCGCGGAGCAGGCGCGCCTGCTCCCCCCGGCCGATCTCCCGGGTCAGAAGTGGCGCGATCACCCCGTAGCGGAAGAGGGCGATTTCCAGGGCCTGTCTTTCGTCCATGCGTGCATCTTCCTCCTTCATCGCGGGCGCTGGCACCGTTCTACCACGGCGCAGCGCCCAGTGGCGCAGACATGTTTTGTGGAGGAGAAGGCACGCAAGGGGCCAGGAAACCGGGGCAAAAGCCCCTTCAAGCGACCGCCTTCCAGTTGATGGGTTGAACCGGGCGCAGGGGCAGCGCGGAAGAGGCCAGGTTACCCGCTCCGGTTACCAGAACGGCCACCGGCCCCGGTGTGGCTCACAGGTACTGGCCGGTCCCGGCAGGCAGCAGGCGCACGTTCACAAGGCCAAACAGACCAGCGGAGAAGGCCGCTGCACTCGCCCCCAGGGCCATCGACACCTGCCGGTACAGATCAAGGAGCCCGAGCAGCGTCCTCAACGGCCCCAGCTTGGCTCGCAGCCCGGCTGCGTACCAGGAGAGGTCCCGGCCCGGAGACAACTCCAGTAACCGGGCGGCAACGGCCGCACTCACCTCGCGGGCCACTTCCTGCGCGCGGTGCACCCACCGCGTCACCGTCCGCGCCGTCACGCAGCCCACCCCCGGGGGCCGCCACCATCTGGGCCACCTGGGTAAGCGGTAGACCCCGCCCCAGGTGCAGGCGTATGGCTGCTTCGCGGACACAGGTCAGGAACTGGGCGTGGGGCCGTAGAAAGGGAGGAAGCAGGCTCACGGTGAGGCGGCAGTCCGGGCACCGTAGACGGTAAATGGGAAGCCAGAACCTTTGCGTGCGTGTCGCCACCCAGCGGTGAAAGGAGCCATGTTGCCACATCCGCCGGCCGCAGTTGGGGCAATTCGCGAGCACCCGCGGACTACGGCAGCCCCATTCACGCAGATACCGCTTGACGGTATTCGCCAGAGGTAGTACCCTAGCCGTGGTGTTGTGGCGCGGACCCCCTGGGGAATCGGCCAGCGAAGCCCACACCAGGGGGTCTACCCTTTCACCCCCACCCGGAAAGTCATACCCTACCCAACTACGACAGAACTCTCTCTTTCCCTCTTCTTACCGCCAGCAAGATGGAGCAGGGTTCCCTAAATCAGTGTTAAATACCCCGGGCAGAAACATCCACCAAGGGCCACAGCTCCCAAAAACTGAGTTTATACGTAAGCGTCAAATAGCGCCCACCTCCGAGAACGCCCGAGGTGAACATCACCAGA
>JASEFA010000009.1 GCA_030019365.1 Bacillota bacterium
CCCTCAGCTAATCACAACATCCATGCCTATCCTGGCAACTTTCAATTTCTCTGACGCCGGCACAGCGCTGACGCACGGACTTGGCCAGGGCCGCCGGCAAGCCAACAGCACGGCCGCTGACAGCGCCGCAAGCGGCGACCCGCAGGCGGAGTGCAGCGTTCACACCTTTCATGATCGGGGGCGTCCATCACCTTTCATGAGGGGGGGCGTCCATCATTTTTCGTCGGACGGCGTCCGTGGTTTTTTGAAGGACGGTCATCCGCGGAGGCACCGCGGCGCCCTTCATCGGGCCGCGGCCATGCAGGTGGCGGGCAATTGACGATCTACTACCTGCAGTTACCAGCATTAGATAGTTAATTGCTCAGCCAAGCCAGCCGTATTCAGAGCTCATATGCCGGTTACGCCTCGCTGGGCTTTCGCGCTGCCCCCGTACCTCAGTTTTTGCGGTACGTCGTACCGTGATTTTTGTACGACTCCCCATTCCGGCGGCGGTGCACCCGGGTGGGGTCAGGTGGCCACGTCCAGGAGACGGCGGCGCACCCGCGCGGGATCAGTGGAAGGTGGCCACGTCCAGGAGGCCACGCTGCCTGGCCACCCTCTCACAACCCACCAGGACGGCCAGGCACACCAGCACCAGCAGCACGGCCGTGCCCAGCAGTATTGCCAGGATCATGCCATCTGACGCCCAGGCCAGGGAAGCCGCCATGCCGTGGCCCAGGCAGGCCCGCCGCAGGCCCTCGACCCACCAGGTGAGCGGAAGCACACGGGAGACAGGCTGCACCCATGCGGGCAGGATGTCTATGGGATAGACCACGCCCGCCAGGACGTAGAACAGTCCCGCCACCGCCTCCGAGTACGCCCCACCGTGCCGGGCGCTGATCAGGTATACGCCGGCCAGGGCCATCCCCATGGCCGCGCACGCCACCACCCCCAGCAGCAGCACGGGCAGGAAATACGGCCAGTTGACCCGGGCCAGGTGCAGGGGCAGCCCCAGGAACAGGCGGCCGAAGACGAGCAGGATCACCACGGAGAGCGCGCCGATGGCGGCGCCCGCCGCCGCGCGGCCCGTGATGTACCACTGCAGGCGTCCGGGCAGGATGTAGATGTAGCGGAAGGTGCGGAAGAACTCCCGGTCCTCCAGGATACACCAGCTCACCCCCATCATGACCTGCCCCACGAAGGCGAAGAAGGCGTTGCCCAGGTACACGTGGGCGAACATGGGCGATGAAAGGGCGTCCCGGGAGATCACCAGGTACATGAAGACCAGGATCAGCCCCTGTGCCACCGGCCGGAAGATGGAATACACTGCGAACAGGAAGGGGTCGGTCCAGTTGGAGCCGATCTGCCAGCCCAGCCAGGCCCCCGTGCGCAGCACGTGCCACCCTCCCGCCTGGCGCAGCACGTGCCACCCTCCCGCCCCGCGCAGCAGGTGGCTGTCCGACGCGCGCCGGCCGTCCCGGCTGCCCGCCCCGGAGGAGGGGGAGCTGCCGGTCGTCTTCACTGCCATCGCATGGTCAGCCTCCCTTCTCGCTTGGCGATCCGCTCCATGTGGGCCAGGGCCAGCGCGGCACCCACCAGGTACAGCACGGCCAGCCCGGCGTTGATGGCCACCTCCACCCCCGCCGGCAGGAGCCCCATGCCGGCATCGGCAAAGGCCAGCTGGCGGAGGGCGTCCAGCCCCAGGGTCAGGGGGACGACGCCCGCCAATGCCGCCGCCCAGAAGCCCAGGGCCCTGACCGGGAAGTAGAACCCGCACAGGAGGAATATGGGTTCCTGGAGGAGGTTGGACAGGTGCCAGGCCTCCCGCCCGTGCAGCAGGAAGAGAGAGGCAAACACCATCCCAAGTCCGTACAGGGCAATGAGGGTAACGAGGAACCCCACCACCAGGAGGCCCAAGGCATCCGTACGGTACTTTACCCCGAAGGCGAGGCTGCCCAGTATCAGGGCCCCGGCCGCCCGCACCGTGGTCTGCACCATGCCTCCGAAGGCCATGCCCCCCAGAATGGCCATCCGGGAGATGGGAGCGACGAAGAACAGCTCCAGTTGCCCGCTCTGCTTGTCAAAGTAGAAGGTCGACCCCATCCCCCACAGCACGTGCAGCCAGTAGGCCGAGATGGCACCCCCCAGGATGACGTAGCCGACGAACACCTCGGGAGCCTTTATGGAGCGGTAGATGTACACGTAGGCGACCACACCCAGTACGGGCAGGACGGTGTCGAAGAACAACCAGGAGAGCTCCCGGTTCGTCCCTACCACGCGGACGTAGGCACGTCCCCACAGTGCCCGTAGGTTGTCAACCAGGTACGAGCCCGCCGAGTGCCCTCCCCCGCGGCGCATGGAGTGTGCTGCGGTCCCGCCCGGCGCCGCCCCGGTGGGGTACGCCTCGGCACTCTCGGGAATCCCGCGGGGAGACGATTCAGGCATGGTTGTCACCTGCGCCTTCCTCCAGCCCCCTGCCCACCAGGGACACGAAGACGTCCTCCAGGGTGGGTTCCTCCTTGCGGAAGGCCTTCACGCGGATGCCCGCCTCATCCATGCGTCCCATCACGGGGACGATGGCCGCCTCCTCGTGCAGGATCAGGCTCAGCTCGCACGCGCCGCTGCCGGGCACCACCCGCCGGCTCGAGGACTTCACCCCCGGCCAGCCTCCCACGGTGCCGGCCAAGCGCTCGTCCGCCGCCGCCCCGCCGTCGACCTCCAGGCGGATCACCACCTCCCGGCCCAGCGACCGCTTGAGGGCTGAAGGCGCACCGCAGGCCAGGATGCGCCCCCGGTCGATGATGGCCACCCGGTCGCACAGCTCGTCGGCCTCGGCCATGTAGTGCGTGGTCAGGAGCACGGTGCGGCCGGCCCGCTCGCCGATCCACTCCCGGATGAAGCCGCGGATGGCGCGGGCGGCATTCACGTCAAGGCCCACCGTGGGTTCGTCCAGGAATATCACGGCCGGGTCGGAGATGAAACCGCGGGCGAAGTTCATCTTCTGCTTCTGGCCGGTGGACAGCCGGTTGATGCGGGAGTTGGCCTTCTCCCCCAGGCCCAGCCTCTCGATGAGACCGTCGACGCGCCGCATGGCCTCGCGCGAGGGGATGCCGTAGAACTGGGCGAACATCCACAGGTTCTCCCGCACGGTGAGGATGTCGTATCCCACCGATTCCCCGCCGGAAACCATGTTGATGATGCGCTTCACCGCCATGGGATCCTTCACCACGTCGTGGCCCCCCACCAGGGCCCGGCCCGACGTGGGGTAAAGGAGCGTGGCCAGGATCTTGATGAGGGTGGTCTTGCCTGCCCCGTTGGGGCCCAGCAGGCCGAACAGCTCCCCTTCCCGCACCTCCATGTCCACCCCACCCAGGGCGGTTACCTGCCGCACCACCCGGTCCCGCCGCCGCCGCAGCCAGCCCCCGCGCCCACCGCCCACGCCGGCATCTGGCTGCTCCGGGCCGGCGGCGGACCGCCCCCTGTTCTTCTTCTCACCACGGACGGAGAAGGTACGGGTGAGCTTCTCCACCTCTATCGCCAGCATCTGAATCCTCCCATCAAAAGAGAGCCGGGTTGCCCCGGCTCTCCCGCAGAAAAACGAAGACCCACCGGCTGGAGCCAGGGCAAGAAAGCCCTTGCCGCTCCGGCCAGGGGCCCGGACAGCCTCACCTGGACCGGGCGGTTTCAGGTTGCGCCGCTTACCTCACGGATGCGCACCACCGCACCTCCTCCCATCTCGACCCACGCGAGAATACCACACGCCTGCCACGCATGTCAATAACAGCCAACCGGACCGGGCGCCGGTGGCACTGCGGGGCCGGCGGCGACGAGCCGGCTGCTCCATCAGCGGACGGGGCCAAACGGGTTCTCCCGTCCTTCCGATGGCGGTGGCAGCGGGGGAACCTGCAGCCTTACGGTCGGCCGAGGGGCAGTGGGACCCGTGACCGGAACAACCGGATTCAACTGGAAACCGATCTCCAGGTCAAACCGCACTGCCGCTCCCGCGGGCCGCAGCGACGCCAGGCTGATGCTGGCGGTATGCGGGAACCACCGCAGGGCCTGCAGGAACTCGGAAACCGGGCCGTATCCTCCTGTCCCACTTACGCGGACCGTGAACAGGCCCTTGTCGCCAGCGCCGAAGGTCAGCTGCTCCCAGGACAATCCCCAGATGTCCTGAGCAGCTTGCAGGAGCATGAGCACTTCCGAAGGACCAAAGGGAGCGCTCACATCCCGCCCCTCACGGGTAACTGCTTCACGCAACTCCTGCAGTCGATCGTCGAGAGCGGCCTCCTGGCCCTCCAGGTCACGCAGGCGGGATACCAGCTGCTCACCCTCGGTCACTTCCACCTTCAGCGCCCACAGGTGGCTCAGGGCGGGTAAGAGCATAGCGGCGGTCAAACCGCCGAGGACGAGGAGGCTCGCTGCCGCCGCCATGAGTAGCTTTTCTCTCTGCGTGAGCCCCCTCAGCTTCATCTGCTCCCCTTCCAGGCGGCGGTGACGGTAAACACCAGAAGACCTTTCTGCTCGCCCCGCGTCACCTGGGCCAGAGCAACCCGGTCGAGGTAGGGGCACCCTTCGAGAGCCCGTACCAGGGCGGCAGTTGCCACCAGGTCAGCAGCCTGACCCGACAGATGCAGCGTCGTACCGTCCCAGCGCAACTCCCGCAATACGACCTGCGGAGGGGTGACACTCGCCAGAAACCAGAGGAGCTCGCCCCAGGGAGGAATCACGGCTCCGGTCGGAGTCCTCGCCTGGCCCAGCAACTGCTCCAGGCGGGCGACTTCCGCCTTCTTCTCGGCCACCCGGTCCAGCCGTGCCCTTTCGGCCTCCACCCGAGCCAATCTACCTTCCCATGCTTCCACCTGGTGGATCAATTCCATCCGTGCCCCTACCAGGCCGGCTATCAGCACGCCGGCAACCATGGCCAGGACCAACCGCACCCGGCGCCTGCGGGTGCGCTCTTTGATCTCTCGCGGCAGCAGGTCAATGGTGGTCACCTCGTGTTCCCCCGCAATGACAACCCCAGGGCGAGGAAGTGCTCCGGCCCGAAGGCCAGTGGGTCACAGGCCCATCTGACCCGGTCCTCGGGAAGTCGGGCGAGCCCGATCCACCGGGGACCGACGGGAAGCCGACCCCACCGGGCCAGGGCCTGCTCCAACCACGAGGCCAGCACCTCGCAGAAACCTTGCAGCCTGGCCCCTCCCCCCGTCAGGAGAATTCGGGGCGCGACACCACGCTCACTCTGGTCCAGGTAGTACTCCACCGTCTTGCTGATCTCACCGGCCAGACGGTCCGCCAAAGGCCTCAGTTCGGAGATCTCCAGTCCGCGTTCCCTCTTGTAGGCCTCGGCAGCATCCTCCCCCACGCCGAGCTCCCGCTCGAGGACCTCCGTGAAGTGTTGTCCCCCCACCGGCAGTACCCGCGCGAGCAAGGGAGCGCCCTGCCGGCCGGCGAAAACCAGCGTCCCCATGGCCCCCGCATGCACACCTATGGTCAATACCGGCTGGGGATCCGGGCCCCGGTCCATGCTCCCCGCCAGCTCGAGCGCCCGCGCCAGTGCCACGCTATCGGTTTCCAGGGCAAGGGGTACCAGACCTCCCATTTCCACGACCTGTGCCAGTCCCCGCACCGTCCCAGAATGAGCAGCCACAAGCAATACCTTCATCTGACGCTCGCTCCGGCCGAGGACGGTAAAGTCCATCTCGGCCTCACTCCAGGGGAGAGGCAGGTAATGCTCCCCTTGCAGCCTGAACATGGCTTCCAACTCACGTCGCCCCATGGGGGGCAACTCTACCTGCCTGGTGATGACCCTCTGTCCGTCAACGGCGCTCACACAATGGCGACCCCGGAAGATGTTTCTCGCCTCCCTCAGGAGAGAGGCAACCCGGGCGAGATCCTGGATCTGTCCTCCCACAACCGCCCCCTCCGGCACCGGCCAGGTCCCGTAGCGCCAGATGGTGAGCATACCTCCGGACATTTCGGCCTGCACCACTTTCAGCCACCGGGAACCAATGTCGACGCCCAGGATTCCCCTTGCCCGGCCTGTCCCGGGCGCGAGGCCGGAAGACACATCCCGCCCGGCTGCAATACTCTCCGTGGCCTCTGCGGGTTCCTCCAGCTCCGCGGCTACCGCAGCCTCCTCGACCTCCCCGACCTCCGCCACCTCACAGATCATCTCGTCGCCGACTCTGCCCTCGACGGATCCCGCAGTTCCTGCGCTCTCGTCGTCGACTCCGGCCTCCACGGGTCCCGCGGCCCCCGCGCTCTCGCCGGGGACGCCGCCCTCCACCGACCCTGCTGCCACCGTGCCGGCGTCGTCGACGCGGCTCCCCGCGGCAACGGCCTCCCGGCCGGCATCGGGGGGTACCACCGCCTGTGCCCCGCCAGGCGGCGATGTCGCCTCAGGCGAGCCTCCCACGGCCGGGGGCGTCTCTGCGGGAGCAGCACCCACCGGGAGAGTCCTCCCGGACAAATCCTCATCTGCCGCGGGCGTGACAATGGGGGGGACGGCGTCGTCAACTGGTGCAGTGCAGGGCGAACGTCCGTGAGCGCGCCATCCGGGGCGGGAAAAGAGAGAGACAGCAGCACGCAGGGGAGATCGTCCGCCATCCCGCGGGGCGTTGCGCCCTATGGTCCCGTCGATGGACAGCCGGGCGGGGAGAGGCGCGTATCGGGTCGGAGAAAGCGCAGGGAGCGGCCAGGCCTTACCGCTGGGCCGCTTCACCGCCGGCCCTGGCGCGAGCGGCAGAGGTCCCATCAAGCCCCGTACCTCAGGTTCCGTGATGCCATCAGCGACAACGGGGTGACGCGTTTTCCCCGGTCGCTCTCTCTTTACGGACATGGCCCTCTCCCGCCCGGGCACACCCGGTCAGCGCGGCGCATTGCGCGCCTGGACACCGGTTACCAGAGCTATGCCGGGCTCCCCCTGCAAACTTAGTGTTATGCGGTACAGACCACCGCTCTCCGAGTTGATCGAAAAAGCAGATACTCCCGTTAAGGCAACCGATCCGCCCGTCCACTCCGGCCACCCGTCGTACCAGTCCCGGGCGGACCGGTACACCTCCGACCCGACCAGGTAGTATTCCACGACTCTCCGCTCCCCACCTGCCCTTCTCACCGCGTAAGCGATACCATCGCCGCCGGATGCCGTGCGGACCTCGCATGCTGCCCTGAGCCCCGGTTCGTCGCCGGCCCCGTCCACCAGTTCCCTCAATACGGCCACGGCCCGCTCCTGACGGTACGCCTGTTCCGTCGTGCGTCCGTAACCAGCGGCGAACAGCACCCAGGCCTGGTCGATCGCCAGCACCGCGATCCCGAGCACGGCCACGGTCACCACTACCTCCACCAGAGTAAGACCCTTGTGCCCGTGGCGCAAGCTCACACCTCCGGGCGGTACCAGCGGTACCACAGGAATACAGCTTCGACTACGTTACGATCGCCCAATGCCAGCGACAAGCGCACGCGCACCATTCGCTCGGTCCCATGCCCCACAGGCTCGAGGGTCCGCGTGAGAACAAACTCAGTTCCGCCGTAATGCTCAAACGTCTGGGTGACGGGCGCAGACGGCTCCCCGATGGTCCCTCCTTCCAGGCCGGTCCTGGTTTCCTCGGCGGCGAGCACCAGCAACTCCAGCGCCTCCAGGCGGTAGCGGCTCAAGCTGACGCCGCGGGAGGCCGTAGCCAGACACGAAAGAAAGGGAAGCAGGGCTACGACCAGGATCGCGAGCCCCACCACCAGTTCGAGAAGGCTTACCCCCCTCTGTTCTCTTCGCCAGCGGCCCAGCCTCCTCATGGTGCGCACCACGTACCCGCGGTAACCTGCCACCAACCCGCCAGCGGTTCCCACGGGAGGCCACCCCCGAGTTCTGCGATGGCTGGATTCCACTCACAGGCAGCCTGCTTCTCCTGAGTGAGAGAATGACAGACCAGCGCCCCTTGAAGATGGGAATCCTTACCCATGGTCACATCCACATCAGGGGCGTACACCATAGCGACACACGCGGTTTTGTCCCCCAGCTCAAGGACCTCGGTGCTGTTGCCGGGCGCAAGTACCACCAGCACACGGGGCGCCTGGTCGTCAGCCGGCTGTGAACCCAGGACCGCTTTCCGATCAGCTACCAACCTGCCTCTGATATTGAGAGTCACAGGGGCGTCCGCCGACTCCTGGGTCCACAGGGCATCCTTGCCCAGCAGGGTGGGCCCGTCAATGGTCCACGCGGACGGCCCCTCACTGTGCACCTTTCCGACCTTCCCCACGGACAACACCCAACCGTCCGAATCCGCCGGATCACCGTATACGTAGAACCGCACCTGCCCCGGCCCCACACACTGCAAGGTGGCCTTCTCGCCGAGGCGCACGTACCCCTTGACGTATACCCCCACCGGACCGTCCGCCTGGATTAGCAGGCTCTCGTTGTTTTTCACATCGATGCGATCGAAGACATGGGTTCCGGCCGACAGGGACGTCCGGTAATCCCACTGGGACACAGGTGAGGGCAAAGCCGGCATCTCGAAGTCGATGGGTGGAGGAGAGAAATCGGGGCCGTAACGCGGATCTGCCGGATCGGTAGCGATAACACCATCCCGCTTGGGACCCGCCGAGAAGACGGAGCCAGGAACCAGCGGCTGCTGGCCTGCCTCCACGGTGACGAGCCGGGCAGCAACTCCGGCCCGCCCCGTGGCACGCACGAGCAGCCGCCGAGCCTCGTCGTTCCCCGCACGGGAGACCACAACCTGGTAGGAACCCAGCGCCCAATCCAGCGATGCCCCGGAGGAGAACTCCTTTTCACCTCCCGGGGCCGGAACATCCAGCGTACCCGAGTTCAGCTGATGCAGTGCGTCGGAAACTCCCGACTCCGCCAGATAGAGGGCCTGGGCACGGGCGATTTCCACCGCCGCCCGCCTGGACCCACTGGCCGCCCATCCCAACAGCGACAGGCTTAGCACCGACAGGGCCGCAACGAACACCACCGCCAGCAACAGCACCGACCCTGCCTCAGCCGGCCGATCCTCGCCCCGGATGCTGCTCACCAGCGCAGCCCCCGTACAGCCCTGTCTCCCGGGGTCAGTCTGCCTTCCCGTGCTCAGGGCCCGATAATGTCATCCTGGTATATTGTGATGGAGCTGGTGTCGCTGTCCCTGGCTTTGATCAGCGCGTAGAACCCGTGCGTAGCGTCAGTGGCGTAGCTCTGGAACGTGAAATTTGCCCTGCTCTCCTCGGCCGGCAGAGAGACATAGTCCAATATGCACGTGCGCAGCGCATCGTAACCGGCAATGCCACTCGGATATGCATTGTTTTCCGACCTGTACATGAGCAGGGCGGTCTGGATGTTCTTGGCGTCGGCCTTGGCGGCCTTCTTCTTGGCGTTGTCCACGTACCCGCCGACGGACGGAATGGCCACGGCCGCGAGCACACCCAGGATGGTGATGACTACGACCAGCTCGATGAGAGTGAAGCCCCGACGGTCCCTCCTCAGACCCTTCATGATTCCATCCGCTCCCTTCGCTACCGGGCATCCCGCCCGTTAACTGAGGACATGTTCGCCATTTGTGGTAAAAATCCTCCCGACTACCACATTATCGGTAAATGCTGGTCAAGGCCCATATCCACCGGGTGGGCCGGTCAGCGATACCAGGAGCCGGGTCGCCTCCCGGAATACCGCCTCCAGTTCCGCCGCCGGGGCGCCCACAGCCTTCTGGAATTCAGAACGGTGAGAAAGCATTAAGGCCAGCTCTTCCACCGCCCGTCGTTTCTGCCCGGCAGCCTCATATGCCAGGGCCAGGTGCAAGCGGATGCGCGGCTCCCAGCGGAAGAGGGTGACCGCCCGTTCCAGGTGCGCCAGGGCAGCAGGTACGTTTCCGGCTTCCACGTACAGGCTGCCAGCGAGGTCCTGGAGGTAAGGATCGTAAGGGTTGATCCGGGCACCCGCCAGAGCGGCATCAACGGCCCGCGCCCGCCAGTATGTGCGATCCCGCGCACCGCTCTCGCGGGCCTCCATCTCCCGGAGGATGTGGGCCAGCAACATGGCGGTACGGGGATGCCCGGGCATGACGGCCCGGGCCACCTCGGCCCGGCGCAGAGCAAGGGGCAGGCTTCCCTCCTCCAGGGCATCCTGGGCCCGCTGGCGGGCTACCAGGGCGCCATATGGTCTCACTCCCAGAACCACCGCCACCAGGAGCAGGAGGGGCAGAAGCGTGGGTAGGGCGCGCGGCAACCATCTTCTCAGTGCGGTTGGAACAGAAACCCGATAGACAACCGCCGCCGATGGTGCCACCCTTACCATCACCCCCAGAAGGGTGAACAGGAGCAGCACGACGGCCGGAAACTGCAGGTCCAGATCAACCAGGCTGTGGGCCAGGATAGCGGAGACTCCCGCCGCGCTACCCGCGCCCACCCCGGCGCAAGTCATGACAGGATTGACGCCACGCCCGGTCCCGGTGGCGTCCTCCCCAGGGGGAGCTACGCGGGCACGAGCCCGGTGGCCCAACCGGCGCGCCCCCTGGACAGTGCCCGCCAGGGCGGCCACCACCGCTCCACCCCCCACCAAACCTAGCTCCGCCAGGAACTGCAGATAATCACTATGCAGGTAGCTGGCAAACAATTCCGGGGTGAGCTGGTAGGCCGTGGCTACCTGATGATACGATCTCGCTCCCAGGCCTACCCAGGGACTGGCCAGGAAGGCCCGCACACCGGAGCGCCAGAACTCCAGCCGCCCGGCCCAGGAAGCACTACCCCCCACCGTTATCACCCGCTCCCCCGCCAGGCTGAGGCTCCGGGCATGAGCCGAAACGGGCAGGCCCCGGCCGGCAGGTTGGAGCAGGAGGAGGGCCACGAAGATGAGGGCACCGCCCAGCACCGACAGGACCAGGCACCGGGCAGCGCGCCGGCGGTCGGGAGCCAGCCACAGGAACACGGCCAGCGCCAGGGGAACGGTCAGCAACGCTCCCCGGGAACCGGTGTACACAATGGAGGCGACCAGTGACGACGCGCACACGAGCCCGAGCGCGTACCACCTGCCCGCCGCCCCCGCAGCCAGCCCCAGGGTGACGGAGGCCAGTGCCAGCAGGTAGGCACCATAGCTGTTGGGATATGTGAAGGGACCGCTCATCCTGGCTGCGGGAAAGGATGAGGGGAAGTTCCAGTACTCATAAAGGGTGTATGTTGCCAGGGCGCCCCCGAGCAAGGTGAGCACACGGACCAGGCGAACCACGACCCCGTCATCCATCAGGCGAGAGATGCACACGTACAGCAGGGCGGCAGCGGACCAAAAGAGGGCCTGCTCGTAAGAATCCGAAGGAGCCACCGACCAGGACAGGCTCAGCGCCATGACCAGAGGCAGGGCAACCCACAAGTCCGGACCGTAAAAGTCCAGCCGGGCGGCAGCAGACTCGATACCGGGACGCAGCAGGAGGTACGCGGCGAACACCACCAAA
Source organism: Bacillota bacterium (assembly GCA_030019365.1). Classification (NCBI taxonomy): domain Bacteria; kingdom Bacillati; phylum Bacillota; species Bacillota bacterium. The sequence goes on from JASEFA010000009.1 coordinate 11,412, forward strand.
AGGTAGATGAGAGTGCGGGGGCCCGTGTACCACGAACCCAGCGGCCACGGCGAGACCAGAAGCGCTATTATCACCAGCCGGGCCGCCCAGGTCATACGCCCCACCTTCGCCCCGAGCGAAACGGTCCCCGCAGAGTTCCTCAGCCCACGTAGCGCAGGACGGAGAACATGGGGAGGAAGAGGGAAATCATGATGCCACCCACCACCACTCCCAGCAGGACGATGACCACTGGCTCAATCAAAGCTGTCATGCGGGCCGACAGTCGCTCGGCTTCCGTCTCGAAGGCCTCTGCCACCCTTACGAACATGCGGTCCAGGTTGCCGCTTTCCTCGCCCACCGCCACCATCTGACTCACCATGGGAGGGACGAAGGGCCCGGGAACCAGACCACCGGAGAGGCCCCTTCCCTGCTGCACACTGGTCTCAGTCCGTTCCAGGACGTCGCGCAATACCAGGTTGGCTGCGGCCCGGCGCGCCACGGCCAGGGCGACGGGGAGGGGAACCCCGGCGTCCAGCATGGCGGCCAGGGTGCGGGCGGTACGTGACCACGCTTGATCCACCAGCAGATCGCCCATCATGGGCAGCCGGAGCAGGAACCGCTCGTACCCCTCTCTCATTCCCCGCCGCCCCCGCAAAAGATGCCAGACAACCACCAGGGTGGCGATGCCGAGTGCCACCACGTACCAGAAGCGCCGCAAGAAGAAGCTCAGCCAGGCCAGCACCCGCGTGGGCAGCGGAAGCGGCGCCCCCAGCGTTTCGAACAGGGAAAGGAACCTGGGGACCACGAAGAACATCAGGAAAAGCACCGCCGCACAGGCCACGACCAGCACGAGGGCAGGGTAAGTGAGGGAGGATTTGACTTTGGCCATAGCGGCGTCCTCGCGCTGAAAGTGATCGGCCAGTCGATTCAGCACATCTTCCAGGTTGCCCCCCACCTCACCCGCGGCCACCATGTTGGAAATGACTTCCGGAAACACCCGCCCCTGGGCGTACAGGGAAGCGCTGAAGGTATCGCCCGCCTCCAGCCTGGCGATGACCCGCCCCAGCACGGCGCCCAGGCGGGTCCCCCGATTCTGGCGCTGGAGCACGCGCAGAGAGGTGACGAGGGAGATGCCGGCCGCCAGCATAGTGGCAAGCTGGCGGCACAAGCGAGCGAGCTCGGTTCGGCTCAACGGCCGACCGGGGACCGTCAGTTCTCGCCGGACAGCCCGGGCTACATCCCGGTCTACCTCCAGGTTTGTCACGAGCAGGCCCCGAGACCTCAACTGGGCCAGGGCGGCCTGGCGGTCAGGCGCCTCCAGGCGTCCCCGGGCCACGCGCCCGTCCTGGTCTCGTGCCCTATACAGCCAGGCCGGCATACCCCGCCCCCCCGCCCGCCAGCTTCACCCGCCGGACGCATTCCTCTTCGGAAATCAGCCCGGTATCGCGAAGGCGCTGGAGGGACTGGCGCATGGTGACCATACCGAGCGCGCTCCCCGTCTCCAGCACCGTTCCTAACTGGTGGAGCTTGCCTTCGCGGATCAGATTGGCGGCAGCCGGAGTGCACAGCAGCAGCTCGAACGCCGCCACCCGTCCCTGCCCGTCCGCCCGCGGGATCAACTGCTGCGCCGCCACCGCCACCAGCGCCCCGGCGAGCTGAACGCGCACCTGGTTCTGCTGGCCGGCCGGAAAGGCGTCCACGATGCGCGCCACCGTCTGCGCGGCATCGATGGTGTGCAGCGTGGCCATGACCAGGTGTCCCGTTTCCGCCGCTGTGATGGCAGTGGCCATGGTCTCCAGGTCGCGCATTTCCCCGATCATAACCACATCCGGGTCCTGGCGCAAAGCCGACCGCAGCCCGGCGGCGAAGCTGGAGGTATCGGTACCCACCTCCCGCTGGTGGACCACGCTGCGCCGGTGGCGATGGAGGTATTCAATGGGGTCTTCCAGGGTAATGATGTGCCGCTCCGAATTGCGGTTGACGGTGTCTATGAGAGCTGCCAGGGTGGTCGACTTGCCGCTCCCCGCCGGACCGGTCACCAGAACCAGGCCCTTGGGGGCAAACGCCGCCACCACCAGGGCCGGGGGAATCCCCAGTTCGTCTAGGGAAGGTACCTCGGTCGGGATGACCCTGGCCGCGAAAGCTATGGTCCCCCGCTGGCGGAACACGCTGATGCGGAACCGGCCCAGGCCCGCCACCCCGTACGAGAAGTCGACCTGGCCGTCTCTCTCCAAATCCCCGCGTTGATCGGGGGTGGTCACCTCGTGAAGGAACTCGTTCATCTGGTCGGCACTCACTGCCGGCAGGGGGGTGCGTTCCAGTCGCCCGTCTACCCGGAGCACGGGAGGAAGACCCACACCCAGATGCAGGTCAGAGGCACCCCGGTGCACAGCATTCCCGAGCAAATCGCGCATGGTGACGGACAGATTCGCTCACTCTCCTCCGAACGCAACCCGCCTGGCTTCTTCCAGCGAGATCTGGCCCAATAACGCCTTTTCGATGGCATCCTGTTCCAGGGTACGCATGCCTGCCCCCACCGCGTATTCGTGGATAGCCACCGCCGGCTGCCGGGCCAGGATGAGGTCGCGCACCCCCTGATCGACGCGCAGCAGTTCGAATATGCCCACGCGCCCCTGAAAACCCAGCCCCTCACAGCGGGGGCAACCGGAAGTCCGCTTCAACTCCAGCGGGCCGGGGGGCAGCGCTAGGGCAGCCCGTTCGGGAGCATCCTCCGGGAGCACGTGGGTCTGGGCACAATGGGGACACAGGCGCCTGGCCAGCCGTTGCGCCAGGACGGCCCGCAACGACGAAGCCACCAGGAACGGTTCCAGGCCCATCTCCAGCAATCGGCTCACGCTTTGGGCGGCCCTGCCGGTATGAAGGGTGCTGAGGACGAGGTGCCCGGTCAAGGCGGCCCGTATGGCAATCTCTGCCGTCTCGGGATCGCGTATCTCACCCACCATGATGATGTCCGGGTCCTGCCGCAGGATGGCACGCAGGGCCACTGCAAAGGTGAGGCCGGCCTTCTCGTTGATCTGCACCTGGCTGACCCCGGGGATGTGGTACTCCACGGGGTCCTCGACGGTTACCAGGTTCAGCCCGGGATCGTTCAGCCAGACCAGGGAGGCGTGAAGGGTGGTGGTCTTGCCCGAACCGGTGGGCCCGGTGACCAGTACCATGCCCCGGGCCTGGCGCAGGATTTCCCGGTAGGCATCTTGAACGTCGGGCAGAAATCCCAGATCCTCCAGGCGGGTGATGGCCTGAGCCCGGTCCAGCACCCTGATGCTCACTTTCTCGCCGTGCGCGGTAGGCAATGTGGCCACGCGCAGGTCCACCGACCGGCCCTGGTACTCAGCCCGAAAAGCCCCGTCTTGCGGCAACCGCCTTACCGAGATATCCATGCCCGCCATCAGCTTGACCCGGGAAATGGCGGGGGCCTGGGCCCCCCGGGGCACATCCAGCGCCTCCCGCAGGATGCCGTCCACCCGGAACCTCACCCGAGCTCCGCGTTCGTGCGGTTCGATGTGGATGTCGGATGCCCGCGCGGAAAGAGCCTGCTCGATGATACCGGTCACCAGCCTGACGACAGGGGCCTGCTCCACGAGCTCTCGCAGCCTGAAGATCTCGATCTCCTGAGGTTCCTCGGGGGCCAGGGTTTCCTCCAGGAGTCCCATCTGGTACACGCGCCGGAGGGCATCCTCCAGCGCCCGACCGGGCACCACCACCGGCTGTACGGTGAGCCCCGTGAGCAGGCCCACGTCCTCCTGAGCAAGTAAGTCCAGGGGGTTGGCCATGGCCAGTTCCAGGACCTTTCCTCGCCGGGCCAGAGGAAGCACCCGGTGCCGCCTGGCCACCTGCTCGGGGACGAGCTTCACTACCTCGCGCTCCGGGTTGACCGTGGAAGAAAAGCGGAATCCCAACTGCTCGGCGAGGGACCTGGCCAGCTCCTCCTCGCTGATCACCCCCATTTTGACCAGTGTTTCCCCCAGTTTCGTTCCCGACTGCCGGGCCTGTTCGAGGGCCTGTTCGAGCTGGGGAGCACTTATGCATCCTGATTCAACCAGGATCTCCCCCAGGCGCCTGGGTGGAATGCCAACCGCCCCCTTTACAGGTTTCGACTTCTCGTTCGCTCTGCAAGCGCTAAATCCTGCTCCGGTTGAGTTCCTGCCAGAGACGCCTGACGCGGGCACGCAGGTCGTCCGGAGAGCCTTCGTTGGGGATGACGCGGTCGGCCAGGCGGGCCTTTTCCGCGAGGGGCATTTGCGCCCGCACGCGCTCCTCCGCTTCCCGCGGGGACATACCGGTGCGCCGGCAAAGGCGCTCAACTTGCTGCCTGGGGGTGCAGGTCACCACCCACACCTCGTCCACCATGCCCGGCATGCCAGCTTCCAGCAGCAACGGTGCGTCTATCACCAGAACCCGCACACCCTGGCGCCGGGCCTGCTCAATGGACCCGCGAATGATCTCGATGATGGGGGGATGGGTGATGGCGTTCAGGTCGGCGAGAGCCTCCGGGTCATTGAAGACGACGTCCGCCAGGCGCTTGCGGTCGAGCGACCCGTCCGCACGCATGATCTCACGCCCGAACCGCTCTGCCACCCGCGCGAGCACCGGGCTCCCCGGCGCCAGCACCTCCCGCGCTACCTCGTCGGCGTCCACCACCCGGGCACCCAGATCGCGCAGGATGGCCGCCACCGTGCTCTTGCCGCAGGCAATCCCGCCCGTCAGCCCTATCACCAGCAACGCCGCACTCCCTCCATCCCACGATCGGCGCGCACCAGCAGGCGCCGGTTAGGGGGATTGCCACCACCAGTCGTGGACGTTCCAGCACCAGCCGTAGGGCGACGCCACCGGACCCGTCAGCCCCGGTCTCACGGCCAGGAACACCCTCTCCGTCCACAAAGGCAAGAGGGGCACCTCCCGGCACACCAGGTCCGTCACCTGCTGGACCAGGGATTTCCTCGTGGCGGGGTCCAGCTCCTGCCGCAGCCGGTCGAGGAGCGCATCCAGGGCGGGCTGGCGGTAGGTGAACACGTTCCCACCCCTCCCTCCCGCGGGAATCTGCCCCGAATGCAGGAGGGGGGTAAGGTCTGGATTGGCGGGGAAGGGTTCGGGGATCAGTGCCAGGTCGTATTCGAAGGGCGGAAGCAGCCGGGCCACGAAAGCGTCCGGGTCTTCCTCCCGCACCGTGGCGCGTACGCCCACCGTCCCCATATACGCAGAGACGAGCCGGGCGGCCCGAGCCCGCAGGGGATCGTCTCGTGGCACCATCAGGTCGAGAGAAGGGGGTTCCCCCAGCTTCTGGACCAGCCTGCCGGCCGCACCCGGGTCGTACGTCCCCCACGCCACCTCGGGGGGATATGCCCAGGAGATGAGCGGCAGGGGGTGGGGGACCTCACGCACGCCCAGGGTTGACGCGAGCGTAGGGCGGTCGATGGCGTGGACAATAGCCCGGCGCAGGTCGGCCGGGACGCGCTGGCAGTTGAAAGCCAGGGCTATGTAGAAAGACTGATGGGTCTCGATCACCCGCCATCCCGCGGCCCGCGCTCGCTCCGCATCGCCGGGGAGCACGGGCCCGAAATCGACTTCTCCGCGCAGGACAGCGCGGCTGGCCTCCGCCAGGGAGGGATAGATGCGCACCACCAGACCGTCGAGATGAGGCCGCCCCCGGTGATACCGGAGGTGGGGGAGCAAGGCTATCTCCCGCGGCTCCCCGCCTGGCGACGCCGTCCCCCCTTGCCCTGGCTCCAGGCGGAAGGGACCCGTTCCCACCGGCTGGTGGGCTGCACCCGCCCCGTCGGTCAGCAGGTGGGCAGGCAGGATGGGCACCGTAGCCAGCCAGTAAGGGAAGCCGGCGTCGGGATGGCTCAGGAAGAATCGCACCGTGCGGCTGTCCACCCTCTGCCAGGTGAGCCCGGGAAGGGGATCCCGATGAGAACGGAGGGTGAACAGCACGTCATCGGACGTCACCTGTTGCCCATCGTGCCACACGGCATCGGGGCGAATCCGCACCGTCCAGTAGGCGCCGCCCCGTCCTCCCGCCCAGCCCACCGCCAGATCGGGGAACACCTCCCCCCGGCCGTCCACGCCCGCCAGGGCAGAGAAGAGCAACCCCGCCATGATTCGCTCCGCCGGGGTGCGCGCCTCCCGGGGATCCAGGGATGCCACTTCGCCCGGCAGGGCCACCCGCACTGTTCCTCCCTGCCGCACCTGGGTGGTGGGCACGCTGGCGCGCGGTTGCCGCCGGCATCCCCCCGCCCCCACTCCCGGGAGCACGAGCAGCAGCGCGAGCAGCACCACGTACAATGACACTGCGGCCCGGCCGCCGGCGCCCGCCGGCGCCAGCATCCCCTGCCGGCCTCCCCCGCCGCCGGGCGGTCCCGGGCGGGCTTGAGGATCGAACCTCTCCACGTGATTCCTCCCGGCCCTATCTTTGGCAGCGGGGGCAAAAGCATGTGCTGCGACCGCCCAGCCGCTGCCTGGCCACCGGTGCGCCGCAGCGCGGGCAGGGCTCCCCTTCCCTCCCGTACACCCGCAGCCGGAACACGAATTCACCGGGCTGGCCATCGCCGTCCCGGTAGTCGGAAAAGGTGGTTCCCCGGGCGCTGATGGCCTCCGCGAGTACCTCTTGCAGGGCATCCCTCAGGGCCCCCACCTCGGCCCGGCTCAGTTCCCCGGCCGGGCGCAGGGGATGCACCCCGGCGCGGTGCAGGGCCTCATCCGCGTATATATTCCCGACCCCGGCCAGTATGTGCTGGTCGAGCAACACCGCCTTCACCGGGGCCCTGCGCCCGGAAAGCATGCCGGCGAGCACCGTGGCCGTGAAATCCCCGTCCAGCGGCTCCGGCCCCAACCGCAACCGGGGATGGGCATCCACGGCATCGGCCGCCAGCAGCTCCAGGTAACCGAAGCGGCGCTGATCCTGGTAGTACAGGTCCCCCCGGTCCAGGGAGAACACGGCGTGGACGTGCCGGCCAGGGCCCGGTTCCCCGGGCGGCACGAAGATGAGCCGGCCCGTCATCCCCAGGTGCGTGTGCAGCACCATCGGCCGCGCGTCGCCCAGGAAGATCAAGAGATGCTTGCCGCGCCTGTCCAGGGCGGTGATGCGCTGGCCGGCCGCGGCGCCGGGCTCCTCACCCCGCCACACCGAAGGAGTGAGCAGATCCACCCGCCCCACCACCTGCCCGAGCAGGTGGGGCTCGAGGGTGCGCCGGATGGTTTCCACCTCGGGCAACTCCGGCATGGCGTCACAGGGGCGAGAGGTCGTACCAGGTGGGACCCGCGCTCAGATCCACCACCAGAGGCACGGCCAGATCCATCACCTTTTCCATACACGACCGCACCAGGCGGGCAGCATCGTCCAGCTCCTGCCGGGGAGCCTCCAGGATGAGCTCGTCGTGGACCTGCAGGATGATGCGCGCGCGCATGCCCCGCCTGCTGAGTTCCCGGTGCAGGTTGACCATGGCCAGCTTGATGATGTCGGCCGCGCTCCCCTGCAGGGGGGTATTGATGGCGGTACGCTCGGCGAACCCCCGCTCCTGGGGATTGCGACTCAGTATGGTGGGCAGCTGCCGCCGCCGTCCCATCAGGGTGGTGACGAATCCCTGCGTGCGCGCCGTCCCGAGCACCTCGTCGATCCACCTGCGCACCCCGGGGTAGCGCAGGAAGTAGCTGGTGATGTACTCCCGTGCTTCCCCGCGACCGATGCCCAGCTGCTGGGCCAGGCCAAAGTCACTGATCCCGTATACGATCCCGAAGTTGACCGCCTTCGCCCGGGACCGCATCTCGGCGGTGACTCCGTCCAGAGGGACCCCGAAAACCTCCGAGGCGGTACGCCGGTGGATGTCCTCCCCGTTCCGGAACGCCTCCACCAGGCCGGGGTCACCGGACACGTGGGCGAGGAGCCGCAGCTCGATCTGGGAGTAGTCGCCCGAAAGGAGAAGCCAGCCCTCCTCGGGGACGAACACCTGGCGGATGCGGCGGCCCAGCTCGTCCCGCACCGGGATGTTCTGCAGGTTGGGATCGTTGGAGGAAAGCCGGCCAGTGGCCGTGACCACCTGGTTGAAGGTGGTGTGGACCCGTCCCGTGGCCGGGTTCACCAAAGCGGGCATGCCGTCGAGGTAAGTCCCCTTGAGCTTCACCATGGTGCGGTGCTCCAGGATCTTCTCCACCACGGGGTGGACAGCGCGCAGCTCCTCCAGGGCCTCCGCGCTGGTGGAATACCCGGTCTTGGTACGGTGTTTGGCCGGCAACCCCAGTTTGTCGAAGAGGACCTCCTGCAACTGCTGGGTGGAGTTGATGTTGAACGTGCACCCCGCCAGGCGATGGACCTCCCGGGCCACGGCCTCGATGCGGCGCCCGAAGTCGTTGGCCAGCTCGCGCACGCGTTCGAGGTCCAGCCGCACACCCACCCGCTCCATCTCAGCCAGCACAGGGAGCAGGGGCATCTCCACCTCGTCCATCAGGCGGCCGAGGCCGGCTGCTTCCAGCTCAGCTCGCAGGGGAGTGATAACGTCCCGGCAGCAGGCAGCCTTTCCACCCAGAAGAGAGGCGGCAGTACGCACGTCCAGGGACCGGAATGAGGCTGCCTGTTTGCCCTTGCCCAGCACGTCCTCCCGCGACGGCACCTTCCGGCCCAGGAACTGGTGGGCAAGCTGCGTGACGGGGTACGCCGATCGCGTGGGATCGAGCAGGTAGGCGGCCAGCGCGGTGTCGAAGGTCATGCCCCGTGGACGGACGCCCTTCCCCAGCAACCAGACCAGGAGCGACTTCAGGTCGTGCCCGCTCTTGGGTACGGATTCGTCTGCCAGCAGCCCGGTCAACTGCCCCCTGATCTCGTCCCAGGACAGCCCCTGCCCGCCGGTCGCGAGGGGCACATACAGCACCCGGCCGGGCGCCGCCAGCGCCAGTCCCACCAGGCTGGCACGCACCGCCGGTGATCCCTCAAGGTGGGCGGCGACCCCCAGGGTCCCCCGCCTGCACGCCTCCAGGAAAGACGGCCAGACCTCTTCCAGTTCCCTGGCGGAGGCCACCGCCTCCGCCTCCGGCAGACCCTCGCCCATGGCGCCAACCACCGCTTCCCGCCCGCGGGAAAGGTCCTGTTCCGGCTCAACACCTCCCTGTCCGCCGGGCGCCGGCACGGCGCCTCCCGTCCCGGCGGGGACCGAGACAGTTCCTCCCCCCCCGGCGGGGATCGAGACAGTACCTCCCGCCCCGGCCGGCGAACCTTCCCGGTCCAGCACCTCGAGCAGTTTCTGCCAGACGCTGCGCAACTCGAGCCTCTGGAACAGCTCCTCCGCGCGCTCCAGGTCGGCCGGCCGCCAGCGGCAGGCCTCCAGGTCGACTTCCAGTGGCACATCCGCATCGATGGTGGCCAGCTTCCGCGAGAGCAGGGCCTGCTCCCGATGAGTGAGCAATGCCTCCCTCACCCGCCGGTTCTCCTCCACCTCGCCGGCGTGTTCCAGAACCGCATCCAGGCTGCCCCAGCGCCGGATGAGGCGATACGCGATCTTCTCGCCGATCCCTGGCACTCCGGGGATGTTGTCCGAGGCATCCCCCATCAGGCCCTTGACGTCGGGCACCTGGGCTGGGGTAATACCGAATTCCCGCTCCATGGCTTCCCGGTCATACCGTACCAGGTCGGTGATGCCGCGGCGGGTAAGAACCACGTGCACGTCTTCATCGACCAGCTGGAGGGCGTCGCGATCGCCGGTGACGATGAGCACCCCCAGCCCGGCGCGGCTACCCTCGCGGGCCAGCTTCCCCAGGATGTCGTCCGCTTCGTAACCCTCTTTCTCGAAGACGGGCACTCCCAGAGACAGGAGCACTTCTTTGAGGACGGGCACCTGCATCCGGAACTCCTCCGGACTCCCGGCCCGCTGGGCCTTGTACCCCTCGTACTCGACATGACGGAAGGTGGGTTCGGCCCGGTCGAAGGCCACCGCCAGGTAGCCAGGCCGCTCCCCCTGGACCAGGCGCAGCATCATGGCCAGGAAGCCGTGGATGGCACTGGTGGGCACGCCGCCGGACGTCTTCAGGTCGGGCAGCGCCCAGAAGGCCCGGTGGGCCAGGCTGTTACCATCAATGAGGATCACGCGGTCCCGCGCCACCGCTCCCGCCCCCCATGCACAGTAATAACCGCCACATCTCCCACCCCCGATGTGCACCACGTACGCCCCTTACACTATACCACCAAATAGAAAAGGCCGGGTGCGATACACCCGGCCCCGCATATGCCGGAAATGTTAACGGTGCCAGCGTCCGTGCCCGAAGCGGGCATACACCAGCCAGGCCAGGCCGCCCAGCAACAGCACCGGGAATGCCTGGGCTACGTATACGATTGCCTCCTGTCCCAGCCTCTCCATCGCCTGCACCGTCCCCACGAAGGCCACCTGCGCCCTCTGCCAGGGACCCAGGGTGGCCACCATACCTGCCTCGCGGAGGACCACCTGCAAGGCGGCCATGTTCTGGTCCTCCTGCAGATACTTCATCCGCGACTCCAGCGATTCAATGTCGGCCTGCAACCGGTATACCTCGTACTGGATGCGCAGCACCTCGTCGATGTTGCGCGCGTTGGCCAGCAGGTCATTGAGGGCCTTCTCCTGCACCCGCATGATGCGCAGGCGGGCCTCTGCGTCCACCCAATCCTGGGTGAGGCTGCGGGTGGTCACCTTCTCTCCCAGCACCCGGCCCAGATCGCGGGCCTTGGCCATGACCCCGCTCAGGGAGCCACCCGGGACCCGCACCACCACCACGGCCTGGCGCCTGCCGTCCTGCGACGTCACCGTGGAGTCCTGCAGGTAGCCGGCCGCCTCCTCGGCCAGGGAGGTGAGGCGTGACACGGCCTGGTCGATGTCCACCACCTGCAGATCCATCTCGCCCTGCAGGGCGGCCTGCATCCCCTGTACCTGGCCGGCCGCCACCCAGGCACCGCCTCCCGCGGACTGGGGCCGCACATCGGGAGCCACGGCCGGACCGGTGACCTGGCTCAGCCCGGCGCTGCGATCGCTACTGGCCACCTCGGTCCCGGTGAGGACGCGATCCTGCGCTCCTTGATCCCATTGGGGGGAAGACGCACGGCCGAGGTCACCAGACAACAGCGAGGGCGCCAGGAAGGGGTTGGCCGCCGGCATCCACCAGCCCCGACCCAGGCCGGCCAGCGTCACCAGGCTGGACCCCAGGAACACCACCAGACATGCCACTGCCAGGGCACGCGCCCAGGCGGGAGGGAAGGAAACCGGACCGGGCAAAAGGCGCCCCAGTCTGGGTGCCAGCACCAGCCGCCACGACCGTCGCGTCAAGCTGTCGTGCAGGCTCTCCCCGAATCCCGCGGGAAGGGGCTCTTCGGGCAACGCTCCCAGGGCGTCCACCAGCGCCTGCAGCTCTGCAAGTTCGCACCGGCATTCCTCGCACTGGTCCAGGTGCTCCTCGAGATCTGCCCGCTCCGCCGCCGGGAGTTCCCCATCTACGCACAGGGACAGGAGTTCACGCGCCTGCTGGCAGTTCAACGACCGGGCCTCCCTCTGTCACTTCTGACGTTCGGGCCCGAAAAAAGTTCCTGGGAGGCAAACCTTGCCTTCAGGGCGCTGCGGGCCCGGTTCAGGCGCGATTTGACCGTGCCCAGAGATATGTCCAGCGCTTCGGCGATCTCTTCGTAAGCGAGACCCTCGATATCCCGCAACACCAGCACGGCGCGGAACTCCGGGCTGAGGGACCGTATCCCCTCCCAGATGACCTCACGCACTTCCCGGCCTTCCGCCTCTTCCACAGGATCGCCCGCCGTGGAAACGAGTTGCCGCGGGGTCTTCTCCCCTTCCGCCGAGGCCAGGGGTTCGTCGAGAGACACGGCCGGATGGCGGCGACGGCGCCTGGCCTCGTCGCGGCACACATTGAAGGTGATGCGATACAGCCATGTGGAGAAGGCACACTCCCCGCGGAAATCCCGCAGGCTGACGAATGCGCGCAGCAGCGCCTCCTGGGCCAGGTCACTGGCGTCTTCGGGATTGCGGCTGAGGCGGAGGGCAAGGTTGTAGACCTTCTGCATGTATGGCGCGATTAACTCTTCGAAGGCCTCCACGTTGCCGCGCCTGCACCGCTCAAGGAGGCCTTCGGCATAGCTGTCCAGAGGGACCCCCTCCATTCAAAGGGCCAGAAACCTAGTTCGACACCTCATGCCCAACTCCTTTCCCTCCCAGCCAGGAACCTTCGTCCAGCAGGCGCACAACCGGTTCCTCGCGGGCCGGGGCGGCCGCCCATACGAGAACCGGACCTTCTTCCACCCAGGCGAAGGCATCCTCACCCAGGGGCAGCGCCTCTTCGGGCCAGGGGCAGAGGCTCGCCACCCGCTGGGGAGCCGGCCTCATGCGGCCATACGGGTCCGGCCACACCATCAGCGCCGTCCCCCAGCTGGCAGGATCGGCCACCAACCTCTCATACACTATTCGCACCGGCACTCCCTGATATGCCCACCGCCAGAGCAGGGCCACGTCGCTCTCTGACAGCCTGATACATCCGCGGGAAACCGCGTGACCGATGGACGCCGGCGCGTTGGTGCCGTGGAGGCCGTAACCGGGCAGGCTCAGGGCCAGGAAGCGCGAGCCCAGGGGGTTATCCGGTCCGGGCGGTACCGGAGGACCCCCCTCGGGAGGATACCAGGTGGGACGCATGCGCCTGGCCACCACCCGATAGATGCCCGTGGGAGTGGGCTGCGATGGCTTCCCTATCGCCACCTGGTAGCAACCGCGCAGCAGCCCGTCCCTCCACACCTGGAGGCGCATGGCGGGCAGATTCAGCATGAGGAAGTCACGAGGGAACTCCCCCACCCCCCCAGGGTGCGGCATCGTACCCGCCACCGCCTGCGCCTCCTCGCACGCAACCGCGGTGCCACCACCAGAGCCGCACACGCCAGCCAGCAGTACTCCAAGCAGGGTCAGGACGACCCGACGTAGCCACACGAGTGCCAGGGAGGATCACATCCCGCCCTAGCACTCTATGCGCGCTAACGCCGCCTCTTCTCCTCCGGCGGACGCCGTGCCCGGCACTTGCTCAACTGGCGTCGCACAAAACGCACCGTTACAATGGAGTTGCAGGGGCACGAACGGTTTGCTAAGATAGGCTTGGGCCGGAGTGCTGGAACAGGCAGACGGGTCCGCCTCAAAAGCGGATGGGGTTAATCCCCGTGTGGGTTCGATTCCCACCTCCGGCACCAGTACTCCCCTTCCGGGACATCGACATTGCGGTCTGGATTGACCCGCCTGTGGGCCCACATGCGCCAGTTCCTGCACGGCATCTTGCACGCCTGATCACATGTTGCAGGCCTGTGCATCACTTAAGTACCGGTCACCCTTCCGTATGACCGGAGGCCCACACCGTCACCCAGTTGACAGTATCGGCCCCCACACGGTCAGCTGAGTGACACTGATGCCCCCCGGCACCTCGCCAAGGGGGAATGCTGGTCACATAACTGGCAAGTGACCGCACTTATGGTAACGGTCCGGAGCGACCGGACCCGGGCGAGGTCGAGGACTGGCGGGGGAGAACTCCACACGGTCAGCTCACTGACAGTGAAAGGCCCCGCACGGTCAACTGGCTGACGGTGTGGAACCGAGCGTTAGGGGGCCGGAGATCAGGGGGAGTCAGGGGACGCGGGGGGGTCGTGCGCCAAGGGGAGGAGTCAGGGGACGCGGGCGCGGCCGCGGTAGACAAGGCCGCGGCGGGCGTCCACGGTGACCACGGCGCCGGTCTCAAGCCTGCGGGTGGCATCTTCGGCGCCGATCACGGCGGGAAGATCCAACTCCAGGGCACAGATGGCGGCGTGGGAACTGAGGCCACCCTCCTCGACCACCAGGGCTGACGCCCGGCGCAGCAGGGGGACGTAGCCCGCGTCGGTGGCAGGCGCCACCAGCACATCGCCGGGCTGGAAGCGGCTCTGGATCTGCTCCAGGGAACGGCCGGCGCACACGCGGCCGGAGCCCGCCCGGAAGCCGACGCCGCGGCCCTGCAGGAGGATTTCCCCCACGGTGTGGACGCGCAGCAGGTTGGTGGTGCCAGGCACCCCCACGGGAATGCCGGCCGTGATCACCACCAGGTCGCCCTGGGATATGTATCCGGCCGCCAGGCAGGTGGCGATGGCCTCGGAGAACATCTCCTCGGGGTCTGCGGTCTGGGAGGCGGGCAGGGGCTGGACGCCCCATACCAGGGCCAGGCGCCGCCGCACGCGCTCGTGAGGGCTCAAGGCCAGCACCGGGCAGGCCGGCCGGTATTTGGCCACCATGCGGGCCGTGTATCCCGACTGGGTGGGGGTGATGATGGCGGCGGCCCCGAGGTCGCGGGCGGCTCGGCAACTGGCGTGGCTGATGGCGTCGGTCACCGCCTCCAGGGGAGCACCCTCCCGGGCGGCCAGGATGCGGTCGTAGGGGAGAGCTTCTTCGGTGCGGGCGGCGATGCGGGCCATGAACGCCACCGCCTCCACCGGGTACTTGCCGGTAGCCGTTTCCGCCGACAGCATCACGGCGTCCGTGCCGTCCAGGATGGCGTTGGCCACATCCGACGCCTCGGCCCGGGTGGCGACGGGTCGCTCCACCATTGACTCCAGCATCTGGGTGGCGGTGATGACCGGTTTGCCCAGCCGGTTGCAGCGGGCGATGAGGTCCTTCTGCACCAGGGGAACCTCCTCTGCCGGCATCTCCACTCCCAGGTCGCCCCGGGCCACCATGAGCCCATCGGAGATCTTCAGGATGGCATCCAGATCCTGCAGGGCCTGGCGCGTTTCGATCTTGGCCACGATTTCCTGGTCGCCGCCCAGTTCCTCCGCCACCCGGCGAACCTCCACCACGTCGCCAGCGCTGCGCACGAAGGAGCAGGCGAAGAAATCCACCTCCTGGCGGACTCCCCAGGCGATGGCCTCCCGGTCCGCATCGGAGACGGCGGGCAACCGGAGCAGGCCGCCCGGCACCACCACCTTCTTCCCCTGGGCCAGGATGCCCCCGCGCTCCACCCGGCAGCGCACCTCGTCGCCGGCCACCCCTTCCACGACGAGAGCTATGTTGCCATCGTCCAGGAGCAGGAGCTGGCCGGGAGAGACGTCGCCGGCGAACCCTCGATAGTTGACAGCCGCCCGCCCGACAGGGGTGTCCCCACCCCGGTGGCCCCCCGGGAGGTCTTCGACCGTGCCCGCGGACGTCGAGGCCGTGGTGAGGGAGAACCTGGCGCCCCTGTCCAGCAGCACCGAGCCTCCGAGGATGGGACCCACGCGCACCTCGGGGCCGCGCAGGTCGACCAGGACACCCAGGGTGGCCTTCTCCTCGCGGCACACCCGGCGCAGGGTCTCCAGCCGGGCCTGGTGCTCCTCCAGCCGCCCGTGGGACATGTTCAGGCGGGCCACATTCAGGCCGGCCCGCACCATGGCCCGCAGCACCTCGCCGTCCGAAGACGACGGCCCCAGGGTGGCCACCACCTTGGTGCGGCGCCATCTCCCGCTCATGGTCGTCCTTCACCTCTCATCTCTCCTCGTCCTCGGTCCACCCCGAACCCCGAGGCCTGGCGTCGGCGGGGCCTGGGGGGAACAGGTCAGATGGCGAGGACGTGGGTAAGCTCCCACAGCTGGCGGTCGAGGGCCCTCCGCCCCGAAAGCACCTGGGGGAAGGGCGTGAACCTGACCTCACCACCCTCGATTCCCGCCATGACCCCGCTCATCCCCTGCCGCAAGGCTTCGGCTGCCGCCGCGCCCAGGCGGCTGGCCAGCGTGCGGTCATACGCGGTGGGCGATCCCCCCCGCTGGATGTGTCCGAGCACGGTGACCCGGGTCTCCATGCCAGTACGGGACTGTACTTCGCGGGCCACGTCGTAGGCGCTGCCCGCCCCTTCCGCCACCACGATGAGATCGTGCTTCTTGCCGCGGTTGCGGCCGCGGAGCACGCGGGCGCATATCTCCTCGATGGGCTCGGGGAACTCGGGCACCACCACCGATTCCGCCCCCGCCGCCAGGCCCACCGCCAGGGCGAGATGGCCCGTATCCCGGCCCATCACCTCGATGAGGAAGATGCGCTCGTGGGAGGTGGCGGTATCGCGGATGCGGTCGATGGCCCAGACCGCGGTGTTGACCGCGGTGTCGAACCCGATGGCATGCTCGGTAAAGGGGATGTCGTCGTCGATGGTGGCGGGAACCCCCACCACGGGGAAACCCAGCTCGTGCAGCGCCTGGGCTCCCCGGAAAGACCCGTCCCCCCCTATCACCACCAGCCCGTCGATCCCGGCTGCCCGGAGATGCGCGATGGCCTTCTCCTGAGCCGGGCGCTGCTTGAACTCCTCGCATCTGGCCGTGAAAAGCACGGTGCCGCCCCGGTGCAGGATCCCTCCCACCGCCCCCAGGGGCAGGGGCCGGAACCCGCCCGAAAGCAAACCCGCGAACCCATGCTCGATGCCGGTTGCCTCGCTCCCGGAAGCTACCGCCTGCCGGACCACTGCCCGCAGGGCCGCATTCATCCCCGGAGCGTCGCCACCGCTGGTCAGGACGCCGACTCTACCCACTGCCGCAACCTCACCAGGCCTCGACCCATGCCCACATTGCCGCCGCCTGCGCAACCTCACCAGGCGTCGTCACAGCCATAGATTCTGCCCAGGACCACCTGCAAAATCCGCGTGGCCTCGACGGCCTCGCTCCTGGGCACCAGGACCTCAATGGGCGAGGGTCCCGCCACCGCCTGCACGGGGCGGAGCAGGACGTAGAATCCCTCCCGAACCAGCGCCTCCCGGGCAGCCTCTGCCACCGAATGGTGGGGAGCGACATACACCACCTTCCAGACCCCGGTCGCCGTCTTGCTCCCGCCCATGATACCTCCCGGCTCTCCGGCCCGTACCGCTGCGGTAACGGGCCCCTGGGTTCTCTGAACAGGCCCTGGCGGGCTAGCCCACCTCTCCCGCCGCGTAAACGGCGCCATCCCCAAGCAGATCCTGCAACTCCCATCGCAACTCGTTGGTATCCTCCACCCACAGGCCCGGATCGACCAGGATCGCCTTCTTCCGCCCTGCGAAATCAACCCGTACCGGCATGCTGCCCGGATATCGCGCCAGGATGCCCTTCAACTCGCGCAGGGCTTTTTCCTCCTGCTCCGCCGTGCGGAGCGCCACCACCAGCGACCCCGGGCAGGCCAGGGGGACCACCTCCTCGGCCATCACCTTAGCCACGCGCTGCCCTTCTTCGCCCTCGGATCGCTGCAGGGTCCCCTTCACCAGGACCACCGCGTCCTTCACCAGGCACCCCCGGAAGCGCTCGAAAACCCGCGGAAACACCACCACCTCGACGTGCCCCGACATATCTTCCAGTTCCACGAATCCCATCGGTTCCCCTGCCCTGGTGGTAATGCGCTTGATGCCCAGCACCACACCCCCCACCGTAACCGCGCTTCCGTCGGGCGCATCGGCCAGGGCCCCGCAGCGGCAGGTGGCCCCCCTCTCCAGGTGCTGGCGGTAGGAGTCGAGAGGGTGACCGGAAAGGTACAGGCCGAGCACTTCCTTTTCCATGGCCAGCAGGGCCTGCGGGGGGAATTCGGGCACGCCCGGCAGCTGATCCTGAGCGGCGAAGGCCTCCGCCCCCAGGTCGAAGAATGACAGCTGCCCGGCCCCGCGGGAGTCTCCCTGACCCCGCTCCAGGGCCTGATCGAGGATGGCCATGAGTTGGGCCCGCCGGGCCCCCAGGGTATCGAAGGCCCCTGCCTTGATGAGGCTTTCCGCTGCCCTGCGGTTGAGGAGGCGGGTGTCCACCCGTTCGCAGAAGTCGTGGAGAGAACGGAAGGGCCCCTGCTGGCGCGCCCGCACGATGGATTCGATGGCCGCCCGGCCCAGGTTCTTCACGGCCCCCAGGCCGAAACGGATGGCATCGCGCCCGTCCTCGTCCCTTTCGATGCTGAATGCCAGCTCCCCCCGGTTGATGTCGGGGGGCAGCAGGGTCACCCCCAGGCGACGGCACTCGTCTATGTACAGGGCCACGTCGTCACTGGAGTCCATCACCGAGGTGAGGAGGGCCACCATGTATGGCAGGGGATAGTGGGCTTTGAGGTACGCCGTGCGGTAGGCCAGCAGGGCGTAGGCAGCCGCATGACTGCGGTTGAAGGCGTAACCGGCAAACCGCTCGATGGCCGCGAACACCTGCTCCGCCACCTGGCGATCCACTCCCCGGCTCACCGCACCTTCGATGAAACGAACCCTTTGCGCCGCCACCAGTTCCGGCTTCTTCTTGGCCATCCCCCGGCGCAAGAGGTCGGCCTGGGCCAGGGTAAATCCGGCCAGGCGCGACACCACCTGCATGACCTGCTCCTGGTAGATCATCACGCCGTAGGTGTCCTTCAGGATGGGCTCCAGGCTGGGATGCAGGTACCGGGCCCCGCTCTGCTTGGCACGCTGGTACTCGGGTATCTGCTCCATGGGACCGGGGCGCACCAGGGCCACGATGGCCACGATGTCCTCGAAGGTGGCGGGGCGCAGCTGGCGCAGGAGGTCCTGAACCCAGCCGGCTTCCAGCTGGAATATCCCCAGGGTCTCCCCCCGCCCGAGGAGCGCATACACCGCCGGGTCGTCCAGCGCTATCGTGTTCCAATCCACCCGCTGCCCCATCTTCTCGATCAGCTTCACCGCGTGGTCGATGACGGTGAGGTTGCGCAGCCCCAGGAAGTCCATCTTGAGGAGGCCCAGTTCCTCCAGCACTTCCATGGGGAACTGGGTGACCACGGCGCCGTCAGGCGTCTTCTGCAAGGGCACCAGGCCCACCAGGGGTTCGGGGGCAATGACCACGCCGGCGGCATGTACGGAAGCGTGCCGGGGCATTCCCTCCATGCGGCGGGCCAGATCGATGAGTTCCCGTACCTCCTCCCGGCCCCGATATGCCTGGGCCAGGTCGGGACTGGTGGCCAGGGCCTGCTCCAGGGTGATGCCCAGCACGGCGGGGACCATCTTGGCGATGCGATCCACTTCCCCGTACGGGAGACCCAGGGCGCGGCCCACGTCGCGGATGGCGGCCCGGGCCTTCATGGTACCGAAGGTGACGATCTGGGCCACGCAGTCCTGGCCGTATTTCTCCACCACGTAACGGATCACTTCGTCGCGCCGTTCAAAACAGAAGTCGATGTCCATGTCCGGCATGGTGACCCGATCGGGGTTGAGGAAGCGCTCGAAGAGAAGCCCGTGACGGAGGGGATCGACGTCGGTGATCCCCAGCACGTAGGCGACCAGGCTCCCGGCGGCCGATCCCCGTCCTGGCCCTACCGGGATGCCGTTCTGCCGCGCGAATTCCACGAAGTCCCAAACGATCAGGAAGTAGCCCGGGTATCCCATGCGCTCGATCATGGTCAGTTCGTACTCCAGGCGCTCCCTCACCTCGGGGGGCGGGTCGGCGTAGCGCCCGGGCAGCCGCTGGTAGCAGAGATGGCGCAGGTGGGAGGCCTCGCTGTGTCCCTCGGGGACGGGGAACTGGGGAAGGTGAAGCCGGCCGGACGGGAGCTCCACCTGGCAGCTCTCGGCGATGTCCAGGGTGGCTTCCAGAGCCTGGGGCAATTCCCGGAAGAGGCCGGCCATCTCCTCGGGCGAGCGCAGGTAGAACTGGTCCGAGCCAAACCGCAGGCGCCCGGGGTCGTCCACGGTGGTCTGGGTCTGGATGCACAGGAGGACGTCGTGCATACGGGCGTCCGCCTGCTCCAGGTAATGCACGTCGTTGGTGGCCACCAGGCCCACTCCCATTTCCCGGGCCAGGCGCACCATCTCCCGGTTGACCTGGCGCTGGGGGGCCAGGCCGTTCTCCTGCACCTCCAGATAGAAGGAATCCCGGCCGAACAGCTCCCGGTACCTGGCCACCACCTCCCGGGCGCGCCGACCGTCGTCTCCCGCCTGCTCGCCCTCCAGGATGGCGCGCGGGACCTCCCCGGCCAGACAGGCACTCAGGGCAACCAGCCCCCCATGGTACCGCTCGAGCAACTCCCAGTCCACCCGTGGTCGGTAGTAGAATCCCTCCAGGTGAGCCAGGGAGACCAGGCGCACCAGGTTGCGATAACCCTCCTGGTCGCGGGCCAGCAGGACCAGGTGATGGGGGTCCTCATCCACCTTGGGCTGACGGTCGTGCCGGGTACGCCGCGCCACGTACACCTCGCACCCCAGGACGGGCTTGATGCCGTGCTGCCGGCAGGACTGGTAGAAGGGCACCACCCCGTACATGACCCCGTGGTCCGTGACCGCCAGGGCCGTGCATCCCATGGCCGCCGCCCGGGAAACCGCCTGTTCCACGCGGGCGGCGCCGTCCAGCAGGCTGAATTCGGTGTGCAGATGGAGGTGATTGAATCGGGCCGAACCCATCACGCCCACCTCCCCTTTGACGATGAATACCATAGGTGATAATCTTTGGAGGAATAGAAGGGGGGAATCTCCCGTGCCCTGGAAAAGGTGCCCCAACTGCCACAGGCTCTCCTATTCGGCGGCCACCACCCCCATACGCTGGATATGCCCGCACTGCGAGCACGACCTGACCCTCATTCCCGACATCGTTCCCGACCGGGCGGAAATCGAAGCGGAGTTTGCGCATGTTGAGGGTTGGGAGGAGTGGAAGCGGCAGTACAAAGGGCCGCCAAGGGACACTCGGAGCACCGGGGGCGCCGGGCCCGGCACACTTGCCGACCATGGACGATGAGGTTGACGTGCAGGCGAAAGTAGCGCTCCGGGTCCAGGCTCTCCTGTAAGATCTTTTGCGTCCGCACCCGGTCCACCTTCTCGGGCACGAGACCCAGCCTGCGCGCCACCCGGTACACGTGGGTATCCACCGGAAACGCCGCCCGCCCCAGCCCGAAGAGCAGGACGCAGGCAGCCGTCTTGGGACCCACTCCGGGCAACCCTTCGAGAAACCGACGCGCCTCCTCCGCGGGCATCCCGCGCAGGAAGTCCAGGGAAACCCCGCCGCCGCGGACCTGGAGTGCTTTGAGGATATCCAGGATGCGCAGGGCCTTCTGGCGCCCCAGGCCGGCGGGAGCAATGAGCTTTTCCAGTTGAGCAGTCGAGGCTCCGAGCAGCATCTCCCAGCGGGGGAAACGTTCCTTCAGGCGGCGGAACGCCGCCAGGCTGGCCCGATCGGTGGTAGCCTGGGACAGCACCGTGGCCACCAGCACGTCTACCGGGTTGGAGTCCACCTGTCCCAGTAACAGGGCGGACCGGTCACCGCCATATCGCTCCTGCAACAGGCGGTCCACCGCCGCCACCAGATCCTGATCGATGGGGCCCCAGCTCATGATGCACCCTCCCCCGCCATACGCCGCACCAGCTCTGCGAATATCGTCCCCCTCTCTTCGTAGTTCCGGAACATATCGAAAGAAGCGCAGGCGGGAGAGAGCAGCACGGTGTCCCCGGACCGGGCCAGAGAGCGGGCCAGCTCCACCGCCTCGGCCATGCCGCCCACCTCATGCAGTACCGGTGCGGGCAGATCGGGCCCGGGCAGCTGCTCCACGGCCGCGCGGATGCGGGGGGCGGTGGCACCCATCAGTATCAGGTGACGCACCCGGCCCGGCAGGGCGCGGGCAAAGCTGGTGAAGTCCAGCTTCTTGTCGTACCCCCCGGCGATCAGGATAAGGGGTCCGGGCAGGGCGGCCAGCGCGGCCCGGGCCCGGTCGGGGGTGGTGGCGATGGAGTCGTCGACGTACAGCACCCCGTCCACCTCCGCCACCCGCTCCAGGCGATGGGAAACTCCGGCAAAGTCGCCCAGCACCTCCGCCATGGCGGCCCGCCCGGCCCCCATCAGCCCGGCGGCGGTCACGGCGGCCAGGGCGTTGAGCAGGTTGTGACGTCCCACCAGACGCAGGCTGCCCACCGCGCACACCGGGCGGGCTTCCTCCCCCGGCAGACGCAACACCACCTGCCGGGCTGCGCCCCCCCCCTCCACCCATGCCCCCTGCGGGAAAGGCCCGCGTTCCCCGAAGAAGAGGACCTTCCCGGGTGCCTCCTCTGCCAGGGGCGCCACCAGCTCGTCCTCTCCGTTGAGGACGGCGCAGTCCCGCGGCCCCTGAAACAGGAAAACCCGGCGTTTGGCCGCCACATACTCGTCCCAGGAGGAGTGGACGTCCATGTGGTCGGGGAGGAGGTTCAGCAGCACTCCCACGTGGGGGCTGCGCCCGGTGAGCTCCAGCTGAAATGACGAAAGCTCCAGGACCACGCGGGCGTCGGACGGAATACGATCCACCCGGTCGATGAGGGGTAGCCCGATGTTACCCCCCAGGTACACCTGATAGCCCGATGCCTCCAGCATGCGGGCCACCAGCGTGGAGGTGGTGGTCTTACCCGCACTGCCGGTGATTCCCACCACGGGGGCCGGACACAGCTCCAGGAAGAGGGGGATCTCCCCGGAAACCACGGCGCCCCGGCGGCGGGCCTCCTCCACCTGGGGAAGGCGCTTGGGCATCCCCGGCGTGAGGAAGATGACGTCGAATCCTTCATCCAGGGCGTCCAGGTAGCCGGGACCGAGCACGGCACGCACGGGGGACGCCCGCTCCCTTGCGCCCGGCCCACCCGGGCCCGCCTGGGCCTGGCGTACTTCTTCCAGGCGACCGGCCAGTTCCTCGGCTGGCTTCCGGTCCAGGACGGTCACCCGCGCCCCCTGGAGCAGGAGAAACCGTACCAGGCCCAGGTTGGAGACGCCCAGGCCGACCACTGCCACCTTCTTGCCCTTGAGGTGCAACAGTTCACCCCCGGGTATAGCTTCCCTCGCTGAGAAGGCCCATCATTTCAGCTTTGAATGCCCGGTCGTAGCGGCCCCGGCGGAGAGCTGTCAGCAGCCGGGGGAGTGCCCCGTCATCCCCGAAGTCCAGGGTGGGCCAGGTGGCCAGGAAAGCATCGCGCCCGTGCTTCCACGCCGCCTTGAAGTAGCGCAGGCCATCCCTGGGATCACCCGCCCGCAGAGCGCACGCACCCAGCAGGGCAAGGGCCACGGGGTGATACCGCTCGCGAGCCATCACCCGACGGCAAACCGCCTCGCACGTCACCAGGTCCCCCTGCCGCAGGCAAACCTGGCCGTACGCCACCTGGGCAGCGGTGTCCTCGGGAACCGCCCCCAGGTAGCGCTCCCAGGCTTCTCGGGCTTTGTCGGCCCTGCCCGTCCGCTGGTAGGCGAAGGCCAGCCGGCGCAGGTATCCCATGTCTTCGGGGTCCAGACGGCAGGCGTCCTCCCACCAGCGCATCGCTTCCTCCCAGTCTCCCCGCCGGGCCTGCAGCTCCCCCAGGTCGCACGCCGTGCGGGGGTCATTGCGGTTGAGAGCGTAGCCGCGCTCCAGGACCTCGCGGGCCTCCTCGAGCTCGCCCCTCTCCATGTGCCATACGCCCAGCACACGGTAGACCCCCGGGTCAGCCGGCTGCAGCCGCCGGGCGCGCTCGGCGTACTCGCGCGCCAGGGCGAAGCTCCTTCCCCCGGTGTGCACCAGGGAGGCGGCCAGGAGGATGGCCGGGTCACTGGGGTATCGGCGCACGGCCGCATCCACCGTCCGGGAAGCCAGATCGTAGACGGGGCAATGGGCGTACGCTTCCAGGAGCAGATCGTGGAGTTGCTCGTCCAGATCAGGCGGCAACTCCAGGGTCAGGGCTTCCTCCAGTACCTCCCACGCCTCCTCCCAGCGGTCGAGGGAGGCATAGAGGTCGGCCAGAAAGACCCGCGCGTATCCTTCCTGTCTGTCCTGGCGACGGACCTCTTCCCACAGGCGGGAGGCCCCGTAGTAATCGCCCACGGCGGCATTGGCCAGCCCCAGCTTCACCTTGGCCTCAGCGTCGTCAGGATAGGCGAAAAGGAGGCGCTCCAGGTATCCCCGCGCCGCCTGGTAATCCTCCTGCTCGAGGGCCACGTTGGCCAGGGTATGCAGGGAGGGACCGTAGGCGTTCAGCCCGGAAACCGTCTTCTGCCACTCCCGCACCGCCTGCTCAACGTCACCATTCAGGTAATACACCATCCCCAGGAGGTGGCGGGCCATGGGGTACTGGGGATCGGCAAGCAAAGCCTGCCGGGCCATCAAGGAGGCGCGGTGCAGGTTCCCCAGGTGGTAGAGGTACAGCTCGCCCAGGCGGCAGTACGCCTCGGTGCAGGAGGGTTCCACCTCTACGGCCTGACGGAGGTGGGCGATGGCCTCGTTGTGACGTCCCTCCCGGATCTCCACCAGCGCCGCCCCCACCATGGCGGAGGCATCGCGCGTATAGAGCCCGAGGGCCTGCCGGAAATGATCGCCCGCCAGATCGACCCTGCCCGCCTGCAGATAAATGCGCCCGAGCAGGTTGTGGGCTTCGGCGTCCTCCCGCCCGGTGGCCAGGATACGGTGCAAAGCCCGGGCCGCCTCGTCGTAGCGGCGGAAGCGGGCATAGATGCGACCCAGCAGCTTGAGGCTCGCCGGGTCGCCGTTTCCCTTCAGCAGGGGGCGGAGGGGATCAATCACTGCGGTCATGCGCTGCTCCGTCCACTCCCGCCCCAGAGCCCCTCCCACCATCCAGTCCTCACAGGAATCCAGCAGGACCTCCGCCAGCTGGCGACGGATGTCCGGGTTGTGGGGATCTTCATCCATCGCCTGGTATAGAGCCCGGGCGGCGTAACGGTGGTTGCCGCGGGCCAGGTGACCGGCCGCGCGGGAGAGCAGGCGGGCCACTCTCCTCTTCGTGGTTTCTCCAGTGCGTGCCTCCCGGACGCTTTCCTTCTTCTCCAACGGTGCGTAAGCCCCCCGATAGTTTCTCCCTGCTCATTCGACGCCGACAGGCGTATCCCTCTCGGGACGGGGTCCTACCGCGGCGCCACCATACCGGATCGGTGCCGCGTCTTCCGCGGCGCCACCATCCCGGATCCGTGCGGCGTCCCGCCGCGGGTCCATCGTCCCGGTTTCAGTGTACTGCGATATCCCGCCCCTTCGTGTCATCGTCATACCTGGTAGCGGCTGCCCTCGCCCGCCAGCTCCACCGGCAGTCCCGCTTCGCCCAGCGCCGCCTGGGCCTCTTCCAGCACCCTGGCCCAGTCGGCGGTCGGCCAGAGGTGGGTAAGGAGCAGCCGCCTGGCCCGGGCCCGCCGCCCCAGCCCTCCGGCCTCCCTGCCTGTCAGGTGACCGGGTGACCTGCTGCCGTCCTCGAGCAGTGTGGCCTCGCAGAGCAGGAGATCTGCCTCGGCGGCGAATCCCACCAGGGGATCGTGCCAGCCCGTGTCCCCCGTGTACACCAGCTTCCTTCCCCCGTGCTCGATGGCCATGGCGTACGTAAGGACGGGATGGGGCACGGCCAGGAACCGAAACACCATCCCCCCCAGCTCAAGCTTCTCGTCGGGGTCGATGGGCCGGAGTTCGAGCACCTGCTTGTAACGCAGGCGCTCGAACTCCTCTTCGGGCAAGGGGGGAGCATAAACGGCCAGGGGCCGCGCCCGCGTCCCCTCGGCGAGGGCTCGCTGCACAGCGTACCGCAATACCAGGAGATCGGACATGTGGTCTCCGTGCAGGTGAGAAAGAACCACCGCATCCAGGCCCCGGAAGTCCGCGTGCCGTCCCAGGTTGGACATCACCCCACTGCCACAGTCCACCAGGATCGAGGCGGGACCCGCCTGTACCAGGTATCCCGAGCAGGCTCTTCCCGCCGCCGGATACCCGCCGCAAACCCCCAGTACGGTCAGCTGCATGCTTCGAACCTCCGTTTCAGCCGGTCCGGGGCGCTTCCCTGGCACCGGCGCTTCACATCACACTGGGGGCTGGAATGCCCAGGATACCCAGGCTGCCGGCCATCACCCGGCGGAAGGCGTCCACCAGTGCCAGACGAAATCGCCGTTTCTCCGCTTCCGCCCCCAGCACGGGGGTGGTCTCGTAGAACCCGGTGAAGGCCTGGGCCAGCGCGTAGGCGTAATCGGCGAAGAGGGAGGGCAGGTTCAGGTCGCACGCCTTGGCCAGCACCACCGGCATCTCCATCATCTTCATCACCAGAGCCTTCTCCGCCGGTCCCGGCTCCGGCTCAGACCCGCCCGCTGCCCCAGGCGGCTCCGGCTCGGGCCCGTCGAACCCGGCTTCGGAGAGCAGCCCCCGCTCCTCGGCCCGGGCCAGGATGCTGCAGGCCCGGGCGTGGGCGTACTGCAGGTAGGGTCCGCTGTTCCCCTGCATGCTGAGGGCCTCGTGGAAGTCGAATGCCACCAGGGTATTGGGATGAAACCTGACCATGTAATACCGGACCGCCCCGCAGGCAATGGAGCGGGCGATTTCCTCCCCCCGGGCCGGCTCCAGGTCGGGGTGGCGGGCCTCCACTTCCCCGAGGGCCAGGCGGGCGGCAGCCGCCAGCAGATCCTTGGCCTTCACCCCCACCCCCTTCCGCCCGGACATGGCCACCGCTCCGGCGTCCTCTTCCACCTCGACGCCCAGCTCCCGGGCCGCCTGGGGCGAGAGAGCAACCACCTCGTAGGCGAAGTGGATGGAGTTGCGCGCCGCCTCCTCGAAACCCAGCCGGCGCAGGGAGTACCGCAGCACGTCCTGCAGGTACTTCTGCCTCACGTCGATGACGTTGATCACCCGCCAGGCCCGGCCAAAATCGCCCTCCTGACCGCCCGACGTGATGGATGTCCACAGGGTGCTGCCGTCCGGCTGTTCCACATAGGGCCGGTAGCGGAAGTCCTTCCCCAGCAGCCCGAACTTCCACAGCTGGTACGCTATGTCCTTCGCCGTATAGGTGGCAGTGCCGTCAGAGCGCACCAGGATCTTGTCGGGATTCTCCAGGTCGGCGAACTCGGGCAGATCGGAAAGCCTGACCACCCAGCATCCTGCGTTGGGGCCGGTCTCTTCCCTCACCAGCGTGCCCTGCACCCGTAGCTTCTCGAAGGCATGGCGGAAGAAGCCGGCCCGCAAGATGTCCGACTCCCAGGTGAGGAGGTCGTAGTAGATCCCCAGGGGCCACATGGTGTGAAGGTGCTCCCTCACGATGCCCTCCGCCACCTCCCGGGCGGTGCGCGCCACCTCATTGTCCCCTTCTTCGATGAGGGAGAGCACCCGGCGCCGGTACTCCCGCGCCTCGGGGTCCCGCTCGTACAGCTCCTGCACCTCGGTGTAGAGGTCCCAGCAGAAATAGTCGAACGGTTCGTCCGGGCGCGGGCGGTGGTTCAGCCGGTGCAGCCCCACCACGATGTCGGCCACCTGCACCCCGGTGTCGTCGATGTAGTTCTGCACCTCCGCCCGGTATCCCCGCGCCCGGTAGAGACGGGCCAGGGTATCTCCCAGGCAGGCGTTGCGCAGGTGGCCGATGTGCGCTGCCTTGTTGGGGTTGATGTTGGTGTGCTCGATCACCACCTTGGGCCCGGTACCGGCCTTGCTCCGTCCGTACCTCTCCCCGCGTTCGGCCACCTGGGCCAGGAACTCCCCGGCCACCTTCGCCGCGTCCAGCCGGAAGTTGACGTATCCGGGGGCGCTGGCCGTCACCTCCCGCACCCAGGGGAGCTCACCCCCGGAGATGCGGGCGCCGATGCTCTCCGCCACCTGCCGGGCCATCTCCACGGGCGGTCGCCGCAGCACCCGGGCCAGGGTCAGGCACACCGGAGAGGACAGATCCCCGAACTCCTCCCGGGGCGGGGTTTCCAGCCCCACCTCCTCCGGCGCCAGTGCGGCTCCCAACCCCTTCACTGCCCCCGCCAGGGCCTCCCGCAACGCCTCCTGTAGACTCGCCAGGTCCAGTTTCACTCACTCCCTTGCCGTCGCCAGACCGACGGGTCGCCGCCCGCCCTCCGGTGCGAACTATTCCTCGGGACCGGAGGACAACCACCGGTATTCTAGCCAAGTTCATCATGGCACTCAAGCACCAGTACAGGGGCGCGGATGGCGCAGGTGCGGAACGGCATGGGCGGGCTGGTGCGGGGCAGGCGCGCTTGACAAGAAGGGTGGAGACCATAATCATGTAGGGGACAAAAGGGGAGTCGGGCAGGCCGGCGCCCCCCGCAGGAGAGGGCAGGCCGGCGCCCCCCGCAGGAGAGGGCAGGCCGGCGCCCTCCCCCAGGAGCGGGCTCCCGAGAGCCCGGCGGACTGCCGCCCACCAAGGTCGCGAGGAGTGAGACAAGAGATGCTGGCGGGTCTGGTCGCCATCCTGGTGCTGGTCCTGGTACTTCCATTTGCCGTACGTCGGGTAGAAGAAAACCTGGAAGCGTTTCTGTTCGTGATGGGGGTGGCGGCCACCCTGGTCTCCCGTACCCTCAGCGTGCACCTGGTCCTGCACGCCCTGCGCGAGCCCCTGATGATCACCACGGCCGTCTTCGTGGCCGGTCTGCTCTTCAAGGTGTTCGAGAAGCAGGTGGGGGCGACGGTGGGGGGATCCGTGAACAGGCTGTCCCTGCCCCTCTTCGCGGCTCTGGTGGTGTTTGTGCTGAGCCTTCTGTCCAGCATCATCACCGCCATCATCGCTTCCCTGGTACTGGTGGAAATCGTCAACCTGCTCCCCATCGACAGGAAGGAGAGAGTATCCTTCACCGTGGTGGCGTGCCTGGCCATCGGCCTGGGAGCCGCCCTCACCCCGGTGGGTGAACCCCTTTCCACCATAGCCACGTCCAAGATGGGACAGGGGTTCTGGTACCTGGCCCGGCTGCTGGTCAAGGACATCTTGCCGGGCATCGCCGTGCTGGCGGCCTTCTCCGCTTTCCTGCTGCGCAGGCGGGTGGTTACCCGGGAGGGAAATCACCGGGAGACCCCGGCAGAAACGTACCGTGACGTCATCGTCAGGGCCGTGAAGGTGTACCTCTTCGTGATGGCCCTGGTTCTCCTGGGCGAAGGGTTCAAGCCGTTCATCGACATGTACGTGCTCCGGCTGAGTCCCCCGCTTCTCTACTGGGTGAACACGATTTCCGCGGTCGTGGACAACGCCACCCTTACGGCAGCCGAGATTACCCACGAGATGACGAATGCTCAGGTGCGGGCCATCCTCATGGGCCTGCTCATCTCAGGGGGCATGCTCATCCCCGGCAACATCCCCAACATCATCTCGGCGAGCAAGCTCGGCATCGGCAGCCGGGAGTGGGCCCGTACCGGCATCCCTCTCTGCCTGGTGCTGCTCGTCGGATACTTCCTGATCCTCTTTGTGCTCTGACCCCGGCCGGGCCGGAGTCGCTGCCGCCGGGGGCGGCTCCCGCGGCGCGGGTGCCCGGGTGCGGTGGTAGAGCAGGCCGCCCAGGCGTCCTGTCTCGGCGGCGCTCAGCCCGCCCCACCCGCGCGCCTGCACTTTCTCCCAGAGTCCCAGCTCCCGGGCGATGGCCTCCTTCAGGGGGGCGAGGGGATCTTCCTTCTTCTTGCTGGCAGGCACCGGCTCCCACCCCCCTTCCCGGCCCTCGCGGGGAAACCCCGCTTGCGGGCGCTGCTTCCGCCCTCCAGTCTCCCCGAGGTATCCCCGGCCCATCCATCACCCGCCCTCCAGCATATGGCCGGCAGCCCGGCCGGAGGCGATCGCCGACGGCAGGACGCCCATCTATGCGGCGGCCGGAGGTGATCGCCGACGACATGGCGCCCGGCTAGACGGCGGCAGGGGGAACGGCGGCGAACTGCATCTGGTAGAGGCGGTGGTACATGCCGCCCCGGGCCAGGAGATCCTGGTGAGTGCCCGTTTCCACTATGCGCCCCCCGTCCAGGACGTAGATGCGGTCGACATCCCGCACCGTGGAGAGGCGGTGGGCGATGACGATGGCAGTGCGCCCCTTGAGCAACCGGCGCAGGGCCTCCTGGATGAGGGCCTCGGTATAAGGGTCCACGCTGGCGGTAGCCTCGTCTAGCACCAGGATGGCCGGATCGGCCAGCAGGGCACGGGCGAAAGCCAGGAGCTGGCGCTGCCCCACGGAAATGCGGGCCCCCCTCTCCCCCACCTCGGTGTCGTACCCCTGGGGAAGCCGGGAGATGAAAGCGTCTGCCCCCACGGCGCGGGCGGCATCCTCCACCTCCCGATCGGAGGCGCCCGGCCGGCCGTAGCGGATGTTTTCGCTGATGGTGCCCGAGAAGGCGAAGTTCTCCTGCAGGACCACTCCCATCTGGCGGCGCAGGGAGGCCAGGGTGACGCGCCGGACGTCGTGGCCGTCCACGGTGATGCGCCCCTGCTCCGGGTCATAGAAGCGCGCCAGCAGGCTGATCACCGTGGTCTTGCCCGCCCCGGTGGGCCCCACCAGGGCGATGGTTTCCCCCGGCCGCGCCTGCAGGTTGATGCGGTGCAGTACCTCCTGACCGGGCTCGTAGGAGAAGCTCACGTCCTCGAAGCTGACGTGCCCCCGCACCGGGGGTAATTCCAGGGCATCAGGGGCGTCCTTCACCTGGGGCTCCGTGGCCAGGATCTCCAGGATGCGCTCCATGGACACACCGGCCGAAAGGAACACGCTGTAGATCTGGGTTATCTCCCTGATGGGCATGAAAAACCGGGTGAGATAGTTCAGGAACGCCACCACCGTGCCCAGGGGGATTTGCCCCAGGAAGATGAGGTGGCCACCGTACCAGACCAGCACCGCCGAGCCCACCGCCCCCACCAGCTCCACCGCCGGGTAGAATGCCGACTCCAGGGCGGCGGCCTGCACGTTGGCCCGGAAGTTACGGGCATTGATGTCGTCAAACCGCTCCGCATTGACATCTTCCCGGGAGAAGGCCTGGGTTACCCGCACGCCCGAGATGGACTCCTGCAGGTTGGCGTTTACGTCGGCTATGCGCCGTCTCACCCGGTGGAAGGCCTGCACCAGCCTGCCCTGGAATCCCCAGGTGAGCAACAGGAGGAGGGGGAGAACCGTGAACGAAGCCAGCGCCAGGGGGGCGTCGATGCGCAGCATGACATAGATGATGCCCGCTATGCTCGTGAGGTCCCCCAGCGTGCTCACAAGACCGGAGGTGATGAGCTGGCTCAGGGCATCTACGTCGTTGGTGACCCGGGACATCACCCGGCCCACCTGGGTGCGGTCCCAGAAGTCGGGGCCCAGGCGGAGAAGGTGGGCGAAGAGACGCTGGCGCACGTCGAAGACGATAGTCTGTCCCACCCGCGACATGATGTACACCTGGGCGTACAGGGCCAGCCACTGGAGGAGGTAGGCGGCGAGGTAGAGCGCACCGGCACCCAGCACCCCGTGCAGGTTCCGGGCCGGGATGTACCGGTCGATGACCAGCTTGATCAGGTACGGCCCGGGCAAGCCCAGGGCGGCCACCAGGAGCACCAGGGCGGTGGCCAGCGAGAGCGGGCCCAGGTGAGGTCGCAGCCAGCGGGCCAGCTCCCGGTAGGTGCGGCGGCTCACCTGGGAGAGGCGGGCATCGGCGTCCAGGGCGTCATGAGGTCCGAACCACATGGCCGGCCTCCTCCCGCGTACCACCCAGCTGCGTCTCGTATATCTTCCGGTAGAGCGCGCTGGACCGCACCAGCTCCTCGTGGGTGCCCCTGCCCACAATGCGTCCCTGGTCCAGGACCACTATCAGGTCGGCTGTCCGGACGGTGGAGAGTCTCTGGGCGATGATGAACGAAGTGCGATCCCGCAGGAGCCGGACGAACTCCTGCTGGATGCGGTACTCCGTCTCGGCGTCGACGCTGGAGGTTGATTCGTCGAACAGCAGGATGCGGGCGTCCATGAGGAGGGCCCGGGCTATGGCCACCCGCTGCTTCTGACCTCCGGAGAGCCCCACCCCCCGCTCCCCGATCACGGTGTCGTACCCCTGGGGCAGGGACGCGATGAAGTCGTGGATGTGAGCGGCCTGCGCGGCCCTGGCCACCTCTTCCAGGGTGGCCTCGGGGCGCCCGTAGGCGATGTTCTCCCGGATGGAAGCCGAAAAGAGGAAGGTCTCCTGGGTCACCACCCCCACCTGCCGGCGCAGGCTGTCCAGGGTCATGTCGCGCACGTCCACCCCGTCGATGAGCACCTGCCCCTGTTCCACGTCGTAGAAGCGGGGGATGAGGTGGATCAGGCTGCTCTTTCCCGACCCGGTGGGGCCCAGGATAACCACCGTCTGCCCGGGGAGCACCTCCAGGTCGATGTTCTCCAGGGCCCGGAATCCAGAACGGTAGCGGAAGGAGACCTTCTCAAAGCGGACCTGACCGCGGAAGGGGGGCATGGCGACCGCCCCCGGCTTCTCCTGCACTTCCGCGGGGGTGTCCAGGAGCTCAAACAGGCGCCCGGCCGCCGCCGTCCCCCGCGAGGTAAGGTTGACCAGGAACCCCAGCTGGCGGATGGGCATCATGAGCTGCCCCAGGTAGGACGTGAACGCCACCAGACCGCCCACGGTAAGGCGGCCCAGCATCACCTCCCGCCCCCCGTACCCCAGCACCAGGGCCGTACCCGCCGCCCCCAGGAAATTCATGTAGGGACCCCAGAAAGCCGCTCCCCGCAGGGCCTTCATGGTCATGTCCATATACAGCCGGTTCTGGACCGTGAACTTCGCCCTTTCCAGGTCCTCGCGTGCGAAGGACTGCACCACCCTGATACCGGCCAGGCTCTCCTGCAGGTAGGCGGTCAGCACGGCCATCTGCTGGTGGATCTGTCGCCACAGGGGGCGCACCCGGCGACCGAACTCCACCACCGCATGGACCAGCGGGGGGAGCACGACCATGGACACCAGGGTCAGCCTCCAGTTGAGCCGCAAGAGCACCGCCACGGTGATGAGCACCTGCAGCAGGCTGTTTCCCATGCCCATGATGCCCATGGCCATGAACCGGTTGACCGTCTCCACGTCTATGGTGAGCCGCGACATGATCTGCCCGGTCTGGGCCTGATCGTAGAAGCCGAAGGAGAGCTGCTGCAGATGACCGAAAAGCCGGTTGCGCAGGTCATATGTAACCCGCTGGGCCACGTACTGCATGGAGTACCGCTGCAGGAAGCGGGATATCCCCTGCATCGCCGCCACCGCCACCAGGGCCAGGGCGCCCCAGGGCAGCAGCCCCCAGCGGCCCTGCTGCAGGATGGAGTCCACCACCCACATGAGCACCCAGGGGGAAAGGGCAGCCAGCACGGGCACCACCAGGATCATGAGGATGCCTCCGGCCAGCCGGCCCCGGTAAGGTCGCAGAAACGGCCCCAGCCGGCGCAGGACCCCCATCATGCTCCCTCGCCACCCACCGGTTCGCCCCTGCTCCCGGTCGGCTGTTCCCCGCCGGGCCGCCGACCAGCGCGCTCTTCGTCGCGGTCGGCATCCTCGAGGCGCAGGCCCACCGCCCGCAACAGGTCCTGCAGGTACTCGGTGACGAGGTCGGCCTTGAGCATGATCAATCCATTGCCGTGGTGATTGCCGAACACCATGACCTTATCGCCGATCTCCAGGCCCAGCTCCTTGCGCGCCTCCACCGGGATGACCACCTGGCCGCGCTCCCCCACGGTCGAGGAGCCGTAGAACCTGCCTCCCGGCAGATGCCCCACATGGCCCACCTTCTTGCCCAACGCACCCACCACCGGATATGAAAAGTACGATGGGTATCACCCATCGTACATATTATATCGCCTCTCGAAAGACTGCGGAAGGGGGCCACACCGGTGCCGTCACACGGCCCGCCGGCCTGCCGGCTACCGCCGCGACACCAGGCTGATGGCCTGCCGGCTACCGCCGCGACACCAGGCTAGCGTCCACGTAGCCGACCGTACCCGCTTCTCCCACCAGCAGCAGGCCTTCCTGCCCGGTGCCATCGGAATCAAAGAAGTGCACCGACCGCAACGCCTCGCCCATCTCCGGGAAGGCCAGCCGGCGCACCCGGTACAGGCCCGGTCGGAACCAGGCGGCCATGCCCCCCCGGGGAACCCACTCCAGGACCGCCACCTCTCCCGCCGGATCTACTCCCGCCAGGATTGCCCCCGACGATACCGCCGTCCCAGGGCGGAAGAGGGGAGCCGCCAGCTTGCGCCAGCGCAAACGCCCATCCCGTCCCTCACCCAGATACGACACTTGTTCCTGGCCCGCCCTCACCGTCAGGTACACCGTGAGCCCTCTCTCCCCCTGGAACCCCGCCAGGTCGACGAGGTCGGGGTCGACGGACGCCCGGTATGGCGGCCCAGCCAGCTCCTCGGTATCAAGACCGCTGTGCTGCCAGGCCAGCAACCACAACCTGGCCTGGTATCCCTCCTGCTGCCGCATGGTTCCCGCGGCCAGGACTGTGCTCACGCCCGAGCCTCCCGGCAACGCCGCGAGGCGACGTATGGGGCCGGGCAGGCTGACGGCGGCCGGTTGCCCGTTCAGCCGCAGGGCACCGGTGCCATCGACCCACAGGGCCTGCGGGGTCTCGTCGCCTGGGAGCAGCACGAGAGAACCCGATCCTCCGGCTGCCGGGAGGAGGTTCTCCCCGCCCACCAGCGACCCTTCCACATAGCGCCAAACCCTGCCCGTGCCCGTCACCACCACGGCCTGCCCCGAGACCGCACCCGCATAAGCCAGCGGCTCGGCCAGCCGTACCTCCTGCACGTCGGGTGCCGCCGCCAGGCCGGCGGGGCGGGCCAACCCCCCCATCTGGACGGTGCCCGCGGCCGCATTCTCCTGGGCGGTGGTTGAGCCCAGCACGGGCACGCGGCGCACCCGGGCGGGAGCGGCCTTGGCGCTGTACCACCCTCCCTCGGGCGTACGGTCCGACGCCGTCACCTGACCCGCTCCCCCGGGCGTCGGGGCGGAGCCCGCCCCGGGCACCGCGGCCGGGCGGGAGGCGCCTCCCGCCTGAACTTCACTACCCTCTCCGGGAGCGCGCGCAGACATGAGCAGGCCCCGTGCCCCGGGGACCTCCTCGACCACTGGAGGCACCTGCGCGCGCAGGTCGATCACCACGCCCCCCATCATGATGAGCACCATCGCCGCCACCGCCGCCAGGCGGAGGGCGTACACCACCCGACGCCGGCTCTCCCGGGCCAGGACCTGGGGCACCCGGGCCAGCACTCGCCGTCGCATGCTGACGTCGAACACCAGGTCCGGCGGGATCAGCCCCTCGGCCCACGCCGGCATGGTTCGGAGCAGTTGCTCACAGGAACCAGTGTCCGGACTCTTAACTCTACCCGGTCTTCGGCCCCGCTCCCTGGTCATGAGGTCCAGCCCTCTTTCTCTAACAGGGTCTTCAGCATGAGCCTGGCCCGGTGTAACCTGGATCTCACCGTAGCGGGCACCACGCCCGTGGCCCGCGCGATCTCTATCGTGTCGTAACCGCTCCAGTAGTGCAGCATCACCACGTCCCTGTACACCGGCGGCAATCTCCTCACCATGGAGAGCATCCTCTGCTCCTCTACCCGCCGCCACCCTCCCTCCCCATCGTCCCCCGGCGTGGCCGGAAGGGGATCGGCCACCAGCATGGTACGACCGGCGGCTCGTTGCCGGTCCCGGCACAGGTTAAGGCAGATGCGCCCCAACCATACGCCCAGCTGACACTCTCCCCGGAACTGGCTCCCCTTCGCCAGAGCCCGCAGGAAGGTTTCCTGAGCCACGTCCTCCGACTCGTGGCGATCTCCCAGGGTGAGGTAGGCGAGGCGGAGGATGTAGTCACCGTACTTCTGCATGGCCTGCTCCAGGGCCCGGCCCGGGTCGGAACGGTAGACCCGGAGCCACTCTGCGGCTTCGGGCACCACACCTCGACCCGATGCCGGTATGTCGGTTCCACTCATATGACGCCCCACGTCCCGCTTGCGTTGCAAGCCCGATGTCGACCGAATCCGCCAGCCTAAGCAATTCTGCTCCGACGGTCGTGTTTCCTCTGCAACGTTTGCCGGGCCTGACCCGTCTGTAGAGCGGGTGGCAGGCAGGCCGGCTACCGGGAAGCAGTCCGCCCCGCACGCCCGAGTCTGGAGGGTCGGGACCTGACGCCCGCAAGAGAGGCGCGGCCGCACCGGAGGAAATACCAGCGCCCCGCCATCCTTCCGGTGCGATTCGCGCCTTCTTGCTCAGGACTTGCCCGGCGAACCGGCCAGGTGCCCTCGCAGGTAGAAGCGAGGGTTCAAGCTGCACCTGACGCCGCGGGCGATCCGCCACACGTGGGAGAGGGACACTCGCCCCGCCGCCAGATTCCGGAAGAGGATCATGACGTTGGGGACCAGGTACCAGCCCGAACGCACCGCCGTCCGGTAGAGGGACGTAAACTCCCGGTAGAACTCCTCCAGCTTGAGACGGGTGGGAACCACGCTGTGGAACAGGTCATAGAGCTCGTAGTTGCTGGTGGTGAGCCGGTCCCTCCATTTGCGGTACAGATCCGTCCCCGGCAACGGGGTGAGCACGGCGATGGAGGGTGCTGAAATCCGGTATCTGCGCAGGAAAGAGCGCAGCTTCTCGAACTGGCGCCTGGTGTACTCGGGATCCACGATGAACGACGGCGTGACCGCTATGCCCAGCCGCCGCAGCAAGTCCAGGGCCCGCACGTTGTTCTCCACCGTGTTCCCCTTGTTGAGCGCCTGCAACTCCTCGTCATCCACCTTCTCGATCCCGATGAACACGCGGTACAGGCCCACTTCCTTCCACAGGCGCAAGAGGTCCGGGTGCTTGACCACGGTGTCGCTGCGGGCCTGAATGGTGTAACGATGGCGGATGCGGTTCTGGCGCAGCTCCCGGGCGATGGCCTCCGCCCGCGGCACGCTGAGAAGGAAGTTGTCGTCGGTGATAAGGACGTACTCCTCCCGCACTCCGTCGAGCTCCTCTGCCACCCGCACCGGGCTCTTCACCCGTACCGTCCCCCCATAGAACTTCCACACCGAACAGAAGGTGCACCGGTGGGGACACCCGCGGGCGGTTTCCACGGAGGCCATGGGAGCTTGCAGCCCCAGGTAGTACTGACGGCGGTACCGGGCGGCCAGGTGCCGGGCAACCGGAGGCAGCTCGTCCAGGGCCGCGGGCGTCCGGGCACCCGTTGCCACCTGCCCCGACCGGGTGTTGAGCACCAGGCCGGGCACATCCCGCAGGCAGCCGCCCCCGGCCACCGTGTCAACCAGCTCCCGTGCGGTAATCTCACCCTCCCCCACCACCACCGCATCCACCTCGGGAACGGCGAAATCCTCCGGGGACAGGGAGGCGTGATGGCCGCCGACGAAAACAAAGCATTCCGGCCGTCGTTCCTTGACCCGCCGCGCCAGCGCGCGGGTGCGGTAGACGTCCATCGTGAACCCGCAGCCTATCCCGCACATCCCGGGCTCGAATTCGGCCAGCGCGTGCTCGAGGTCGCGCGGCACCAGAAGATCGAGAAGCATCACCTCGTGAGGAGGACCGGGCCGCGGGTCGAGCAGCGCGCCCCCCACCGCTTCCAGGCCCAGGGGCTCCACCACGGCAGTGCCGCCGAAGCCCACGCCTCCTTTGGGGCGGGGCTGAACCAACAGAACTCTCGCCACCTGCACCACCCCTCCCATATCTTGCGCCCCAAAGCCAGCCCACCCGACCGTCCCCGCTGCCGGGATCGTCCTCGGTGGCCAGGATCGTCCTCAATGCCGGGGTCGTCCCCGGCGGCTGCCAGCGCCGCACCAGCTAGCCGCAACGGGAGTACCCGCAGAAGTGGCACACCAGGCAGCCGCTTTCGTGGGTGAGATGGCCGCCGCACTCGGGACAGGCACCCATGTGGTTGTCCACAGGATCCAGGGTCACTGCCACCGCGTCGCTCGGGCCCGGATTGCCGCCTCCCACCCCGCCGGGCACGTCCTCGGCGGCGGCGTCCTCACGGGCGCCATCCTCCCGGGCGGAAGCTTCGCCACCGGCACTTGCACGGGCGGCAGCCTCGCGGCCGGCGGCCTTCCGCTTCAAATAGCGTTCCAGGACGATGCCGATGGCATCCGGGCAGGAGAGCACCATCCCCCCGCCTTCCAGCCAGGCGGGAGACGGGCAACGGATTCCTCGCAGTTCCTTCACGATGGACTCGGGCCGCACCCCCGACCGCAGGGCCAGCGAAATGAGCCGGGCCACCGCCTCGGACTGGGACGCCGCACACCCGCCCGACTTGCCCATCGAGGCAAACACCTCGCACAGGCCGTAGTCGTCCTCGTTGATGGTCACATAGAGGTTCCCGCAACCCGTCTTGATGCGCTCAGTCGCGCCCCGAGTCACCGCCGGTCGCGCCCGCGGCGTGATGCCGTTCGGGCCGCCCGCGGTGGCCGCGGCCGCCACCCGCGGGCCGGCTCCCCCGCCCTCAGCCACCGGCGGCTCGCCCGCACCCGCGGATGCGGACTCACCCACACTCGGGCCGCCACCTGCGCTGCCCGCGGGTCCCGCGACCCCCTCGCGGCGCCCCTCCTCCCCGGCAGGGCCTGGTACTGCCCTTTTCTTCAACGCCCCCACGTTCAGCACCTGCTCCTCCCGGCTGCGATCGCGATAGATGGTCACACCCTTGCACCCCAGCTCATAGGCCAGGAAATACACCTTCGCCACATCCTCGCAGGTGGCCTGGTTGGGCATGTTCACCGTCTTGGAGACGGCATTGTCTGTATGGGCCTGGAAAGCGGCCTGCATGCGGATGTGCCACTCCGGGTCGACCTCGAGGGCGGTCACGAAAACCCGCTGCCAGCGCTCGGGGACCTCGGGCAGGCCCCGCACCGACCCGCGCTCCGCCACCACCCGCATCAGCTCCGGGGTGCGGAACCCCTCCCTCTGGGCCACCTCCTCGAAGAGGGGGTTCACCTCCACGAGTTGCCGTCCCTCCAGCACCTTGCGGAAGAAAGCCAGGGCAAAGAGGGGCTCGATGCCCGACGAGCAGCCGGCGATGATGCTGACGGTCCCCGTGGGGGCGATGGTGGTGAGAGTAGCGTTGCGCACCGGGGGCCCGTCCCGGAACACGCTGCGGCCGAAGTTGGGGAATGCCCCCCGCTCCCCGGCCAGCTCCCGGGTCGCCTCCAGGGCCTGCCCGCGGATGAACCCCATCACCTCGTCGGCCAGCCGCAGAGCCTCCTCGGAGTGGTAGGAGATGCCCAGCTTGATGAGCATGTCCGCCCAGCCCATCACCCCCAACCCGATCTTCCGGTTGCCGTGCGCCATAACCTCGATTTCCGGCAGGGGGTACCTGTTGGCGTCTATGATGTTGTCCAGACAACGGACACCCAGACGGCTGAGCCGGGCCAGCTCTTCCCAATCGATGGCTTCCCGGGCGTGCGCCAACCCGGGCCCCGGTCCCCCGCTGGAATCGCAATCAGGCCTTACAACCTGAGAAAGGTTGATAGAACCGAGGCAACACGCCTCGTGCGGTAGCAGGGGCTGTTCGCCGCAGGGATTGGTACTCTCGATTTCACCCAATTCTGGCGTGGGGTTATCCCGGTTCAGGCGATCGAGGAATACGATGCCGGGCTCGCCGTTCCGCCAGGCGCCCTCCACTATGCGGTCGAACACCTGGCGCGCCCGCAGGCGCCCCACCGCCTTACCCGTGCGGGGGTTGATCAGGTCGTACTCGGCATCCTCCTTCACCCCCCGCATGAACTCCTCGGTGATGCCCACGGAGATGTTGAAGTTGGTGATGTCGGCGTTGTCCTGCTTGCTGGTGATGAACTCCAGGATGTCGGGGTGATCCACCCGCAGGATACCCATGTTCGCCCCCCGGCGCGTGCCTCCTTGCTTGATGGCCTCGGTGGCCGCGTTGAACACGCGCATGAAGGAGACCGGTCCGGACGCCACGCCTCCCGTGGTACGCACCACGTCGTTCTTGGGACGCAGGCGCGAGAAGCTCATCCCGGTGCCGCCGCCGGACTGGTGGATGAGGGCGGCGTGCTTGATACTCTCGAAGATGCCCGCCAGGGAGTCCTCCACCGGCAGCACGAAACAGGCGGATAGCTGGCTCAGCTCCCGGCCCGCGTTCATGAGGGTGGGGGAATTGAACATGAACTGCTTCTCCGTCATGGCCTGGTAAAGCTCATCCTGGAAGGACCGGATGCGGGTGCTTTCCCGCTCCATCACCCGGACCAGTTCATCGAAGGATACTCTCATGTGCCCGTGAGCGTCCAGCCATATGTAAGCCCGCTGCAGCATCTCCCAGTCCCAGCGGGTAAGACCCTCGACGGCCCCGACCCGCTCCGGGCGTGCCTGGGCATCGGGGGCCGGCTCGGCGTGGGGTGCCTGGGTCCCCGCGGGATCGTAAGCGTCCGGCAGATAGAGGCCTTCCACCAGGGAGATGTTCCGCGCCACGCGTCGGAACAGTTGCGCGGGTGTCTCCACCACTTTCCCCTGCTCATCTTTGGCCAGATACCTCTTGCGCAGCACCACCAGCGCGTTCTCACTGAACCCCAGCTCGGCCACTCCCTCTCCCCCTCTCTAGCCTGACGTGGTTGCGGCGGGCCCGCCTCTGCGACCTTCCCGCTCGCGCAGCAGGCGCTGTACCTCTTCGGCAAACCGCCTCAGATCGGCGAACTGCCTGTACACCGACGCAAAGCGCACGTAGGCCACCTCATCCAGTTCCCGCAGGTGCTCCATGACCATCTCACCGATGAGGCGCGACTCCACCTCCCGCTCTCCCCGCGAGCGCAGTTCCTTCTCTATCTCCCGCACCACCTGGTGCAGCCGCTCGGAATGCACCGGCCTCTTCTCGCACGCCTTAAGCAGCCCCCCCAGAATCTTGGCGGGGTCGAACTGCTCCCGCCGCCCATCCTTCTTCACCACCACCAGAGGAAGCTCGTCCACCTTCTCATAGGTCGTAAACCGACGCTGGCAACTCTCACACTCGCGTCGCCTGCGGATAACCGCACCGTCCTCCGTTGGACGCGAGTCGAGAACCCTGCTCTCGGGGAACCCGCAATACGGGCACTTCACACCCTCACCCCGCCCTACCACCACCTACCCCCGACGGCTCCGCCGGGCAACAGCCATGCACGACCCCGCCGGGCAGCACGCCCAGGGCGTACTGAAGTTTCACCCACATCTTGGCCTGGCGTCGCTATTATACCACCATATGTGGGGGATGCAAGTCCCTGCAAGCCTAACCTGGGGTCGTCAGCGGGGAGGCAGCCGGTCCACACTCCCTCTTGCTCACCTTGCCTCCCCCGGGCTCGGCGTCGAGATGCACCCCCACAGCACCCAGTGTCTGCGCCCGCCCGCCCGATCCAGATACAGCCGGAATCGCATGCCGTCTTCCGTCTCCACCTCGTAACAGGTGCGGTGTCGCCTCTGGTACCACTTCTTCCGGCTCGGGGCAGCCGTCCCGAAGCCGTAATCGTCCCATCGCGCCACTACCGCCTTCACCCGGTATGTGCGATCCCCCCAGGTGAAGCTCACGGGCCTCTTCCAGCCAGCCTCCTGGACCCAATCTACTTGAACGGTCCTGCCGATGAATTCCATCAAGGCACCGATCCCGTCCCCCGCCCATCCCGCTGACGATCTCTCTGCTCGCCCCATGATATCATGGCGCCGCCCGTATCAGCCACGGCCACTAATCTTCCGCTGATAGGCTGTGCTGAGCCGGGTGAGAAACACAAGCCGGGGGTCATCTCGGGGCACCTCGCGCAGAGGAAGAAGGCCTTCGATCTTGCGGCCGATACCATCGTAGCTCAGGTCTTCGGGGTGGACGATGACCACCTTGATGCCACGCTCCTGGCTCAGGGCTCTCTTGGTGGCGTCCCGCACCATCGCCTGCCTGGCCCTGTCCACATCGGGATACTTCTCCGTGGGGCCGTAGTGCTGGCTCCCGTTGAACTCGAAGGCCACTCCGCAAAAGTACCACCTGTCGAACTCCAGGTTCTCTCCGGACTGCGGGTTCTCGAGGAAACCCGGGCGGACATTGTCGGCGTAATCCTTCGAGGCGACCCGCAGGCTGAGCCACTCCTTCATGAGGGCCTCTCCCTTGAAGTCGGCCGACTCAAGGTGCCTCTTCATTTCGGCCAACTCGGCCTCCATCCGTTCCCGATCCACGTCGTGAAGAACGTACGCTGTTTGCCGGCCGGAACGCACGTACTGGAACTCCAACCAGCCCCGGTCGGCCAGCACCCGCAGGTAGCCACGCATGGTGGTCGGGCTGCGCACCCCCACCGCCTTCATGAGGTCCCGACGTTTGAGCGAACAACGCCCGCTGCCATTCTCGCAGTACGTGGCCAGCACCAGGTACGTCAACTTCACCTCGGCAGGCAGAGAAGGGTCGCGCACAAGGCCCACAGGCACTCGAACACGGATCACGAAGCCACACCTCCCTTCCCACGATTCGGCGCCCGCCGCTGCATTCCTCCCATAATTTGGGTCTGCTCTGCATCGTCCTGTCGGTTCCTGCGGGGCTCCGTGAAGCCGCCAGCCTGGTGACGCGAGCACCCGCAGCACACCATCCGGGCAGCACCGGGGGAGCACCCGCAGCACACCATCCGGGCAGCACCGGGGGAGTGCCCGCAGCACACCGCCGGGGGCAGCACGACGGGGAACACGCGCAGCACACCGTCAGCCGACTGACCGTGATCGCCGTCGCACAGTCAGCCTGCTGACAGTCACCTCCGCAAAGGCCGTTCTCGGTGATCTCCCTCTTAACATAATCCACCGAGAGCGGGCTTATGACTACCATCCGGCCCGGTCCACCAGCCACACTGTCAGCGCACTGACCATGTTAAGCCCCGCACTGTCAGCGTGTTGACACTCCGGATCACCCCGGCAGGCAGTCCCTGCCAGCCACCATCCCGGATCGCTTCCGCCACCAGCAGGGGCGGGAGCCGCGCATCCACACACACCAGGCCCGCCCGCCACTCTACCAGAAGGAGATCTGCTGCCGTGCGGCGGTCGGCCCGCCGGTCCGTGCCGCGGTCCGCACGACCGGCAGAGGCAGCGTGCAACCAGCCGGGCGGCGCCAGCCACACGCGGGTACCTGGTACGAGCAGTTCCCCGAGGCGACGGCTGTTGGGGACGAGGACCGTCACGGCCCCGGCTCCACCGTCAACGAGCGCAGAGAAGCGAGAAACCCTGCTCACGAAAACACCGGGCCGAAGGTCATCCGGAAGCCTAATGCTGTCCACCCGGCGAAGGGTCATGAGGAAGTCTCATGGAGTCCACCCGGCGAAGGGTTGGGCAATGTGT
The DNA here is from genome assembly GCA_030019365.1 of Bacillota bacterium. Taxonomy (NCBI): domain Bacteria; kingdom Bacillati; phylum Bacillota; species Bacillota bacterium. Next base: position 54,275 of record JASEFA010000009.1, read on the forward strand.
CACGGCGTCAACCGGGGTCGCCGGGTGAAGCCGTACTCGCCCACCTGCCCGCCGAAGGCGTAATACTTCTCGATGGCGTACACCGGAGGAGCAACCCGGGCAGGATCGATGTCGCCCTCAGCCAGCACATCGGGGTCGGCATGGACCGAGAGTACCCGCCCCACGAAGAGCTCGTGGCTCCCCAGGGGAACGCGCTGCTCCACCCGACATTCCAGGTTGACGGGAAACTCGGCCACCAGCGGCACCGTCACCCGCGAGCCGGCCACGGGCGTCAGCCCAAGAGCGGCGAACTTGTCCACATCCCTGCCCGACCTGGTGCCGCAGAAATCCAACAGGTGAACCTGTTCGGCCCGCGGGATGTTTACGGTGAATTCCCCCCGGTCGGCCAGGATGCGATAGGAGTGGCGATCGGGGCGGAGCGATATCCCCACCATGGGAGGCCGCGAGCACAGGGTCCCCACCCAGGCCAGGGTTACCAGGTTGGGCTTCTCCGTGTCGCCCACACACACGACCACCACGGGCAGGGGAAACAGCTGGGTGCCTGGCTCCAACTCCACCTTACCTGCTACCACCAGGAACACTCCTCCCTCCAAGAATAGACTTCCACCTCACACGGACGTACCGGACGGGGCGGGGACCGGCAGGACCGCCGACCAGCGGAGGCGAACTCCGGCATGAACACCGCAGCGCGGAGGTGACGGCGATGCGTCTGGTGCTGGGCGTCGATGCCGGGGCGACCAAGACCCTCGCCGCGGCAGCCGATCCGGCCGGCCGGATCAGGGGATGGGGACGTGCCGGATGCGGCAACTTCCAGGTCAACGGCACGGGGGCCGCCCGGGAGGTCAGCCGGGCCGTGCGCCGGGCCCTGGCCATGGCCGGAGCGGAGCCTTCCCACGTGGCGGCCGCCTACTACGGCATGGCAGGTGCCGATCGGCCCACCGACTTTGCCCATATCCATTCTTTCCTCGAACCGATCAACCCTGCCTCACGGTGGGAAGTGGAAAACGACGCTACCATCGCCCTCATTGCCGCCACCGGCCGCCGGGTGGGGGTGGTGGTGGTATGCGGTACCGGGTTCAACTGCCTGGCCTTCCACCGCGACGGCACCCGCCTGCAGGTGGGTGGCCTGGGTTACGTCTTCGGCGACTTCGCCGGGGCCGCTCAGGTGGGCGCGGAGGTGATCCGGGCCGCCACCCGCGCCCACGACGGACGGGGGCCCGCCACCGCCCTGCTCGACCTGCTCAGGCAGCAGTTAAGCGTGCAGGACCCGTCCGACCTGGCCGCCATGATGTACGAGGGAGCGGCCCGGCCCGTTCACCCGGGCGAACTGGCGCCCCTCGCCTTCCGGGCCGCGGCCGCGGGCGACGCCGTAGCCACGGACATCCTCCATCGCTCTGCCCGGGAAATGGCTCTCGCCGCCAGGGTAGCCATCAAGCGCGCTGGCCTGGATGCCCTCCCCCGCATACCGGTGGTCCTGGCCGGGGCCCTGCTGCAGGGAGACCCCGGCCGGTTCCTGGCACCGGTCATCGCCGCCGACATCGACGAGGCCCACCCCGCGGCAGAAGTCACCGTTCTGGACACGGACCCCGTGCTCGGGGCCGTGATGGCAGCACTGCAACTTGCGGGCAGCGACGTGAACGAGGAGGTCGCCCGCACCGTGCGCTCGTCGTGGGAGGCCATGCGCCGGGACCGCCCGATGGCAGCAGAGACAGAACCGGGGCCGGCGGGCGAGCGCGGGGCGGGCGCCGAGGCAGGGGCAGGGCCGGCGGGCGAGCGCGGCCTCAAGGTGGCGGTGGTGGGCGGGGCAAGCACGTACACGCCCGAACTGATCGCCGGACTGGTGGACGCCAGGGACTACCTCCCCATGCGCGAGCTGGTCCTCATGGATCCCGATTCCCCCCGCCTGGAAGCGGTGGGAGGACTGGCCCGCCGCATGCTGGAGGACGCGGGCCGGGGAGATGCCCTGCGCCTCTCGGGCGAACTGGACGAAGCCCTGCGGGGCGCGGATTTCGTGATCGTGCAGGTCAGGGTGGGCGGGATGGCCGCCAGGCGGCTCGACGAGCGCATCCCCCTGGAACTGGGGTGCATCGGGCAGGAAACGGTGGGGGCCGGAGGGATCTCCTCCGCCCTCAGGACCGTGCCGGTGATACTGGACATCTCCCGCCGGATGGAACGGCTCTGCCCCGGCGCCTGGCTGATCAACTTCACCAACCCCTCCGGGCTGGTCACCGAGGCCCTGTACCGCCATGCGGACGTGCGGGCCGTGGGCCTGTGCAACGTCCCCACCACCATGAAGACGGCCCTGGCCGCGGCCCTGGCGACTACGGTCGGCGGCCGGCAGGATGAGCGTTTCCGCACCGGCGGTGGCGGCAAAGCGCAGATTCAGCTGGACTACCGCGGTCTGAACCACCTGGGGTGGTTCATGGGGGTGCGGGACGCTGAAGGCCGGGAACTCCTGCCGGTGATCCTCACGGGTCACCTCGAGCAGGTGGCAGAACGGGTCAATGTGGACACAGACCTCATCGCGGCCTGGGGAGCCATACCGAATCCCTACCTGCGCTACTACTGCCATCCGGACCGGGTGCTGGCAGAAATGAAGGCATCGGGCCACACCCGGGCGGACGAAGTCATCGACCTGGAAAGGCGGCTGCTCGAGATATACCGGAATCCCGCCGTCCGCCGCCGTCCCCCCGAGCTGGACGGCAGGGGTGGTGCCTTCTATTCCGTGGCGGCCGTCGAGCTGATGCTTGCGCTGGCCGGGATACGGCCGGGAGAGCACGTGGTGTCCGTGCCGCACGAGGGCAGGCTGGCGGACCTGCCCCGGGACACGGTGGCGGAACTGACCTGCCAGGTGGAGCGGGACGAGATCACGCCGGCGGCCGCGGGGCCTCTGCCACCGGGCACGGCCGGACTGGTGCGCACGGTCAAGGAGTGCGAGCTGCTCGCCATAGAGGCGGCGGTCAAAGGCTCCCGCTCCCTGGCGTACCTGGCGCTGGCCTCCCATCCCCTGGTCCCCTCGGCAGAGGTGGCCCGGCAACTCCTGGACCACCTCCTGGCAGCCCACCGCCCGTACCTGCCTTCCGGTCTCCAGTAACGACCGGGAAACGACCGGAGCCGGGCAACAGAGCCAGGCATCAGGTGCGGGCAGGGCGGTCAGGCCAGACCCAGTTCGGCCAGTCTGGCCTCCGTGGGGACGCCGGTGTCGGGGTCCCATCCCATCATGCCGTAATACAGGCGCAGGGCCTGTTCCAACCCCTCCCGGGGAACGCTCACCCCATCCAGGGGTCCGCCGGCGAACGGTTCGTGGAAGCGGGGGTGCAGCACGTCCTCTTCCCGTCTCCAACCCTGCCTGAGGTTGAAGAGGCGGGCCAGCGTGGCCACCCGTTCCCCCACCTTCTCCAACTCGAACAGGGAGGTGTTCCAGCCGGTAACGACCCTCACCAGATCGGCGAGCTGGTGGTACGTCCAGGGGACGAAGTAGCAGACCACGGCGGAATCCTGGAAGTGACGCCAGTTGGTCACGTAAGTAAACAGCCGCACCTTGTCAGGGCCCAGGTCGTGCAGGGGAACGGGCCCTGCCAGGCCGAACACGCCCGCCTCCTTCACCGACGAGGATCCTTCCTTCATCCAGATGGTGTCGTGCAGGTTGTGGCAGTGGTCGGCCCCGGTGGGGGAAACGGCATAACCCAGCCCAAGAGCGTGCTTCAGGCGGGGCTCGTGCATGGGCACCTCCTGGCCCTTTACCTGCACCGCCCACGACTCGCTTCCCTGGCCCAGGAAGCGGGCCGCCCTGAGCGTTCCCTCAGCGAGCAGGTCCCCAATACCCTCCCGGCCCGCGATCTGCCGCACCAGCTCCAGCATGCCCTCCGCGTCCCCGAAGCGGGGCAACCTCCTCCCCTGCCAGGCGTCCAGCACCCCGCGTTCGGCGCATTCCATGGCGAAGGCCACCGTTACCCCGGTGGAGATGCTGTCAAGCCCCTGGGCCGCACATATCTCATTGGCCTTGCACACCGCGGCCAGATCATCCACGCCGCAGGAGGAGCCCAGAGCCGCCACCGTCTCATACTCGGGCCCTCCGTAACGGGGATAGGGTGAGGTGGCCTTCACCACCCGCTTGCACCGGATGGGGCAGGCGTAACAGCTCTCCCGGCCCGCCAGCAGGGTAGCGGTCATGGTGCGGCCGTCTATCTTTTCGACTCCCTCAAACGATCCCTGGCAGAAGTTCCGGGTGGGGAGTCCCCCCTGGGCGGAGAGGGCTGCCGTGCCCCCGGCCGTCCCGTGCTCGTGCAGGCCCCAGGCCTTTTCTCTCCAGGTGGTGCTCATTTCCCGCACCAGCCTGCGGAAGCCGGCCTCGTCGGCCACCGGGACGGAGGCGTCACCCCGCACGGCGACGGCGCGCAGCTTCTTGGACCCCATCACCGCCCCCAACCCGGTCCTGCCTGCGAAGTGGGTGAGGTCGTTCACCACGCAGGCGAACCTCACCAGCTTCTCGCCCGCTGGCCCGCACTGGCACACCCGGAGGCGGGACCCCAGCTCCTCCCGCAGGCGGGCTTCTACGTCAGCCGTCTCCAGGCCCCAGAGGTGGCGGGCATCCCTGATCTCCGCCCCGCCGTCGTGGATCCAGAGGTACGCCGGGACGGGTGAGCGTCCCTCCACCACCAGGGCATCGAAACCCGCCCGCTTGAGCTCTGCCCCCCAGAATCCGCCGGCCTCGGCGCTGCCCAACCGCCCGGTCAAGGGGCTCAGGGCCGCCACCCCGTTGCGCCCGCATCCGGGCGCAGGAACCCCGGTCAGGATTCCGGGGGCAAACACCAGCCTGTTCTCGGGTCCCAGGGGATCGGCCCCCTCGGGCACCTCGCGCCACAGGAGGTACGCAGCCAGACCCCGTCCTCCCATCAGGCGGCGCAACGGCACTTCTTCGAGCGGCTCAATGCCTACCCGCCCCCGGGTGAGATCCACCCGGAGCAGCTTTCCCCACCAGCCTCCCATCCCAGACCCCCCGTGCAAGAGACTACCTGATGAATACGGGGATGCGCAGCACTGTTCCTGCCGCCCCCTCGTCCTCGGGAGGCTGATAGCTCACCTCCACTATTCCCGCACTGGAAGTCAGAGGCCGGGTGAAATACAGCCATTCGGCGAACCAGCCCGGCCCGGAGCCTTCCGCCCCCGAGCACAGGCTTGCCGACCGGGAAGCCAGTTCCCGACCCCGGGAATCCATCAGCGTCACGCTTACCTGACCGCGGGACCACCGGGCGGTACCGACCACCAGCACCTCGCCCTCCAGGCTGGCCTGAGTGACGGGACTCACCACCCAGAGGTCGGGCCCCCCCAGCTGCAGGAGCCCCGCCAGCACCCCGGCCCACTCGGCACGGGAGATCATCTCCCGCTCCACCCAGGGACGGCCGGAGCCATCCGGGATGGCCGCGCCTGCTTCGTCCCCGGCCGCCCGGTGCAACCACTCCACGAGGGTTGCACCGTCAAGAGCTTCGCCCGGTGAGAACGCCTCGTGGCTGCGGGCATCCGGTACGATCCCCCGTCTCATTGCCTCGGCCAGGTAAGGCAGCACCCAGTGCTCCCGGGGCACATCGGAAAACCCGATCTCGGCCGTCGCTCTCGCCATCCCCACGGGCAGGCCCCGTCCGGGCAGGGCCTCCACCAGGGACTTGATCGCCTCCGCCCGGGTGAGCGCCCCCTGGGGCCGAAACATCCCGTCCGGATACCCGGAGAACACTCCCCGCAGCGTCAGGGCCAGGACGGCCCCGTCATCCGCGTCTCCCTGCAGGTCGGGAAACCCTGCGAAGACCACGCGGGGGTCGGGTGCCACCCCCTCCGGACCCGCCGGGAGCCAGGGGCGGCCTCCCGCCCTTACGACAACTCTGTCCACATCGGGAAACTGGCAGAGGGTATGAACGATGGCCTGTACGGCCAGGTTTGCCAGGCTCCCCCGCGGCTCCGGTTTGCCCGGTTGCAGATCCACCGAAGCGATGCGGCTCGCCACCGTCAGGCGCTCCACGCGGGTACCGCGGGGCAGGGCCGGACCTACCACATCGCCAGCCCGTGGCCCCCGGCACAGGGCCTCCAGGACGTCCCGGTAGGGACTGGCTCCTTCCCACAGGAACACCCTGACGGGCAACAGCCAGGCGGGTTGCCCGCGGGGGAAGTTCAAGTAGAGCAGCCGCGCCTGCCCGGCCTGGGCGTGCACCTCCGGCAGCACCCCTGCGGCCAGCACTGCACCCGCGACCAGCACCGCGCACATAAACCGAGCAACACGCACCCTGGCGTCCCCACCCAACTCCGTATCTACCCGTTTAGACTCCAGGCCTATCCTCGCGGTTCCCCCTCCGGGCGACCAGCAGGAACAGCTTGCCCAGGATTTCGAGCAGTTCCGAGAACTCCTCCATGGTTACCTCCTCGCCGGAACGCACCATGGCCTGAGCTGGCTTCCTGGCAGAAGCCGAGGCGGGGGTGCCCCCGGAGGCAACCGCAGCACCGGCGAACAGGGAAGGCTCCAGCAACGCGCCGGCAGCAGGCGACGCGGCCGGGGGTGCGGCAGCGCCGGCGGCGGAGGACGGTGATGGCACGGGGGCCCCGCTGGCGGCAGGCGACGGCGCGGCCGGGGATGCGGCAACGGCGGCGGCGGCGGAGGACGGCGCGGGAGCAGGGGCAGCCTCAGAGGCGGGCTGCCACCGGCGGGTACCGGCCAGCAGGCTGTACGCGACGGGGATCACCAGCAGGGTGAGGGCAGTGGAGGTGGTGAGACCGCCCACCACGGCCCGGGCCAGAGGGGCGTTCAACTCCCCGCCCTCGCCCCAACCAAGGGCGAGGGGCAGCAGACCCAGGAGGGTGGTGAGGGCGGTCATGAGGACGGGACGCACCCGCACGCCTGCCCCCTGCACGATGGCTTCCCGGCCCTCCAGGCCCCGGCGGCGGAGCTGGTTGATGTAGTCCACCATCACGATCGCGTTGTTGACCACGATCCCGGCCAGGATGATGCCGCCGATGTAGGCAGTTATGCCCAGGGAGGTTCCGGTGGCGTACAGGGTACCCACCACGCCCACGAAGGCCAGCGGAACGGTCAGCATGATGATCAGGGGGTGAAGCAGCGATTCGAACTGGGTGGCCATGACCATGTAGACCAGGGCCACGGAGAGGGCCAGGGCCAGGTTCAGCCCACTGAAGCCCTCCTCCATCATCGCCGAGGCACCCCCGATTTCCACCGTGACTCCCTCCGGCAGGTCCAGGCCGCCCAGGACCTTCCCGACGTCGGTGGTCACGCTGCCCAGGTCGCGCCCCTCCACCAGAGCGGTGATGAGGGCGGAAGGCCGCTGCCCGTCCCGGGTCATGCTCACCGGCCCCCGCGCCTCCCTCAGGCTGGCCACGTCCCCCAGCTTCACCGCCTGGCCGGACGATGCCAGGATGGGCACCGACTCCACGTCCCCCGGAGTGGGGAAGTGTCCGAAGTCCTGGCGCACCCTTACCGGCAGGGACTCCGAACCCAGCTCCACCCTGGTGACTATCTGCCCCTTGACGGCATTGCTCACCGCCATGGCCACCTGGGCGGGAGTGACACCCCGGGCCAGGGCCGTGTCCCGATCCACGGAGACATCAAGCTCCGGTTTCGCCTCTTCCAGGTTGGACTCCAGATTGCGCAGACCCACCACGTCCCGCAGCGCAGTCATGACGCGATCTGTCGATTCCGGAAGCCGACCGGAATCCAGGCTCTTTACGTACACCTGCATGCTGTTCCAGGCCATGCCACTGGCACTGCTGGCGAAAGACTGCATGTTGAAGGTGACCTGGGCCGGGCCCCTGATTTCCTCCACACGCTGTCGCACCCGGTCCATGATTTCGGCCGTGCTGGCCTTTCGCTCTTTCTCGGGGACCAGGTTCACCAGGATCTGCGCCCTCGACGTCCCGCCGGTCACACCGCGGGCCACTACCCCGAAGCCTTCCCCGCTGCCCACCGTGGTGGTATCCAGCTCGACCTCGGGGAACCCGTCCAGGATGGTCTCGATCTCTTTGGCCTTGGCGCTGGTCGCCTCCAGATCGGTACCGGCGGGCATGGCGATGTCGATGGTGAAGGCGCCTTCGTCGGTCACGGGGAGGAACTCCGTTCCTATGCCCGGTGCCAGGTAGGCCGCCCCGCCCAGGCAGAGCAGCACGCCCAGCACCACCACCGCCCGGTGTCCCAGGCACCAGCGCAGGGTGCGGGCGTATGCCCCCTCCTTGGGAGCGCGACCCCCCCTGCTCCGCGGGCGGAAAAGATGGGCGGCCATGGCCGGTACCAGCGTCACCGCCACCACCAGGCTGGCGGCCAGGGCGAAGCTCACCGTAAGCGCCAGCTCGCGGAAGAGGTGCCCGGTGATGCCTCCCACGAACACCACGGGCAGGAAGACGGCCAGGGTGGTGAGAGTGGAGGCGGTGATGGCCATGGCCACCTCGGAGGTGCCGGTGATGGCGGCCCGATGCGGATCTTCCCCCTGGTCCAGGTGGCGGAAGATGCTCTCGATGACCACGATGGCATTGTCCACCAGCATCCCCACCCCTAGGGCCAGGCCGCCCAGGGTCATGATGTTGAGGGTGAGGCCGGAGAAGTGCAGGAGCACGAAGGTAGCCACCACCGAGAAGGGAATGGCCACGGCGATGGCAAAGGTGCTGGCCAGGTGGCGCAGGAACAGGAAGAGAACCAGGACCGCCAGGGCCCCCCCGGCGAGCAGGTTATCCCGCAGGGTGCCCAGGAACATCTCGATGATGCGGGCCTGGTCCATTGCCACGAAGATCTTGGCCCCGGGATAGTCCTTCCGGATGGCATCCAGCTCTTCCCGCAACCGGCGGGCCACCTGGACCGTGTTGGCGTCTCCTTCCTTCTGGATGGAGAGCTCCACGCTGGGGCTGCCGCCCGTCCGGGAGACGGAGGTGGAAGGGGCAAACCCGCGCTCCACCGTGGCCACGTCAGCCAATCTGACCGGACGCATCACCGGCCGGGCTGGCGCGGGCCTCGAGCGGGCACCGGTCGCCAGCGAGCTCGCGTTTGCGGAGCCGTCCGGCGGTCTGGCACCCGCGCCCGCGGCGCCGGGGACGGCGTAATACCCCACCACCAGGTCGCGCAGGTCGTCAAGGGTCTGCAGGCGCCCGGACAGCCTGACCCCCAGCTCCCGGCCGTCCTTCCGCACGGAGCCCAGGGGCCAGTCCAGGTTGGAAGCCCTGATGACGCCCGCTATCTGATCCTGAGTGAGCCCGTAACGGTCGACTGCTGCCGGGTCCAGATCCACCTGGATCTCGGGGTCACTGGAGCCGAATACCTCGACCGCAGCCACGCCGTCGATGCTCTCCAGGCGGGGCTTGAGCACCTCGCGGGCAAAGGTCGTGGTCTCCCCCAGGTCCCCTTCCGTGGCCACGGTGAGCGACATCACCGGCATGAGGGTGGGATCGAACTTCACCAGGAACGGCCGCCTCGCCCCTTCGGGGAGGTTCACCTGGTCTACCCGCTCGGCCACGCCGGACCGCGCCTCGGCCATGTCCGTACCCCAGGCGAACTGCAGGATCACCACCGACACGCCTTCCTGGGAAATGGAACGGCAGTCCGTCACTCCCGGGGTGGTGGCCGCCGCCGCCTCGATGGGCTCCGTCACCAGCGACGAAACCTCCCGCGCGGAAGCCCCGGGATACGAGGTGATGGCCGCCACCACCGGTGCGTTCAACCGGGGGAGCAACTCCAGTCTCAGGTTGGTGAGCGCCACCACCCCCAGGAGGATGACCGCCAGCACCAGCATGGTGGTGGCCACCGGGCGGCGCACCGTGTGTTCCCACAGCTTCACGTCCTCGCCCCCCATCCGGCGCAATTATACTCCCACCTTGACACCGGCTTCCAGCGGAGATATCATGACCCCAGGCAAAATTGGGTCTTTTGGGATGAGGCCCGCAGGCTGAGGAGGAGAACCGTGGGGAAAGTTAAGGTGGTGACGGATAGCTGTTCTGGCTTCCCTCCCGAACTGGCGGAGGACCGAGGGGTGGCGGTCATCCCCCTCACGGTACGTTTCGGAGACAAAACCTTCCGCGACGGCGTGGACATGACGGCGGAGGAGTTCTACCGCCACCTGCCCTCCGCCCCTGAGTTGCCCAAGACCTCCCAGCCGTCGGTGGCCGAGTTCCGGGAGCTTTTCGACCGGCTGGCCGGACACGGTGACACGGCGGGAATCCTGGTGGTCACCCTGAGCCACAAGCTGAGCGGTACATACCAGTCGGCCGTCCAGGCGGCCCGGGAATTCAATCGGGTCCCGGTAGAGGTGGTGGACTCCATGAGCGCCTCGGTGCCGCAGACCTTTGCCGCGCTGGCGGCCGCCCGCGCCGCTGACCGGGGGGCGGGGCTGAGAGAGGCGGCGGCAGCCGCCCGGGAGGTGGCGGCCAGGTCCCGCCTGTATGCCACCCTGGAGACGCTGGAGTACCTGCGCCGGGGCGGGCGCATCGGCCGGGCGGCGGCCTGGGCGGGGGCAGTCCTCCAGATCAAACCGGTGATCACCATCGACGGCGGCGAGGTGGCGCCGGCGGCCCGCCTGCGGACGCGGGCCAAAGCAGTGGAGTTCATCCTGGATCGCCTGGGGGATGAGATCAAACCGGACCGGCCGCTGCACGCGGGCATCATCCACGCCAGCTCCCCGCAGGAAGCGGCAGATCTGGCCGGGGAGGTGAGAAGGCGTTTTCAGCCCGAAGAGATCATCATCTCGGGACTGACCCCCGTCCTGGGCACCCACGCAGGCCCAGGGGCCCTGGGAGTCGCTTACTACCAGGATTAACGAGGAGGCGACGGTCATGAGTACACCGGCCCGGGCTACTCTATCCGCGCGCGCCAAGCGCTATGCCGCCCGCCGGGCCATGGAGTGGCTGACGGGTTACCTGCGCCGGGACCCCGATCAGGCAGTGAACACCATTCTGTCGTGGGGCACCCGGCTGGCCATCATGGAGGCTCACCGCCGGCAGATCGAGGAGATAGCGGAGACCCTGCGGCGGAACCCCGCCATGATGCAGTACGTGCGCCGGCTCGCTCTGGAAGTCCACCCCAACCAGCACCGGGGTGCGATTTTCAACTGGTTTGTGAACAACATCCTCTTCGGAGTACCCGCCCAGTACGCCCTGGCCGCCAGGCTGGGGCACGGCATCCCCAACTTCATCCTGGTGGATCCAACCGAGGCGTGCAACCTGCGCTGTGCCGGCTGCTGGGCGGGGGAGTATGCCCAGCACCACACCATGGACTTCGACCTCCTGGACCGCATCGTCACCGAGGCCAAAGACCTGGGCATTTACTGGATCGTGATGTCGGGCGGCGAGCCGCTCATATACAAGCGTCTCTTCGACCTCTTCGCCAGGCATCAGGACGTGGCTTTCATGGCCTTCACCAACGGAACCCTCATCGACGACCGGGTGGCCGACCGCATCCTGGAAGTCGGCAATTTCGTCCCCTGCATCAGCCTGGAGGGGTTCCGGCAGAGCACCGACGGCCGGCGGGGGCCGGGCGTGTTCGATAAGATCTCGGCGGCCATGGACCGCCTGAAGGAGCGCAGGCTCATCTTCGGGACCTCGGTGACCATCACCCGGAACAACGTGGAGGAGATCACCTCCGACGCCTTCATCGACTGGCTCATTCAGAAGGGCGCTTTCTTTGGGTGGAGCTTCCACTACATCCCCATCGGGCGGGACCCGGACGTCAACCTCATGGTCACCCCCGAGCAGCGGGAATACTTGGTGTGGAGGGTGCGAGAGATCCGCACCACCAAGCCGTATCTGATGGCGGACTTCTGGAACGACGGCTACCTCACCCTGGGATGCATCGCCGGGGGGCGCCGCTACTTCCACATCACCGCGTCGGGCCACGTGGAGCCCTGCGCCTTCGCCCACTTCTCCGTGGACACCATCAAGGGGAAGAGCCTGCGCGAGGTGCTGCAAAACCCCCTCTTCCGCGCCTACCAGAAGCGGCAGCCCTTCAACTCCAACTACCTCCTCCCCTGCCCCATCATCGACAACCCCCAGGCTCTGCGCGAGATCGTGGCGGAATCTGGCGCCCATCCCACCCACCCCGGTGCCGAGACGGTGCTGCAGGGCCCCATCGCCTCCCACCTCGACGACGTATCCCGCCGCTGGGCCGAGCGGGCGGCCCTCATCCAGCGACGGCTGGAGGAGCGGGCGCGCACCCGCGGCCCGGCGGCCTCCGCGGAAGCGTCCACTGCCGGCACCGCCTGCGCAGGTGAAGAGGAAGAAGAGCGGGTAGCTGTTGCCCACGGAGGCGAGACGTGATGAGCGAGAGCATCAGCGAAGCCGCCCTCAAGGCGGCCGACCTGGCCCTGGGGGCCGCCGACTACGCCCTGGAGGCCGCCCGCAAGCTCACCGGGCAACTGACGGGTCGCGGCGGACAGCACCGCCAGGAGGTGACCCGCCGCCTCGAACGTTTGGCCGAGCGGGGCCGGCGGCTGCGCCTGGCCACCCGCGCCGACCTGGAACAACTGGGGACGCGTCTGGCCACCCGGGCCGACCTCGAGCGGCTGGAGGCCAGGATTGCCGCCCTGGAGAAAGCGGCCCGGAAAGAAAGCTGATGAGGTTCGCCTCCCGCCGGGCCCAGTTGGCCAGGCTGAGAGAAATCTCCCAGGTCATGTTGCGGCATGGCCTGGGATTTCTCCTTGTGGAGGCCGGCCTTTCCCACCTGGTGCCCCGGGCCCGGCGCCGTGCCGCTACCCGGGGATACCACCTGCGGGCGGCCCTGGAGGAGCTGGGACCAACCTTCGTTAAGCTGGGCCAGGCCCTGAGCACCCGCCGGGACCTCTTACCGGCCGACGTCATCCGGGACCTGGAGGCCCTGCAGGATCAGGCCCCGCCCCTGCCCTTCTCGCGGGTGAAAGAGGTCATCGAGGGGGAGCTCCGGGGGCCCCTGGAAGACGTATTCGCCTCGTTCACACCCGAGCCCCTGGCCGCCGCCTCCATCGGGCAGGTGCACCTGGCCGTCACCCCGGAGGGACGGACGGTGGCGGTGAAGGTGCAGCGCTGGGGTATCGAGGAGCGGGTGGAGGCAGATCTCGCCATCCTTCAGGAGACGGCCGGTCTAGTCGAGGCCCGTACCGCCTGGGGGAAACAGTACGGTCTGCGCGACCTGGTACGGGAGTTCGCCCGCACCATGCGGGCGGAGATGGACTACCGCACGGAGGCCGAGCGCTGCACCCGCTTCGGCGAGAACTTCGCCGGCGATCCCGAGGTCCGTATCCCCGCCGTGCTTCCCGAGTTGACCTCCCGGCGCGTGCTCACCCTGCAGTACGAAAGCGGGGTCAAGATCACCGACCTGGACGGTCTCCGCGACGCCGGTTACCGCCCCGGGGAAGTGGCCCGCAGGCTCGTGCGGGCCATGATGCGCCAGATCTTCGCCTTCGGGTTGTTCCACGCCGATCCCCACCCGGGCAACCTGGCCGTGCTCCCCGGGGAAGTGATCTTCTTCATGGATTTCGGGCAGGTGGGGCAGCTCACCCCCGACCAGCAGGATCTGCTCCAGGAAGGGGTAACGGCCCTGGCCCGGGGCGACGTGGACACCATGGTGCAGGTGGCCCTGGACCTGGGCACGGTGGGCGACCTGGACCAACAGGCCTTCTCGGCCCGGGTAGCCCATCTGGTGGAGAAATACCTCTCCCGGCCCATGGGCGGGCTCGACCCCGTGGAGGCGGTGCGGGACGCCCTGGACCTGGCCCGCGAGTTCCGGGTGCGCATACCCTCCGCCTTCGCCCTGCTGGGGAAATGCCTGGGCACCCTGGAGGCGGTGGTCACCACCCTGGACCCCGACCTCCGCATCATGGACATGGCCCGCCCCGCCGCCGAGGAGATCCTGCGCCAGCGCGTCTCTCCGCGGGCCGCCCTGCGCCGGGCTCGCCGCGACCTGGGCCTGTGGTGGTCCATGTTCCGCCGCCTGCCCCGTCGCCTGGACCGGGTCATTGCCAAGCTGGACCGCGACTCCCTGCGCATCCGCTTCACCCTGGAGGACCAGGAAGTCCTCCGCCGGGTCGAGCGCCTGGCCACCCGTCTCTCGCTTGCCATCCTGTTCCTGGGCGCCGCCGTGATGGTGACCGGCCTGGTGGTGGCGGGCGCCGCCGGCGGCGCCCTGCGCCTGCCCGCCTGGATGCTCAGCCCCTTCTTCCTGGCCGCGGCGGGCGCCGTAGTCGCCATGTTAGCCCTGGCCGTCCTCGCTTCCGCCCTGCTGGGCTCCCGCCCGCGCCGCCGCCGCTGACACCAGATGCACCACGAGCTACCTGTTTGGCCGCTCTATAGCGCTCAGCAAGTCGCGTTCATCGAACTCGCAGGCACAAGGGAAACGGCGGATGATCCCAAATCGCTCAGGGCAGGATGGCGGTGGCCGCGGCGGCCCAGCCCAGGAAGTACTCGAAACCGAGGCCGATGACTATGGTGAGGACGGCGGTTACGACCACCACCGCGGTTACCGCCGGGCAAACCCGCTCGTCCGCAGGAGACCGCTCGCCGGCGAGGGGCGTCCCGGCCGCAGGCACGGCGGGGGAGGGCCCTCCCGAGGCAGGCTCCGGGTGGTGGGGCTCCGCGGGCCGGGTGCCATCCCTCGCCACGTCGGGCGCTTCCGAAGCGAGGAACATCTGGCGGACGACGCCGTAGTAGTAACCCACGGAGATGACGCTGTTCACCACGATGACCAGGGCCAGCCACACCCCGCCCTGCTCCAGGGCGGCGGAGAAGAGGTAGAACTTCCCGAAGAAGCCGGCCGTGGGCGGGATGCCGATCAGGGAGAGGAAGTAGATGACCATGGCCCAGGCCAGGAGGGGCTGGCGCCGGGCCAGGCCGGTGTAGTCCTCGATTTGCTCCCCGCGGGCGGAGACGGCCACGATGACGGCGAAAACGCCCAGGTTGGCGAACAGGTAGGCCAGCAGGTAGTAGGCCACCGCCCGGCTCCCCATGGGGGTGCCCACGGCCAGGCCCACCAGGATGTAGCCGGCGTGGGCGATGGCCGAATACGCCATCATGCGCTTGATGTTCTTCTGGGGAAGGGCCGAGAGGTTGCCCACGAACATGCTCAGCACCGCCAGCACCGCGAAGGCCGGGGTCCAGGCCGGTCGCAGTTCACCCAGGCCGGCGAAGAACACCCGCAGCAGGGCGGCGAAGGCGGCCGCCTTGGGACCCACCGAGAAGAAGGCCGTGATGGGCGTCGGTGCGCCCTCGTAGGCGTCGGGTGCCCACATGTGCAGAGGGGCACCCGCCACCTTGAACCCGAACCCCACCACCAGGAAGGCCAGCGCCGCGGACCCCAGGACCGACCCCGAGGCGGCGCGGGCGATGGCATCCAGGGAGGTGCTCCCCGCGGCACCGTACAGCAGAGAGATACCGAAGAGAAGCACGGCCGAGGCGACCGCCCCGGTGAGGAAGTACTTGACGGACGCCTCCACCGAGCGGGCGTCCTCCTTCAGGTAACCGGCCAGCACGTAGGAGCAGAGGGACGCCAGCTCCAACCCCAGGTAAATCATCAGCAGGTCGCGGGAGGAGGCCATGAGCATCATCCCCAGGACGCCCCACAAGAGGAGCGGCCAGTACTCCCCCCGGGCGGGGGCGCGCTGCCGCAGGAAATCGACGGACACCAGGGCCACCAGCAACCCCGCCGCCAGGAACATCCCCCGGAACAGGGCGGCAAAGGGGTCCAGGGAGAGCATCCCCGCCCAGAGCTCGGCGCGGGTCCCCAGACCCGGGACCAGGGCCACCAGGGCCACCGCGAAGATAGCCGCCGTCGCCCCTCCCCATGCCGTCTCCACCCCGCTGGCCGCCGGCCGGGCGGATGCACCGGGGGCGATGGCGCCGGAGGTGGCGGCTGCGGGGACGGGACGGCGGGTGGCGGTGACCACCAGCAGCAGCACGAGGGAGGCGGCGGTCAGGATGAGTTCGGGTGCCAGAGCAGCCCAGGCCACCCTACATCCCTCCTACCCGGGCCGCCAGCTGGATCAGAGCGGGATTGGTGAAGTCCAGCAGCAGCCGCGGGAACACACCCAGCACGGCGATGAGCACGATGAGCGGGATCACCGTGGCCAGCTCCCGGCCGGTGACATCGGGCAGGGCCTCAAGCTCCGGACGGGACTTGCCCATGAGCACCCGCTGCATCATCCACAGCATGTACCCGGCGGTGATCACGATGGTGGCGGCGCCGATGATCACCAGGGTGCGGTACACGGGGAAGGACCCCAGCAGCACCAGCAGTTCCGCCACGAAGCCGGACAGGCCGGGCAGGCCCAGGGAGGCGAAGGAGGCGAAGGCGAGGATGATGCCATAGGCGGGCAGGGCGGTGTAGAGGCCGCTCAGCTTGGCGATCTCGCGGGTATGGGCGCGGTCATAAATCATCCCCACCAGCAAGAACAGCATCCCGGTGATCATACCGTGGGAGAACATCTGGAAGATGGCGCCGCTCAACGCCATCGGGGTGCCAGCGGCGATCCCCAGCATGACGTAGCCCATGTGGCTCACCGAGGAATAGGCCACCAGCTTTTTGAGGTCGGCCTGCCACATGGCCACGAAGGCTCCGTAGATCATGCTGATGACGCCCAGCACGGCGATAGCGTAGGCGAAGTACGATGCCGCCTCGGGGAAGGTGGGCAGGCTCACCCGCATGAAGCCGTAGGTGCCCATCTTCAGGAGGATACCGGCTAGCAACACGGACACCGCCGTGGGGGCCTCGACGTGGGCGTCGGGCAACCACGTGTGGAATGGGAATATGGGCACCTTGACCGCGAAGCCCAGGTAGAGGGCGGCGAACACCCAGAGCTGGAAGTGGAAGGGGAACTTGACCTGCTGTAGGGCCATCATGTCGAAGGTGGGATGGCCCAGGGCCTGGGCGCCCGCGAAGTACATGGCCAGGATGCCCACCAGCATGACCACGCTACCGAGCAGCGTGTATATGAAGAACTTGATGGCAGCGTACTCCCGGCGCGGGCCGCCCCAGATACCGATGAGGAAGTACATGGGGACCAGCACCAGCTCCCAGAACACGTAGAAGAGGACGTAGTCCAGGGCGCAGAACACGCCCATCATGCCCGTCTCCAGGAGCAAAAGGAGGGCGAAGTAGTCCTTGGGCCGCGGCGAGATGTGCCAGGAGGCCAGGCAGGCCAGGAAGGTGAGCAGGGCGGTCAGGAAGACCATGGGGAAGCTGATGCCGTCCACGCCCAGGATGTAGTTGATCCCCAGGCTGGGCATCCAGGCCGCCCTCTCTGTGAACTGCATCCCGGCACCGGGCTGGAAGGCGGTGGCCATCCAGATGGAGATGACCAGGGGGATGGCGGTGCTGACCAGGGCCGCCGCCTTGAAGCCCCGCTCGTCCTGCCGCGGCCACAGGGCCACCACCGCAGCGCCCGCCAGGGGGATGAATATGGCCAGCGTGAGCAACATGCCCTAGAACCCTCCCATCAGATAAAGGGTGAACAGCCCTGCCACCAGGCTGAGGGCGAATACCAGCACGTAGGAGCGCACCAGGCCGGTCTGGGTGGCACGCACGGCCTGTCCCGCCGCCACCGTACCCGCCCCCACCCCGTTGACGGCGCCGTCTATCACCGCCAGGTCGAAGGTGGCCGAGGCGCGGCTCAGTTGCACGGAGCCCCAGCCCACCCCGTTCACTATCCCGTCGATGACCCCCAGGTCAAAGCGGGCCAGCAGCGATGACAGGGCCAGGGCGGGCTTCACCAGGGTGACGTAGTAGATGCGGTCGAAGTACCACTTCTCCTTGAACAGGCGGTAGAGCGGCCCCAGGGCGCCAATGGCCCGGCGGCGGTCCACCAGGCCCAGGCCGTAGATGGCCACCCCCACCGCGATGCCGGTGAGGCCGGCCCCCAGGGCCATGGCCATCACACCGGGGGCGGCGTGCTCGGCGGCCTCCACTCCGGAGAGCCGCACGAAGAAGTTGCCACCCAGGCCGGCCACCGTGGCCAGGCTGGCGAGCACCACGAGCGGCCCCGTCATAACGGCGGGCGACTCGTGGGCGTGGTAATGGGAACGCGGCTTCCCGAAGAAGGTGAGGAGGCAGGCCCGGGTCATGTAGTAAGCCGTGAGGAAGGCGGTGCCCACGCCCGCCCAGAACACGCCGGGCAGGTGGGAGTGATAGGCGCCCAGCAGGATCTCGTCCTTGCTGAAGAAGCCGGCGAAGGGCGGTATCCCCGCCAGGGCGGCCGTCCCCGCGAAGAAGGTCCAGGCCGTGACCGGCATGTGCCGGTACAGGCCGCCCAACTGGTGCATTTCCTGGCGTTCGGTGGCGTGGATGATACTTCCCGAGCCCAAAAAGAGGAGGGCCTTGAAGAAGGCGTGGGTGATGAGGTGGAACACCGCCGCCGCCGGCGCCCCCACCCCCAGGGCCATCATCATGTACCCCAGCTGGCTGATGGTGGAGTAGGCCAGCACCCGCTTGATGTCGGTGGTGACGGTGGCGATGGTGGCGGCCAGAAAGGCGGTGATGGTGCCCACGTAGGCCACCACGCTCAGGGCCAGGGGGGCGTGCTCGAAGAGCACGTAAGAGCGGGCCACCAGGTACACGCCCGCGGCCACCATGGTGGCGGCGTGGATGAGGGCCGACACCGGGGTGGGGCCCTCCATGGCGTCCGGGAGCCACACGTGCAGCGGTACCTGGGCGGACTTGCCCACCGCCCCCATGAACACGAGCAGGGCCGCCGCCGTCACCAGGCCCGGTGCCAGGCTCCCGGTGCCCAGGGCCTCCCGCAGGGGACCAAACGAGAAGGTACCGGCGGCGGCAAACAGCATCATGATGCCGATGAGCAGGCCTACATCACCCACCCGGGTGGTCATGAAGGCCTTCATGGCCGCCGCCGAAGCGGAAGGCTTCTCGTACCAGTGACCGATGAGCAGGTAGGAGCAGAGTCCCATGATCTCCCAGGAGATGAACAGGAGCAAGAAGTTGTCTGCCAGCACCAGGGCCAGCATGGCCGCCGTGAACAGGGAGAGGGTGGCGTAGAACCTGGTGTAGCGGGCGTCCCCGTGCATGTACCCCACCGAGTAGATGTGGACCATCAGGCTGACCAGGGAGACCATCACCAGCATGACGGCGGTGAGGGCATCGACCTGGAAGCCGAGGGGGATGGTAAACTGGCCCACGGGCATCCAGGGATAGCTGAAGTCGAACACGGCCTCCCCTTCCACCCCGGCCCTGGCCCCCATGAAGGAGAAGAGCACCGCCAGCGAAAGCAGGAAGGAGACGCCCACGGCTCCGATGCCCAGGAGCGATCCCCCGTCACGGAAGCGCCGCCCGAAGAAACCGATGGCCAGGAAGGACAGGAGCGGGATCATTGGTATGACGAAGGCGTAACCCAGCACCCTCTCACCCCCTCAGCAGGCGGATGCGGTCCACGTCGATGCCGTGTCGGCGCCGGGCCAGGAGGAAGATGATGGCCAGGCCTACCGCCACCTCCGCCGCCGCCACCGTGATCACGAACACTGCCAGCACCTGCCCCGCCAGGTCCTGCGGGTGCAGGTAGCGGTTGAAGGCCAGCAGATTGATGTTGGACGCGTTGAGCATGAGCTCTATGCCCATGAGGATGCGCACCGCGTTGGGCCGGACCAGGGCGCCGAACAACCCCAGGGCGAAAAGCGCCGCTCCCAGACCCAGGTAGAACTCAACGGGTACCACGGCTCGCTCCCCCTTCTCCTGCGCTCGGCGTTTCGCCGCCCACGCCAGCGGTCTTGCCACCGGTAGCGGCCGGACGACCCGCCGCCGCATCGGCCGGATCACCTGCGGGCGCATCGGCCGGGCCACCCACCGGCCCCGCCCCCCGCGGCTTCCCGGGGACGCGGACAGAGAGGTAGATGGCCCCCACCAGCGCCGCCAGCAACACCACCGAGGCCACCTCGAAGGGGATGGCGTAGGTGGTGAAGATCTGGCGGCCCAGCGGGGCCGTGGTGCTACCCAGGGGTGCCGCCTGGGCGGCCAGCCCCGCCCCCCGGTACACCGCACCCATGGCGGCCACGAATCCCAGCGCCGCCAGGGCGGCCAGCACACCCACCCATCCCCTCTCGGGCTCAGCCCGGCCACTACCCGAGCGACCGCCACGGGCGGTTTCCTCGGCGGAGTCCCGCCCGGCGCCACCGCCCTCGCCGCGCACTTCGGGCGGGGACGAGAGCATGATGGCGAATATGATCAGGGTGGTCACCGCACCCACGTAGATAAGCACCTGGGTGGCGGCCAGGAAGTCGGCCCCCAGCAGGAGGAATATCCCCGCCACGCCGGTGAAGCACAGGGCCAGGTACAGGGCCGCGTGCACGATGCGGGGGGTGGTGATCACCCGGAAGCCAGAGGCCAGGACGAGGATGCCCAGGAAAGCGAAGGCGATCATTTCCCAGTTCAACTCACCTCAGCCCCCTTCCCGGCGTCCCCCTGCGCCGCGTCCGCCGCGCCGCCCTGCGCGGCAGCCCGGGCCTCCGCGGGGGAGAGCTTCTGGCCGACCATGATGCGCGAGTATGGCTGGGTGCACCCCAGCTCGGTCAGGGTGCCCAGGTCGTAGATCAGGCCGTCGGGGTCGTCCACGGCCGTCTCGAAACGGGTGCTCATCCCCAGGGCGGCGAAGGGACAGGCCTCCACACACAGGTTGCACTGCAGGCAGCGCCCCATGTTGAGGTTCCACGCCTTGGGGTACATCTTGCGATCCTCGCCCCGGGCGGACTCGATGGAGATGGCGTCCACGGGACAGGCGCGGGCGCAGGCCATGCAGGCCGTGCACTTGAGCTTGCCCGTCTCGTCGGAGAGGAGCACCGGGTGACCGCGGAAGAGGGGCGAGGTGCGGGGCCGCTGATCGGGATACTGGACGGTCACCGGGGGCGAGAAGAACTCCCGGATGGTCACGCCCAGGCCCTTGAACATGCTGCGGGCAGCCTTCCAGGTATCGAGCAGCAGTTCCATGGCCCTACCCCCAGAGAGCCAGGCCGATGCCGGTGAGGACAATGTTCAGCAGGGCCACCGGCAGCAGGAACTTCCAGCCCAGCTCCATCATGTGGTCGATGCGGATGCGGGGGAAAGTCCAGCGCACCCACATGAAGAAGAAGATGAAGAAGTACAGCTTGGCCAGGAACCACCAGGGTCCCGAGGCGAAGGGGCCCAGCCAGCCGCCCAGGAAGCAGGTCGCCGCAATGGCGGAGATGGCCATCAGGCTGGCGTACTCGGCCACGAAGAACATGGCCCAGCGCATGCCGCTGTACTCCACCTGGTATCCGGCCACCAGTTCCTGCTCGGCTTCGGCCAGGTCGAAGGGGGTGCGATTCAGTTCCGCTGCCGCCGCCACCAGGAACACCAGGAACCCGATGGGCTGCAGCAGGACGAACCAGGCCCGCTGCTGGGCGTGCACGATATCCACCAGGCTCAGAGACCCGGCCACCATGGCGACCCCCACCAGGGAGAGGGCCAGGGGCACCTCGTACCCCAGCAGCATGGCCACCGCCCGCATGGCCCCCAGGGTGGACCACTTGTTCCCCGAACCCCATCCGGCCATAAAGAGGGACAGCATGGTGAAGGAGCCCAGGGCCACCAGGTAGAGGATGCCGATGTTGAGGTCGCGCGACACCCATCCCTGGCCGAAGGGGATCACCACGAACAGGGCCACTGCCGGCACCATGATCACCATGGGCGCCAGCAGGAACAGCCAGCGGTCGGCCCGGGCGGGGATGATATCTTCCTTGGCCAGCAACTTCACCACATCGGGGATGCTCTGCAGCCAACCCTCCGGCCTGCCCACGTACATGGGACCCTTGCGGCGCTGGAAGCGGCCGCACACCTTGCGCTCCAGCCAGATGAGCATGATCTCGTTGCCAAACACGAAGGCCAGCACCAGCAGCACCTTGATGAGGGCCGACACCAGGGGCGACCAGAACCCGGGCAACGACCCCACCAGGGCATTGAGGGAGGAAACGATGCTCACCGGTCCACCTCCCCCAGCACGATGTCGGTGGAACCAACTATGGCCACCAGGTCGGCCACCTTGTATCCCCGCGCCATGAGGTCCAGGGGCTGCAGGTTGGAAAAGCACGGCCCTCGCCACTTGATACGCCAGGGCTTGGGGGAGCCGTCCGACACCAGATAGCACCCCACCTCGCCCCGGGGCCCCTCCACCCGGCCGTACACCTCGGCGCCGGCAGGGGGCTTGAGGGCGCGGGGCACCTTCCCCACCATCTCCCCCTCCGGTATGGAGGCCATGGCCTGACGCACGATGCGGATGCTCTCCTCGATCTCCCGCATGCGCACGATGCAGCGGTCGTAGAGGTCACCGGCCTCGCCCAGGGGGATGCCGAAGGAGAAGCGCGGGTACACGGAGTAGGGCTCACTCCGGCGCAGGTCCCAGTCCACCCCGCACGCCCGCAGCATGGGTCCTGCAACGCCATAGGCGGTGGCGTCCTCCGCCGAGATGGCCCCGATGCCCTTGGTACGGCTGAGGAAGATGGCGTTGCCGATGAGGAGGTCGTAGTACTCCTTCAGCTTCTCCTCCTGCACCCGGAGGTAGCGCTCCACCTCGTCGAACCAGCCCGGGGGCACGTCGTTGCGCACCCCGCCCAGGCGCAGGTACCCGTACAGCAGACGGGCACCCGAGAGGCTCTCGAACAGGTCGTAAAGCATCTCCCGCTCCCGGAAGGCGTAGATGAACGGGGTGGTCGCACCCATATCCAGGGAGAAGGTGCCGAACCAGATGAGGTGGCTGCATATGCGCTGCAGTTCGGCGGTGATCACCCGCAGGTACTCGGCCCGCTCGGGCACCTCGATCCCCAGCAGGGCCTCGGCTGCCCGGCAGTAGGCCCACTCGTTGGTGATGGCGCCCAGGTAGTCGTTGCGGTCGCAGAAGGGGACGATCTGGGCGTAGTTCCAGCCCTCACAAATCTTCTCGAAGCAACGGTGCAGGTACCCGATGACCGGGTCCACGCTCCGCACCACTTCGCCGTCGAACCGGGCCGCCACCCTGAGCACCCCGTGCGTGCTGGGGTGCTGCGGTCCCATGTTGACTTCCAGCACCTCCGGCTCCGCCTCGCCGGCGCCCGGCACCGCTACCTCCTCCCGGCCCTGGGGCCGGCTGCCATTGCCGCCAGAACCCGCAGCCACACCTTGGCTCGACGGCGCAGGTACCGCGAAGGCCGGGGCGTCACCACCGCGTGGGGGGTTGTCTGCGGAGGGGGGAATGCCGCCGGCAGCGGCGGTGCTGCTCCAGGGGGCGAGCAGCGCGGGTCGATCTGCCGGGCCCACCCGCTCGCGGGGCGGCCGCGGGTCGGCGAAGTCCTTGCGCAAAGGATGTCCGGGGTACCCCTCCCAGAGCAGGATGCGCCGGTGGTCGGGGTGCCCCTGGAACCGGATGCCGAACATGTCCCAGGCTTCCCGCTCGTGCCAGTTGGCCCCGGGCCAGACCCCGCACAGGCTGGCCACCTCCGGTGCCTCCCGGGGGAGCAAGGTCCTCATCACCACGGAGACTTTCCTGGCCAGGGAACGAAGGTATGCTACCAGGGTCATCGAGTCCTTGCCATCGACCGCAGTAAGGAAGGAGAAAAAACGGGCGTCCACGGCGGGGTCGTCCCGCAGCGCGCGGGCCGCTTCCACCCAGCGCTCCCGCGGCACCTCCAGGACCAGATCGGGGCCGGAAACCTTCACTTCCAGCCCCAGTGCCGCGGTCAGGCGGCCGGCCAGATCCTCGCCACCCGCCGGCGCGCTCAGGTCCAGGCCGGCTGCGCTCTCTCGAGCGCCCAGCCCTGCGTTGGCTGCACTTTCCCGAACGCCCAGTTCCGCGTTAATGCCACCCTGCTCGGACAAGTCACACCACCTTCCCCGCCCGGGCCTTCTCGAGCAGCCGGGGGTCGGGAGGCAGCCCGTCCCGCAGCACCTTGGCCCGAAGTTGCAGGAGACCGTAGAGCACCGCTTCCGGACGGGGCGGGCATCCGGGCACGTAGATGTCCACGGGGACGATCTTGTCCACGCCGGGGACCACGTTGTATCCGTTGCGATAAGGACCGCCGTAACATGCGCACGCCCCCACCGCCACCACCCAGCGGGGCTCCGCCATCTGGTCGTAGAGGGCGCGCACCCGCGGGGCCATCTTCTCGGTCACCGTGCCCGCGACGAACATGAGGTCAGCCTGCCGCGGCGAGGCCCGGAAGAACATGCCCAGGCGGTCCAGATCGTGCCGGGCCGCCCCGGCCGCCATGGGGGTTTCGATGGCGCAGCAGGCCAGCCCGAACAGGAGGTACCACAGGGAGTTCTTGCGGCTCCAGTTGAGGACCCGCTTCACACTGGTGGTGATGACGCCGGGGAGATGCTCGCTTTCCGCTATACCCATTCCAGCACCCCCTTGCGCCAGGCATACACCAGGCCGATCACCAGCACCGCTATGAACACCACCATCTCCACCAGGCCGGCCACCCCCAGGTGCCTGACCATGACCGCCCAGGGGTACATGAATACGGTTTCAATGTCGAACACCAGGAACAGCAGGCCGAACAGGTAGTAACGTGCGTGGTACCGGATCTGCGCGCTGCCGACGGACGGTTCGCCGCACTCGTACGTTACCAGCTTTTCCGCATAAGGATGGTGGGGCCGCAGCAGCTTCCCCACCAGCATGGTAACGGGCACAAAAAGAAAGCCGGCGGCGACGAAGATGACTACTTCCAGGAAACTGTCCACCTGCCCCCTCACCCCCAACAATGCCGCAACCTTCCTGCAATAGGGCCGTTAGGGTTAAGCAACATCCAAAGGCAAGCTTACACCGTGGCAACCCCATATGTCAACAAAGAAGTGTGCAATTTCACATGCCCTGGTCCCGGCCGGGGGATGGCCCCGGGCCGGGGTGAGCCGGGGGCCGGGCGCGGCCTCCCGCCTCAGGAAGAACGCCCGGCCGTGACCGGAACCCACGTCCTGTCCCTCTCTTCGTAAGCATCCATCTCTTCGGTCATGAACACGTAGGTGGCGCGGGCACGGTTGGAGAACGCCGCGTGGTTCCCCTCCCGGTCCATGGCCACCACGCTCACCGTGCTGAAGTAGCGGTCGACCAGGTAGCCCAGCTCCTCCATGGCACGCTTCCCGGCCTCGTGGAGGGTGAATCCCTCCCGGAGGTGACGTACCAGGCTGTAAGCGGTGCAGGACCGGATGGTCATCTCCCCCCGCCCGGTGCAGGCGGCAGCGCCGTACCGGTTGTCGGCGTAAAGGCCCGCACCCACCACCGGGCTGTCGCCCAGCCGGCCGGGATACTTCCACGCCCACCCGCTGGTGGAAGTAGCCGCCGCCAGGTCTCCCGCGCGGTCGCGGGCCAGAAAATTCACTGTTCCCGGGGAAGCCGGTTCGCCCGCCCGGCCCGGGGCATCCCGGTCGGCACCCGCCGCCCGGCCCGGGGCATGCTCGCGGGATACGGCCGACCCCGGACCCCGCTGGTGGACGCCACCGTACGCGGTGCACACCTTCTCGGGGTCCATGGCCCACTCCACGTACTGCCGGATTTTCTGCAGGTAGGGAAGCCGCGAGGGGTCCGGCACTTCTCCCTCGTCCCGCAGCATGCGCAGCCACACCTCACGCGCCTCCGCGGTGAGTAGCTCGCTGGGGCTGAACCCCATCTCCCGGGCGAACCTCTCCGCCCCCTCACCCACCAGGAAGACGTGGGGCAGTTCCTCCATCACCCGCCGGGCTATGGAGACGGGATGGAAGAAATCCTTCACCGCCCCCACCGCCCCGGCGGCCAGGGTGCGCCCGTCCATAATGGCCGCGTCGAGCTCCACCACGCCCAGGAGGTTGGGCAGGCCACCGTAACCCACCGTGTGGTCGTCGGGGTTCGCTTCCACTGCCCGCACCCCCGCCTCCACCGCATCCAGGGCCGAACCCGCCTGCCGCAATACCTCCACCGCCCGGGCAATTCCCACCCGCCCGTTGGCGGATGCCACCACCACTCCTGGCCCCATCCCCCGCTCCTTCCCTTGCTCCTTCCTCTCCACGCACCTGACCTTCACCGGGGTCCGCCACCCCGCCCGGCCCGCCGTCAGCACGGGCAGGATCGTCCGCTCCGGTCAGGCGGACCTCCGCGCGCTCGGTTCCGCGCCGTGCCGACCGTCAGCAGGGGCAGGGTCCGGTGTGGCCCGAGACCAGGTCGGCCGGCCTCTCGTACACCACCCTGCCGTCGATGAGCACCTTCTCGACCTGGGTGAACGTGCAGAAGGGGTGCCCGTTGAAGATGGCGATGTCCGCGTCCTTGCCCGGCTCCAGACTGCCCAGCCGATCGGCCACTCCCAGGATTTCGGCGGGATTGATGGTGACCGCGCGGAACGCGTCCTCCTCGGGCATCCCGTACCGCACCGCCAGGCCCGTCTGCACCGGTAGCCAGCGGGTGGAAGAGGCCGAATCCACCTGGATGGCCACCTTGACCCCCGCTTTCGCCAGGATTCCCACGTTCTTCATGGTCACCTCGTTCAGTTCCATCTTGCTCCTGCTCATGAGCAGGGGTCCCACCACGCAGGGAATACCCTTCTCGGCCAGGACGTCGGCGATCTTGTACCCCTCCGTGGCGTGCTCGAGGGAGAAGAGGAGGCCGAACTCCTCGGCTATGCGGATGGCGGTCATCATGTCGTCCGCGCGGTGGCAGTGGATGCGTACTCTGATCTCCCGGCGCAAGGCGCGGGCGACGGTCTCCCAGCGCAGGTCCCGCTCCGGGGGAGCAGCATCCTCTTTCCTGGAAGCCTGCTCCAGCTTGCGCATGTAGTTCTGGGCGGAAACCAGGGCCTCCCGCATGACCGCCGCATTCCCCATCCGCGTGGAGGGAACCTGCTTCTTGCCCTCGCCGTACACCCGCTTGGGATTTTCCCCCAGGGCCATCTTGAGGGCCTCGGTGCCCGGGATCGCCATCTCCTCCACCGTACGGCCCGCCAGCTTGACGGCCAGCCCCAGGCCCCCGATGACGTTCCCGCTACCGGGCCCGGTGAACACCGCAGTGACTCCGGCCGCCACTACATCCGCAAAGGAAGGATCGGCGGGGTTAATGGCGTCGATGGCCCGCATGTGGGGGGTGATCGGGTTGGTCATCTCGTTGCCGTCCTGATGGGCCCACACGTGAGGCTCCCCGAACAGGCCTATGTGGCTGTGCGCGTCGATGAAACCGGGTGTTACCCAGCAGCCGCGCGCGTCAATCACTTCCGCTTCGGGCGGAACGGGGATGTCTTTGCCGACAGCCTTGATCTTGCCCCCGTCCACGAGCACGACGCCCCCGTCGATGGTGCCAAGGGTGATGGTGAGCACCTTACCGCCAACGATGGCTTTCATCAGCAACTCCCCCCGAGACGCTTTTCGCCCGCGCCGGGACGCGGGACCGGGTAAGACTTCGGCACCCGAAGCAAAGCTCCTTCCCCGGCCACGCTGCCCCGGCGCCGGCGGGCCGCCGGGACCGCTCGCCGGCGGGCCGCCGGGGTCATAGCAGGGTGATCAGGTCGGCGAGTGCCCCGCGCAGGTCGGGACGGTAGTGCGGCTCGCCCTTGTCCCTCAGGTAAGGACCCTCTACCAGGAAAGTCCTGATCCCCAGGAGAGAGGCAGCCAGGTCCTCCTGCACATCGTTGCCCACCATCAGACATTCCTCCGGGCGGGCACCCACGAGATCGAGGATCTCCCTATAGTACTCGGGGTGGGGCTTGCACGCATGCATGTCCTCGTAAGCCGTCACCAGGGCGAAGGGGAAGTCGTCGATCCGCCCCCAGCGCATGCGCTCGCGGATGGCCACCCGGGGGAAGAGAGGGTTGGTGGCCAGCACGAGGGTGTACCCCTTCGCCACCGCGTGCTCGAGCACGCGCCGGGCCTCGGGCAGCGCGGCGGCCAGGTAGCCCAGGGACGGGAACTCGTCCCGGTAGAAGGCGGTGAACAGAGGGTCGAGCTTTTCCCGGGCAATGCTCACCCGGGGAAGGAAGTCACTCCAGAAGGCCTCTTCGTTGGAACGGGAAAGGTCGCGGTCGGAAATCATGGTCCAGGTGGAAGCCAGGATGGCATCCACCAGGTCGGAAGCCGGCAGGAGACCGTCGAACCGCCGCGCCAGGGCCCCGAAATAGATGGGAACGAAAGCGTCTATGTCCAGTCCCAGCAGGGTGCCGTCCAGGTCGAACAGGAGCACCCCCACGCCGCGCAAGTCCACATCCATCCCCCCAGCGTTGCCTCTTCGGGCCGCCATCGCCCGCTTCCGGGCCGCATGCCCCCTACCACAACCGGATGCAGATCTCCACGTCGCCGGGCTGCAACTCGAGCAGAGTACGCTTACCGCTCCGGCGCACGTCGGTCCACACGCGCCACAGCCCGTCCAGGCCCGATCCCAGCAGCCGGGTGCCGTTGGCCCCGACCTTCCTCCTGCTCACCGCCTCCAGCACGCGTGCCAGGGGCCGCCCCGCCAGGCGCCCCCCCAGGTGCAGGAACACGCCGCCGCCCAGGTGCAAGAGATCCAGCCACGATCTGATCAAATCGTCCACCACGGCGAGGGTGACGGGGATCAGGAAGCGCCGCCCGCCCGGCCGGCCGACGCGGATCAGCAGCAAATGGTTGCGCGGCCACACCGTGTCCTCACCTCATCTGGCATGGTAGCAGTCCGGCCGCGCCCGGTCAACCTCTTGCGCCCGATCATGCGACCGATCACCTTTGCAATCCGGTCAACCTTTCTGCTCGCCCACTTCAGGCCCGCGCTCCCCGCGCAACCGCGCGCAGGCCCGCTGCTCGATCACGCATCCTGCTCTATCAGGCATACCGCTCTTGCTGTATAATGAGGCCAGGCGGTAGCCTTCGGGGCGGGGTGAGGGAAGAAACCTTCCCAATTCCCAACCGGTGGTGATGCCCCTGCCGCCCGGCAGGGGACGAGCCCATCAGCCCCAGCGGTGGACTCCGGTGAGAATCCGGGGCCGACAGTAAAGTCTGAGTGGGAGAAGGCACGGGAACATCGGCGGCAAACAGTTGCACGCTGACCCGGATTCCCCCCGAAAGGCTCCCTCGGCCGAGGGAGCCTTTCCGTCAGCAGCCCCGGGCTCCCCGCAAACCAAAGGGGGGTTCTGGATGTCCAGGAGTGTGCTGAGGGAAATCGTTCTCACGGCGCTGTTCGTGGCCCTGGTGGCCCTGGCCACCATGGTCATCAAGATTCCCACCGGGGCCACCCAGGGGTACCTGAACGTGGGAGAAGCGGTGATCTTCTGGGCGGCCCTGTGGCTCGGTCCCCGCACAGGGGCCATCGCCGGGGGAGTGGGGTCGGCCATGGCAGACGTACTGACCGGCTACGCCATCTGGGCTCCCTGGACCCTGGCGATCAAGGGTGCGGAAGGACTCCTGGTGGGGCTGCTGGCTCACCGCACCTTCGCCCGCGGACATGCCCTGACGGCGGGCGTGGTGGGCGCCATGGTGGCCGGTGCTGCCTGGATGGTGCTGGGGTACTACCTGGCCTCGGTGGTGGTCCTGCACGGGTTTGCTCCCGCCCTGGCCACCATCCCCGAGAACGGCCTGCAGGGGCTCGCCAGCGTGGTGCTGGGAGCCGTGCTGGTGCGGGCATTCCGGGGGGCAAAGGAGTTGGTCGAATCCCGCTAGCACCTGCCGGCCACAGCCCTCGGGTTTCTGGCGCGCAGCCCGTTACCGCAAGCCGCTGCTCCGGCAGCACGTCGAGGAGCGGATAAGGCGGGCACCCATGGCTCAAAGTACAGGCAGAAGAGGCAAGAGGAGGCGCCGCCTTGGGCGAACGGTATCAGCGCGTATCCGGCTTCCTGGCAGGGCGCCCGGCCCACCTTCAGGCCAGGCTGGCCAACCTGGAGAGCAACCTCACCTGCACGGTAGACCGGGTGGCGGCCCCCGCCGACCCTGCTCCCTTTCTCACCTTTACCCTCTCCTCCCCCCGGGCCGGCACCACCGTGACCCTCAAAGAGGAAGAGATCGCAGAGGTCCGGGCCGCACCGGACGGGCGCAGCCTGGTTATCCGCATGGATGACGGCACCGAGTTCACCCTGACCACCTGATGGGGACGGCTGCTGTCCCTGTTCAGGAGCTCCTCAACTCGCCATCCATCCAGGATGCGTAAGAGGCTTCCACCTGGTCCAGGGGGACGACCAGGAAGGCGGGCACCTGGTAGCTGTGGCGGCTCTTGATCTCGTCGCGGAGGGCGGGGACGAGGTCCATCCTGGTCTTGAGCACGAGGACCGCTTCCGAAGCGTGTTCCAGGTTCCCTTCCCACCGGTACACTGACGTCACCCCCGGAACGACGTTGGCGCAGGCGGCCAGGCGGGCAGATACGGCCGCCTCGCCCAGCCCGACCGCTTCTTCCGAGCTGCCTGCGGTGACATACACCAGGCAATACCTGACCGACATCGCGCCACCTCCGTACCAGCACACCACCATCCATTCTGGTGGTGGCGCCGGGCCCCTGGGGGCGCAGCGCCAGCCCCGCACGCGTGTAGCGGCCGGCCTGTCAGGCGCGGGGGCCTTGCTGGGCCTGGGGGGGGTCCACGGCCTGGGTCTCCACCACCTGGGTGTTGGCCAGCCTGTCCCCCATCCGCCTGCCCTGGGGATCGACCAGTACCAGCACGGTTTCGAGGATGCCCAGAATGCCGCCCACCACGGCACCGGCCGCCCATCCCACCACCGGGATCACGGCAAGGAGCGAGCCCGCGGCAAGGGTGATGTTCCGCCGCGCCGAACCCACCAGGTCGATGTCCCCGCCCCCCAGGCTGACCACCTCGAGCCCCAGCAGCTTCTTGCCGATGCTGCGGTTCTTCCACTGCGCATCCCTGGTGATCTCGTAAACCAGGGCGTCCTTGGTGAGGGTGTACGCAGCCCCCACCAGGGCACCCACCACGGGGATGAATCCGGGGATGCCGGCAATGATGCCATCCACCAGGGCGGCCAGGAAGCGCCGGAACAGGTCGGCCTTCCGGTAGTTCATGATGCAACCCTCCTCCTCCCGTCCATTCTATGCCCGTCAGGGTCCCTGCAGGGCGGCGATGGCTTTCCGGGCCCAGTCGGGGTCCGCCAGCAGGGCCCTGCCGATGCCGACCAGGTCGGCCTTCCCTTCCCGCACGATGCGGTCGGCAAAGATGGGATCGGTGATCCCGCCGGTCACCACCACAGGCACTCTTACCACCTGTTTGATCCCTTCCGCGAGGGGAACGAAGTACCCCGGCGGGGCGCCGGGCGGTCGCGACCCGCCCAGCCCCCCGGTCACGTCCACGAGATCGACCCCGGACTCCACCAGCCAGGGAACTACCACCTGGCTTTCCTCCAGGGTGAGGCCGCCGGGGACGTTGTCAGCCGCCCCCAGACGGTACAGGAGGGGGTAATCGGCTCCCACCGCAGCCCGCACGGCCCGGACTACTTCCAGCGGGAAGCGGACTCGATTCTCCAGTGGACCGCCATACTCATCCTGGCGGCGGTTGGTGACCGGAGAGAGGAACTGGTTGAGCAGGAAGCCGTGGGCACCGTGGATCTCCACCCCGTCGAACCCGGCCAGGCGCGCCCGCCGGGCCGCGGTGGCAAAGGCTTCGGCCAGCGCCGCCAGTTCCCCCGCCTCCAGAGCCCGGGGCGCCCGGTGGGACCGGGGGTTGAGCACCTCCGACGGACCCACGGGCCGGGCACCCGCCACCTCCTCGGTGGTGGCGCCCCCGGCATGGGTGATCTGAATGGCCACCTTCGCCCCCGCCTCGCGGATGGCTTCCGCCAGGCGCCGATAAGCAGCGATGAGGCCGTCGTGATGCATACCCAGTTGCGTGCGCGTCAGCCGCCCACCGGTATCCACGTAGCTGTGCTCCACGATGACCAGGGCCACACCCCCGCGCGCCCGCGGCAGGTAATGGTCGAAGTGTCGTTGCGTCGGTTCCCCATCGGTGGTGGCCACATCCGAAGCCATGGGTGGCATGACGATCCGATTCCGCAGCTCCATGCCCTTAAATTCCAGCGGCGCAAGAAGTCCCGGCATCCTCGCACCCCTTTCAGATTCGCGACTCGCCCTTCTCTTTCACCACGGGCGGGAAACGGTCACGCCGGTCCCGGCGGTCCCAGGCGGTCCCGCAGCAGGCGGTTTACCATCTGGGGGTTGGCCTTTCCCCGGGTGGCCTTCATCACCTGTCCCACCAGGAACCCCAGCGCCTTCTCCTTGCCCTTGCGGTAGTCTGCTACCACCGCAGGGTTACCCGCGACGGCTTCCTCCACCGCCCGATCGATGAAGGCCTCGTCGCTCACCTGCTCCAGACCTTTCTCCCTGACGATTTCGGCTGCGGGGCGCCCCGTCTCGCACATCACCCCAAATACCTGCTTGGCCACCCGCGTGTTGATGGTGCCCCGCTCCACCATCCTCAGCAACTCCGCCAGGTGCCCCGGTCGCACCGGGATATCTTCGGGCTCCAGACCGTGCTCGTTCAGGTAGCGCCGTACCTCTCCCATCACCCAGTTGGACACCGCCTTGGGCTGGGGATAGGCGCTTACCGCCTCCTCGAAGAACTCTGCCAGACCCCGGGAGGCGGTGATCACAGCGGCATCGTACGGGGGCAGGCCCAGCTCGCGCACGTACCGCTCCCGGCGGGCATCGGGCAACTCGGGCAGGGATCGCCGGACCTCTTCTATCCAGGTGGGATCCAGCACCAGCGGCGGCAGGTCCGGGTCCGGGAAATACCGGTAATCATGGGCGTATTCCTTGGTGCGCAGGGTGCGGGTGCGGCCCGCCCCCTCATCCCAGTGGCGGGTCTCCTGCTCCACCTCGCCGCCCGCTTCCAGCAACTGCACCTGGCGCCATATCTCGTAAGCCAGCGCCCTCTCCACGGCGCGGAAGGAGTTCACGTTCTTGACCTCGGTGCGCGTACCGGCCCGCTCACCGGGCCGCCGCACCGAGACATTGATGTCGCAGCGCAGGGACCCCTCCTCCATGCGGCAGTCGGACACCCCGCAGTACTGCATGATGGCCTTCAGCTTCTCCAGGTACAGCCGCGCTTCCTCCGGGGTGCTGAGATCGGGCTCGGAGACGATCTCCGCCAGGGGGATGCCCGCCCGGTTGAAGTCCACCAGGGAGTAACGGGCCGTCACGATGTCGTCGGCGGCATGCATGGACTTGCCCGTGTCCTCTTCCAGGTGGAGCCGGCGGATGCGTATCTTCCTGGACCCTTCCGCCGCCGGGATCTCGAGATATCCGTCTCCGGCCAGGGGCAGGTCGTACTGGGATATCTGGTAGTTCTTGGGCATGTCCGGGTAAAAGTAGTTCTTGCGGTCAAACTTACTGTAAGTCGCCACCCGGCAGTTGAGGGCCAGGGCAGCCTTCACCGCCAGTTCCACCGCCTGCCGGTTGGGGACGGGGAGCACGCCGGGGAGACCCAGGCAAACCGGGCACACCTGGCCGTTGGGCGGGGCGCCAAATCGCGTGGGGCAGGGGCAGAACATCTTGGAAGCGGTGGCCAGCTCCACGTGCACCTCCAGGCCTATCACGGCCTCCCATCCCGCCGGTACTCCCGATTCCCGACCGCCCCCACTTAACTCGCTCAACGTCACTCACCTCTCCCCACCAGGACCGTCCCCCGGCACCGGCGTCCTCCCCGCACGCGCCCCGCCGTCCTCATGGGGTGACCTCCTGGCGCCAGGGGGCTCCGCCGGTGGCCTGCTCAAAGGCCCACGCCGCCTGCAGGATGAGGCCTTCCGCGAAGGGCGGCCCCATGATCTGCAGGCCTACCGGCAAACCCTCGCTCTGGCCGCAGGGGATGGATATGGCGGGGATACCGGCCAGGTTGACGGGGATGGTACACACGTCAGCCATATACATGCTGAGGGGGTCATCCGTCCGCTCCCCCAGGCGGAAGGCCACTGTGGGCGAGGTGGGGGCGACCAGCAAATCGTAACGCGCAAAGGCCTGCTCGAAGTCCCGCCTGACCAGGGTCCTCACCTTCTGGGCCTTCAGGTAGTACGCATCATAGTAGCCCGCGGAGAGTGCGTAAGTGCCCAGCATGATGCGCCGGCGCACCTCCGGCCCGAACCCGCGACGCCGGGTGCGGGAGTACATGGCGGTGATGTCGCCACCCTCCACCCGCAGCCCATAGCGCACCCCGTCGTAGCGGGCCAGGTTGGAAGACGCTTCGGCCGGAGCCACCAGGTAGTACACTGCCAGGGCGTAGTCGGTATGAGGGAGGGAGCACTCCTCCACGGCGCACCCCAGATCGGCCAGCGCCCCCAGGGCCGCCCGCACGGCCTCCCTCACCCCGGGCTCGATACCCTCTCCCATGTACTCCCGGGGTACCCCCAGCCGCAGCCCGCGCACGTCCCGTCCCAGCACCGCCGTGTACTGGGGCACCGGGACCTGAGCCGAAGTGGCATCGCGGGGGTCGTGGCCGGCCATCACTTCCATCACCAGGGCACAGTCGGCCACCGTGAGGGTGAGGGGTCCGATCTGATCCAGGGAAGAGGCGAAGGCGACCAGACCGTACCGCGACACCCTGCCGTAGGTGGGCTTGAACCCCACCACCCCGCAGAACGAAGCGGGCTGCCGCACGGAGCCGCCGGTGTCGGACCCCAGGGCGAAGGGCACCAGACCGGCCGCCACTGCCGCCGCCGAGCCGCTGGACGAACCCCCCGGCACCCGGGTGGTATCGTGGGGATTGCGGGTGGGGAAGAAAGCGGAGTTCTCTCCCGAGGAGCCCATGGCGAACTCGTCCATATTGGTCTTGCCCAGCAGGATGGCCCCCGTGCCGGTCAGTTGCTCCACCACGGTGGCGTCGTAAGGGGGCACGTATCCCTCCAGGATGCGGGAGCCACACGTCGTCGTCACGCCCCGGGTGCACATGTTGTCCTTGCAGGCGTATGGTATCCCCGCCAGGATCCCGTGGCCGCCTGCGCTGGGGTCAGGACGTGCTGCCGGCGCCGATGGGTGCGCTCCCGTCTCTCCTACCCCGGCACTCTGCCGCCGGGCACGGGCCAGCTCTTCATCGATAAGGGCGGCGCGTTCGAGGGCGCGGTCCCCGTCCAGGGTGAGAAAGCATCCCAGCACGCCGTCCAGGGAGGCAGTCCGGCCCAGGCAGGACTCCACCAGGTCACGGGCGCGCAGCTCGCCCCTGCGGATGGCGTCCGCCGCCTGCGCGATCACGCCCCCTCCTCCTCCCCTTCGCCCGTGCGGGGCACCCGGAAGAGGTCGTCAACCCGGTCCGGGGCGCCCGCCAGCGCTCCTTCCGGGTCCAGACCGGGGGCGGGCTGATCTTGCCGCAGAGGGCTGGCCATCCCCTCCAGGGCATGGAAGGTGGGAGGGATGCCCTCGGTATCGACCTCCTTCAGCTTCTCCATGTACTCCAGGATGCGACCCAGCTGCCCGGCCAGGACCTGCTTCTCCTCGTCCGTCAGTTCCAGCCGGGCCAGCCAGGCCACATGCTCCACCTCTCGCATACCGATGGGCAACGCCCCACCCCCCGGAGCCGGGTTGACCCGACTTCACAGTCTTTCCTATCTTACCACCTGATCACCGGCGCTCACAACGGCCCTGTGTGTCACCGGGTGCCTGTCGGCCCTGCGGGCTCGGCCCCGCACCAGCCGGCGCCCGGCGCCGCGTCTCAGTATCCCCGCCCCTTGTCCACCACATTGCGCAGGGGCTCCCCCGCCAGAAAACGGCGCAGGTTATCGAGGAATATGCCCAGGGCCCGCTCCTCGTAGTCTTCCATGCTGCCGCCCATGTGGGGCGTAATGACCACGTTGGGCAGCCCCCACAGCTCGCTCTCGGGGGGCAGCGGTTCGGCGGCGAACACGTCCAGCCCGGCCCCCGCAATGCGTCCCTCTTTCAGGGCGGACACCAGCGCCGGTTCGTCCACCACCTCTCCCCGGGCCACATTGATGAGGTGGGCGGTGGGCTTCATCGCCTCCAGCTCCCGCCTGCCTATCATCTCCCGGGTCTCGGTCGTGAGGGGAACGCAGAGCACCACCCAGTCGGCCCGGCCCAGCAGCCGGAGCAGCGAGTCCGGTCCCCCCACCTCCTTCAGCCCCGGTGCCGCGTCCGCCGGGCCACCGCCTCCGGGATGAGCTGTACGCCTCACGGCCAGCACCCGCATGCCGAAGGCCAGACCTTTTCTGGCCACCTCGGTCCCGACCGCCCCCAGGCCCACCACCAGCAGCGCGCCCCCGGCCAGGACCCGGCCCTCCCGCCTTTGCCAGCGGCGGTCCCGCCGGTCCTCCCAGAACTCGGGCAGCCGGCGGGCCAGGGCGAGCATGAGGGCGAAGGCATGCTCGGACAGGGAATGGGCGTGTAACCCCCGGGAGCAGGTCACCGCCACCGGCCCGGACACCAGTTCCGGGGTGAGCAGCCTGTCCACCCCCGCGGCCGGGGCATGAACCCACTTCAGCTGCCGGGCCCGGGCGGCGGCACCAGCGCTCAGACGGGTCCCGTAGATCACGTCAGCTTCTTCGACCAGGGCTTCCGCCTCTTCCCTCGTGGGCGCACGGAGCACCCTGATCCCGGGCGCCACCGCCTCGATGGCCGCCACGCCCTCATCGCTCAGCCGGCTCAAGGCCAGGATCTTCAACTGCTCCACACGATCCCCCCTAACGTCGGCGGTAATAGAACGCGTGCTGGCGTACGTAGGCCGGGTAGAGCCGGCCGGTGCGAAAGGCCTCGGCCAGATCGGAGGCAGGCTGACCCGACTGGATGGCCGCCATGACCACCCCGGACCAGGCCAGGTCGCCCACGAAAATGGCGCCCACCGGCCGGTCTCCCTGCAGGACCAGCTTGCGGTAGAAGCCGGGACCCCGCACCTTCACCTCCCGGTAGCCGTTGCCCCGAGGGCTCACCACACCTCCGCTGGCGATGCCGGTCTCACCCAGGCACAGTACGTTCCGCCCTATTCCTCCCCAGAAGCACTCGCACGGCCCTCTTACCATGTTGGCCCCCGCTACCCGCCCCTGGGCCACCGCATTGGGCCAGAGGGCATTGACGCGCGGCTCCCCGCGGGACGGATCGTATACCTCGGCCACATCCCCAGCCGCGAACACCCCCGGGGAGGAAGCGGCCATGTGCTCGTCGCAGAGGACGCCGCGGTTGATCTCCAGACCCAGGCGACGGGCCAGCTCGAGCCGCGGCCTGACGCCCTTGCCGACCACCACCAGGGCGCAGGGAACAGGTCGCCCGTCGGAAAGGTAGGCCACCAGACCATCTCCCGCCCGCGCAAGGCCCGCCACGTCCACTCCGGTGAGGACAGTGACCCCGTGGCGGGCCAGCATCTCCCCCACCAGGTGACCCGCCTCCTCATCGAGAGCCTGCGAGAGCACGCGCGGGGAAGACACGGCCATGACAACCCGCATCCCGAGGCCGAGCAGGCCTTCGGTGGCCTTGAAGCCGATCATGCCCCCGCCCACCACCAGGGCGGTTTCCCCCGGCCGGGCCCGAGCCAGAATGGCCCGGGCGTCCGCCAGGGTGCGCAGGTTGAACACCCCGGCCAGGTCGGCACCGGGAGCATCGAGTCGCACGGGTTCGGAACCGGTGGCCAGGAGCAGCCGATCCCACGCCAGCGCAGTACCGCCCTCCAGTTCCACCCACCCCTCCTCACCGTCGCGCCCGGCGGCCACTGCCTTCCGACCGGCAAGGAGGGTGATGCCCCGGGCGTGGTACTCGCCGGCCCGGGCCAGGAAGACATCTTCCTCTGAGACGCGGCCCGCGATGAAATAAGAGGTCAATACCCGGGAATAGAAGGGATGGGGCTCGTCGGTCACCACGGTCACCTGCGCCTGGGGGTCAAGTAACCGGATGGTGGAGGCAGCCGTGTAACCGGCCGCCCCGTTCCCGACGATGACGTGGCGCACGAGTATCGCCTCCCGCCTCCGCCCCCGCCGCGGTCACCGCCGGCAACGGGCGGGATGATGGTCACCGTGT
This sequence comes from Bacillota bacterium, assembly GCA_030019365.1. Taxonomy (NCBI): domain Bacteria; kingdom Bacillati; phylum Bacillota; species Bacillota bacterium. The sequence continues at coordinate 92,119 of JASEFA010000009.1, forward strand.
CCCCGGCCCGCAGGGGGGTATCCGCGCCCTGCAGGAACCGCACGTTACGTCCGTTCACCAGGACAGCGACGGCCTCCTGCACCTCGCCCGCCGGCGTGAGCAGGCGGCGGGCCAGGGGCTCCCCGAACCTGTTCACCAGGAAGGACAGCACCTCCCGCACCGAAGAGGCCTCCACGGTGAGGCGGGGGGTGCCCGTCACTTCCCTGAAGGTGGCGAAGACCTGCACCTGGACGGCCGGTACGGCCACCCCTCCCCCGGCAATGGGGGGAAAGATCCCGATCTCATCTCCCTCGCGCAGGATCAGGCCGGGCTGTTCCCGCCTGCCGTTCACGAACGCCTGCTTGACTTCCTGGGGCGGCATTCCCAGGCGGGCGTAAAGGTCAGCAAGGGTGCTGCCCGGCGGAAGCTCCAGGGTAAAGGCTCCGCGCTCGCTGCCTCCCGGGGCGTAATCCCTTAGCGAGGCGTACAGCCGCACTCGTACGACGGGCATGGTCAAACCTCCAGCGGCGGGGGGTTGCTTCTTACGGCAACCCCCCGCGGGTGGTCATCCTCGTCAGGGCACGGCTCCAGCCCGGGTGGGCTCACCGGCTCTTCTCCAGCAAGACCGCCACCCGGTCCAGTTCCTCATCGGGTACGTCGTATACCCGGTTGTGAGGTGGGAGCAGCTCGTAGCGCATGAACTCGGGCGGCCGGTCATGAGCCCGGGTGAGTCCTGCTTCCTGGTTGAACCTGCGCTCCTCGAGCACGATCTGGGCGCCGGTGGCGGCGGCGTCGGCCGTGGACCAGGTGGTTCCCAGCACGCCGTTGCAGGTCTCCACCACACCCTCGAATCCGCTGGGGATATCCAGGATGGCGAACGCGATGAACAGGCAGTATCCCGTGCTGTCGACGAAGGCGGTGGCCGCCTGCAGGTTTGCGGATATCTCCACCTTCCCCTCGGCAAGGAGCGGGTCCGCCTTCCCGCCCACCGACAGGATCTCAGGGGCGATGGTGTACCCGGCAGTGTGATCGGCACCCATGGGGGAAGTCAGGTAGGTGACGCCGATTCCCTTGACCGCGCGGGGTTCGTAGGCCGGCATACCCTGGCCCTTCGCCACGGGCACGCGGGTGACCCCGAATGCCCTCCCGGTGAATGCCGCTCCGTTCCCCAGAATGCGTCCCAGTGGCGTTCCCCGGGCGCATTCTCTCAACAGGTCTATGGCGGCCCTGCCGTTACCGAAGGGGATGAGCCCCGCCTCCATGGCTACGGCCAGCGTGACACCCGCTTCGATGGTATCCAGGCCGCTGTCGTTGCAGACCCAGATCAGCTCGGCGATGGCGTCCAGGTCATCTATCCCGCAATTGGCGCCCAGGGCCCACACCGACTCGTACTCCAGGCAGGAGACGTGCTCAGAGCCATCCGGGCGCGACCAGATGTTGCTGCACTGGATGACGCAGCCCGGGTGGCAGCCATGGCCCGTCTTGCCCCGGCCGCCCCGCTGCCCGATAGTTTCCGCGATGGTCTCGCCCGCGATCTTGCCGGCCCCCTCAAACCTGCCAGCACTGAAGTTGCGGGTCGGCAGGCCCCCTGCCTCGTTCAAGATGTTGATGAGCACGGCAGTACCGAAGGAGTTCAGGGCACCACCGGGCTTGGTAACCGCATGTTCGCGCAGGGCGTCGGCGAGCTTTTGCCGTCCGGTATGGAACAGTTCCTCGTTGGCCAGAGCCACCCCGGGCGCTCCCGCGTCGTCCACCACGATGGCCTTCAGACCCTTGGCTCCCATCACCGCTCCCAGCCCGCCTCGCCCCGCGTACCGTGACGGCCGGAACTCGCCGTCGTTGAAGCATACACCGGCCATGGCCATGCGTTGTTCGCCGCATGGTCCCGTCACCACAAATCCCGCCTCACCGAACCGCTGCCGCGCACGAGCGGCAAACTCATATAGTCCCAGGCCGGCGAGATCTCCCGCCGGCTCCAGCTCGCCGCCGTCTTTGTTCAGCCTGAGGATGAAAAAGGCCCTCTTTTCCCGGGGCTCTCCTTCTACTACCACCGCCGCGATTCCCATCCTGGCCAGGCTCTGGGCTACCGGCGTCCCCGCGTTGGCCTCCTTGATTCCACCGGTGAGGGGAGACTTGCCCCCCACCGAAATGCGGCCCGAGCTGGGAGCTGCCGTTCCCGTCACAATGCCAGGGGCGAACACCAGGCGGTTGTTGGGGCCCAGCGGATGGCAGGTGGGGGGCACCTCGTCGGCCACCAGGGTCGAGGTGAGCCAACGCCCCCCGCAGAAGCAGTACTTCTCGGGCAATTCCTCCACCCTCACGGTCTTTTCGGTCATATTGACCCGAACCAGTTTACGCACCTCGGCACCTCCCGTTCTCAACGCTGGGATCTTGGCATCGACTGGCTCTCACCGAAACAGGGCTCTACCTGCGCTGGAGAACTGACCGTCCGCGCAGCAAAAGACACCCACTCGCTCTGCGATCCCACCCCCGCTCCCTTCCCATGATTGCGGCAACTGACAAAAACAACGAGCCGCCCAGGCGGCTCCTTTGCAGCACGGCAGGCGGTGAGGTCACCCTCCCACCCTGGCCGGACCTCCGGCGGCTCCGGTTAGGCGTGGCATGGCGGGGCAAGTCCTGGCATCTGGTCGGAGCATCGCGGCTCGGAGCACGACCTATTGGTTCGCCGCCGGGCTTCCCGTTTCCTGCCCGGCCGCGCCGGCCTGGCCCGCCTGCCCGGGCTGCCCCGCCTGCCCCGCGTGCCCCGCGTGCCCCGCCTGCCCTACCATCTCCACGTGCCCCCGGGCACCGGCCAGGGCCCGCACCAGAGCGCCGGCACCCAGCTCGTTGCAATATACCAGCTTCTTGGTGAACCTGGCGCCGGCCTCGCGCACCAGGTCGAAGGCCTTGTGGCTCATCCTCCCGGTCATCAGCACCACGAGGTCGGCGGTGCGCACCTTGCCCGGCAGGGGCCGCAGCGCCTCGAAGCCGCTGTGCCACTCGAAAACCCCACCCCTCTTCTCCACCGCCTGCCGGTACCACTGCTCCTGGCCGTCCCCGCCCACCACCAGAACGCACCAGTCCTTGAGCCAGCCGCCCGGGCACAACTCCTGGCTGTCAGCCTGCCCACGGCCCATCTCCCCGACTGCGGCAGCCTTCCGTCGCCCGGCCCGCACCCGGCGCAGGGGCAACCTGGCGACGGGGAAGGGGTTCTCCACCTGATGCACCTGCAGCACCCGCGCCCACCCCTGCCCGGGCCGGGCCCCGTCGGGCACTTCCACGGTCACCGGGTCGCCATCGGCTGCCCCCATCGCCTCTACCTCTCCGGGGACCAGCACCCACTCGTCGCCTTCGGGCGTCCGCACCACGGGTTGCTCCCCCAGCCGCAGGTATCCCAGCAATGCGCGCCGGGGCACCCGGCCGGCAAGCTGGACTCTGGCCCCCCCGCCCGCCACCGTGACGGCCACCTCATCCCCTTCCAGCAGGCGCAGCCCTCGCGCCACTCCGTCGGACAGGCACATCCGCACGTCACCACTGGAGAACTCCCAGCCCTGCCGGAACTCCACCCGGCCGGCCACCGGCGGGGCTCCGGGCACCGAACGTACGATCCGCTCCAGGTCGGCCACCAGCCTCTCCAGCACCCGGGCCGCATCGGGAACCGCAATCCGCGCTCCCTCCGGGACCGCACCCCGGCCCGTGTCGAGGGATGCCGCCCGGGCCGCGGCAGCGTCTCGCTGCGCCAGCCGGGCTTTCAGCTGATCGATCTGGACATCGCGCGCTTCCAGCTCCCGGGTCAGGAACGCCACCCGGGACTCCAGGTCCTGCACTCGGGCGCCGAGTTGAGCGCAGGATGCCTGGTGCCCCTGGGCCTGGGACTCGGCCTGGGCCAGCGCCTCGGCCAGCTCGGCCACCCTGCCTTGCAGAGCCAGGGGCTCCCGCAGCTCCTGGCGCAACCTGTCGAGTTCCTGGCGCACCCTTTCCAGATCCCCGGTGGCCTCCTGCAACCGGGAAGACAGCTCCCCCTTTTCCTTTTCCAGGCGGCGGGTCACCTCTGCCAGGCGTGCCCTCTCCTGTTCCCGCTGGGCCAGCCTCTGCTCGAGGGCAGCCACCTCCTTCTCCAGGCGGGCAATGGTCTGATCGCGCTCATGAAGCAGGCGCTGCTGTCGCCTGCGCAGCCTTTCCGCCTCCCGCCCGGCCCCTCCCTCCGCCGGTCCCGGCGGCGGCGCCGGTGCTGCCTCCTCCCCCCGTTCCTCCGCCAGGGCACGCGCCCACACGGGAGCAGCCATCCTCTGGACGGTAACCCTGTCGTCCAGGTCCAGACACATGGCGACCGCCGCCGCCCCCCAGCGCTCCGTCCAGTTGGGAAGACTACCGCGAATGGCGGCCACGGGCAGCCCCTCCATCATGCGGCCCAGCTCCCCCACCCGGTCCAGGATGGCACCCAGCAACACCGGGCGCAGGTCCGCCTGGCGCGCCCACGCGGTCGCCAGCTGGCGGGCCAAAAGCCGGGCGGGCGCGGTCTCCAGGCGCCAGCCCTTCACCGGCACCCCCAGGTCCCGGGCCAGCCCCACCAGGGTGCCCCTGGGCAGGGAACCCAGCAACAGGCGGACCTGGACGTCGCCCAGTCTGGTCCAGAAGTCCCCTTCGCTCCCGGTCGCCATCGCCCACCCCCCCGAGCCGCCTGGTTACCGGTTGACTTCCACGGCGCCGGCACCGTTCAGCAGGCGCAGAGGCGCTTCCTGGCTGCTGTCCCTCCCTCCGGAGGAGAGGGAGAGATCCTCCCACTTCCCGCACCGGGAGCCCCAGCGACTGTGCAGGCTCCCGTCTATGTACAGCTCGTTGATCTCGCACAGGTTCGCACAGTCGCGGCAGATGAAGCTGCGGGGCACGCAGGAAAACGTGGCGATGCGCTCCGCCCCCCGGAAAAGCGACGGGCGGGGCGTACGGGTCATGTCCTGCCGGGCAAGGAGCGCAGCACCCAGCGCCCCCATCACCCTGAAGTGTCGCGGTACTTTGATGGGTATCCCCAGCTGGGTCTCCAGGGCGGCCCGGATGCCCACGTTGGCAGCCACTCCTCCCTGGAACAGGACGATGGGCTCGATGCGCTTGCCGCGGGCCACATTGGCCAGATAGTTGCTCACCAGGGCGATGCAGAGACCGGCGATGAGGTCTTCCCGGCGGTAACCCATCTGCTGCTTGTGGATGAGGTCGGATTCGGCGAAGACCCCGCAACGCCCGGCAATGCGCACGGGGCTCCGTGACCGCAGGGCATACTGCCCGAACTCCTCGATGGGAACCCCCAGCCGGCTGGCCTGATGGTCGAGAAAGGACCCGGTACCGGCGGCGCACACGCTGTTCATGTTGAAGCCCACGGGGACACCCTGCCGGATGAATATGATCTTGGAGTCCTGCCCGCCGATGTCGATGACGGTGCGTACATCGGGCTCCACGCGCCGGGCGGCGGTGGCATGGGCGGTGATCTCGTTCTTGACGCAGTCGGCCCCCACCATGATGGCGGCCAGGAGACGGCCGGAGCCGGTCGTGCCCACGCCCTCCACCTGCAGCCCTGCCCCGAAGCGCGACCAGAGCCCGGCGAACCCCTGTTGAATGGCCTCGATGGGTCCTCCTGTGTTGCGCAGGTAAGTGGAGAACAGCACCTCTTCGGAGTCATCGATGACCACCACCTTGGTGGTCAGGCTCCCCACGTCCACCCCTATGTAGTGCGCCATTTCACCTCACCCCGCCGGCCTGCCACTCCGCGCGACCGGTCGGCCACCTCGCTGGCTCGCGGGTCACGGAGCGGCGTGCCCGTCGTCGTTCCTCCAGGAGATCCAGAAAGGCCTCCACCCTGGTAATGATGCCCGCCTCGCCGGTCTGCTCACTCATGATGAAGGTGAGGATGGGGAAGTCGTGCTCGTCCGCCGCCCGCACCAGCACGTTCTGCGCCACGATCTCGGGCATGCAGGTGAACGGCATGAGGTGCAGGACCCCGTCCATCCCCTCGCGGGGCGCCAGCACGGCCCCCCCAACGCTCTCGGTACCGTGGCCGCCCACCAGCTCGCGCAGGTAGGGCGACGCCGCATGCCGCACATATTCTTCCCGCCGCCTCAGGTTGCGGTCACGGAACACGTGCAACCGGAACCACTCGGAGGCGCACAGCTCCCGGTGCACCCACACCCGCTGCTCCACCCGGGTCCCCACGATCTTCTCCAGATCCTTGTTCACCAGGGGCTCGAGCAGAACGTAGATTTCCCCCAACACCCGCACGTGCAGGGGATCGGTGTCCAGGGTGGGGATCGCCTCCAGCTCAGCACGGAAGTCATCCCACGCCCGGTTCATCTCCCGGTAGCTGGAGGCGCGATCCAGGCGGCCCAGGAAGCGCTGGTAGGCGCGATCCGCCGCCCCCCTCTCCTCTTCGAACGCTCGCCACCTGTGCAGCAGGCGCTCCCCCCGGTCGGTGAGAACCACCTTTCGCCAGCCAAAGCGGAAGGCACTGATGATGCGCGGCCAGGACGCTCCCCCGGCCACGTGCCTGACCACGCGGGCGAAGGGAGCCCAGTTGCTACGCAGGGGCACCGGAGAGTTGAAGGCCGGCATTTCGAACCGGTAGCCGTACCGGCCCAGGAGAAGCTCCTGCACCTGGGCATACCATCCCAGACGGCACCTCCCCTTGCCCATCACCATCAGCAGCATGTTTGCGCCCCGGTCCAGCAGGTGGCGCATCTCCCCCAGCAGGGTGACCATGGGGAAGCAGATGAACTCAGGCGCCAGCTCTTTCCCCAGGTCCACCGTTTCCTTCCCCAGGCGGGGGAGCCTCACCACCTCCACGCCGCACTCTTCAAGCATGGCCCGCACGCCCACGTCCAGGCTCCCCATGGTGACCACTCCCGCCTTGAGATGGCGCGGCTCCGGCCCCCGCCGCGGGAACACGGTGGTATGGAGCAGCGGCGACACGCGCAGGGTGCGGCTGTCGCCCACGGGAGAAGTGTCCATGAACGCCTCCAGCCTGGTCACCAGCCCCGCCTCTCCCGTCTGCTCGTCCACGGTGAGAATGAGCAGGGGGATGCCGCGGGCGTCCGCCTCCTCCTGCACGAAGTTCTCCACGACGGACATGGGCCCGCACTCGAAGGCCTGCACCAGCACCAGTTTGTCCACCAAACGATTGCGGAGCCAGTGGAGCACCGCCCCCAGCAGGTGTGCCTCTATGTACCACATCTTCTCGCCCTCGAAGATGGTGGCCATTTCCCGCCGGGCGCTCTCGTCGTCCACCATCTCGGCCGTGGCCACCTGCCCATACTCCCGCAGGCGACCGACCACGTCGTGTCCGATCAGGTCGTAGAGGAGGTAGGCGTGACCGGCCACCCCGATGCGGAGGCCGGGATCGTGCCTGACCCGGGACGAGTAGCGGCGCCGCCCGGGCGGCTCGCGCCCCTCCAGGCGGGCGATGGCCTCCGGGACAGTCAGACCCTGGCAGCACAGGCTCCGGAAACGGGCCTGCTCAGCTTCGCCGGCCTCCAGCGCCGCCCGCACCCGCTGGGGACCCTCCACCCCCAGCCGGGCCGCCACTTCCCGGAAGGTGTCCTGCCAGGCGGAGGGCCGATCCTTGCGGTCGAGCACCGGGGCGAGCACAACATCGTCAGGTAGCCCCAGCCCCACCCTCACCATGTCCGTGATCCCGATCATCTTCGGGCACAGGTAATTCGCCGCATCCACACTCACCATGTAAGGGAGGAAGAAAAAGTCCACCCCGGCCGACCGCAGCCAGGCGGCGTGGGCGAAGCACAGCTTCACGGACACACAGGGTTCGTCCGTGGGGCACGTTTGCATGAGGTCGAGGGTGCGGCGCGAACTGCGTGGGGACACCACCACCTCCGCCCCCAGGGCCTTCAGGAATCCCCGGTAGAAGGGATAGAAGTAGTAATAGGAGAAAGCACGCGGGATTCCGACCTTCGGCATGGCGGGCCTCCCGTCAGACAGACCTCCGCACGCCCCGCCAGAGGATGACCGCCCCCAGCACTACCAGGATCAGGGGCCACCAGGACGCGCTCAACCCCCACCAGAAGTTCCACGAAATGGGCCTGCGGGCCGCATTCCCCCGCTTCCGCGGGCCCAGCTAGCCTGCGCCCATCCCCCCGCGGCCGGTACCCGACCGGTCGCGGCCCGCGGGACTACTTCAGGGCCGCACCACATTGCCTGCAGAACCGGTCCTGCGGCTCCACCGGGCTGCCACACCGGGGACACTGCCCCGCCGTCTCCGGAGTACCGGCAGCGGCCTGTGCAGGTGCTCCCGCCTGCTCGGCCCGGGCCTTCTCCTCCTCCTGCGCGCGCAGGGCTGCTATCTCCGCTTCCTTCCCCTTGATCTTCTCCACGACCTCCTGGGCACGCCTGCACAGGTCCATCACTTGGGCCGGAACCTCCCGGCCTTCTTCGAACTGGGTGTATATGGTCTTGCCGATCTCTTCCCAGAGGTCGTCGCGCTTGCCCGCCAGCCCGGCGATGTCCAGCCTCAGCTTACCCACCCTGGCCAGCTCCTCGGACTCCCGGGCCACCACCCGGGCACCCTCCTTCAGGGTACGGCCCAGCCTGTCGAGGAAATCCTTGGCCATGCCCTCAACCTCCTTCCCGCCCGGTCAGACCGGGTCGGCACGCCCCACCCGGCGTCCGCTCTACCAGTTTAAGGCTAGCTTTCCCCCCTGTCAAACGGTGCACCCCCGCAGCTCACAGCACGAGGAGCCGCGAGAGAAACTCCATGCGGGCCCGGTTCTCGACGTGATCGGCCACCAGGAAGGCATCCCGGATGTCCCTGCCCACCGTGACTATCCCGTGGTCCTGGAGCAGAGCGCATTTGACACCGGCTTTCCTGAAGGCAGCCGCCACTCCGCGGGCCAGTTCGGGGGACCCGGGCGGGGCGGGAGGGACCACGGGTACGTCACTCCAGCTTTCCCGAGGGTCCGGCTTACCGGCCTGGGACGCGAGAGCGGTGGCGAAAGGGGGGTGGCCGTGGAACACCGCTCCGATCTCGGGGTGTTCCCGGTAGAGGGCCAGGTGGAAGCCGAGCTCCGTGGAGGGCTTCCCCGCCCCGCTCAGGACCTCGCCCTCCATGGAGACGAGCAGGAAACTTTCCGGGGTGACGTCGAGAAAACTCAATCCGGTGCGCTTGATGAGGACGGGGCCGTCCTCCGCCACCCGCGCGCTCGCGTTGCCCCCGGCCCCCGCGGTGAGACCCCGCCAGTAAGCGGTCCTGCAGACCCTGGTCATTTCCTTTCGCAATTCACGCTGGTCCACCGCATACCCTCCCCTTGACGCGCCCACCGCATTATCGGGTTCACCGGAGCGGGACGACCGCAACGAGCTCTTCCCCACTTTGTCTCCCGGCCTTGGCGCCCTCGGTGCCGTCTGCGCGCACGATATACTTTTCGATGCTGACCAGGCGCCGGTCCTTCCCCCAACCCCGGTCCCCCCCAGGCAAGGTGGATCTCTGCGCGCATCAGCCAGCAAGACGGAAGCCCCCGCGGGGCGCGTCCCCGCGGGGGCTCTCCAACAGCTTCCCGGCACCGACCTACTCTCCCGGGCGGC
>JASEFA010000010.1 GCA_030019365.1 Bacillota bacterium
AAATAGAGGCAGCCTTCACCTTCACCAGTACCTCGCCCGGACCCGGCCGGGGCACGTCCACCTGGCACAGCTCGGCGCCGGGGCCCGGTGCCGCCTTGAGCACCGCTTTCATCTGCCCATACCCCCCACCTCGTCCCCTCCCCGCAGCCCACTCAAGGAGCCGCCCGCAGCCGGATTGCTGCCCGCTCGCTCGGCGGGCGCATTACCGTCACGGGAACTCGAGCAGCCGGATTCCGTTACCCTCGCCTGCTTCTCGCGCAGCACGATCCCTGCCCATCGCCCGCGCTATCAGCCCGCCCAGCGTCGGTCTCAAGCCCCCTGATGAATGCAACCAGGTTGTCCAGGAGGGCACGGTAGTACTCACGGCCCATGACCTCATCGGCCGTTGTCGCATCCCCCACCACGCCCGTCTCGCCGCCACGCCGCCGGAACTCCTCCACGGTGGGCGGCACCACGACCCGGTCGGCCTCAACATAGGGGTCACCTTGGTGGAAGGGTGATGCTGGTGGCACGTTCCTAACCAAGCTCGCCCGGTCGACCAAGTCGGGTCGTATAACCATCATAGTCGCCGTCTCCAGCTCGTCAGCGTGTCCAATTCCCCCTGGTGCCGATCGCCGCAGCCGCCGAGCCGCCAGTTCTCCGATGAGAAAAGGGTCCACTATGGCCACGTATGCCCCCGTCCGCTGGCGAACCGCTGCTGCAGCAATCTGGAGCGGCGCCAGATTTGCTTGCCGGTGGCCGTTCACGATGACAATCTTCCTGAACCCGTGCTGAACGAGGCTCAAACAGACGTCGTTCACCACCGATATCAGCGTGTCCGGTTGCAAGCTCACCGTCCCGGGATATGCCATGTGGTGAGGGGACCAGCCGTACCATACCGGGGGAGCTACCACGACGCCTACGTCGCGACCTGCATCCAGGGCGAGCTGTATGGCCACCATGGCATCTGTTCCCAGGGGCAGATGGAAACCGTGCTGCTCCACCGCCCCCGCGGGCACAACGACGATGTCCTTGTGCGCCAGGTACTGCCGGACCTCGGGCCACCGTAGCTCCTCAAGCCTGACCGTGCTAAGAACATACCCCGACTCCTGCTGCACCCTTCCTGCTCCTTTCTTGGCGGACTCTCCCGTCAAATCCCCAGGTATGCACGCTCGAGCTCGGGATCCGACAGAAGATCGTTTCCAGCACCTGACACAGCTACAGATCCACTTTCCAGAACATAGGCAAAATCAGCTATGCTCAAGGCCATCGCCGCATTCTGCTCCACCAGGAGTACCGACTTGCCCTCCTCCCGAATCCTCACGATAATGCGGAACAACCCTTCCACGAGGAGGGGGGCCAGGCCCATTGAGGGCTCATCCATGAGAAGCAAGTCTGGTGCCGACATAAGCGCCCGAGCTATGGCCAGCATTTGCTGCTCTCCCCCTGAGAGCGTTCCAGCCGCTTGCCTCCACCTCTCTTTCAGCACCGGAAACAGCCCCAGAACCCAGTCGAGATCTCTGTGCATTGCCACCCGATCGCGGCGCGCGTAGGCACCCATCTCCAGGTTTTCCGCAACGCTCATCTGCGGGAAAACGCGCCTTCCCTCCGGTACCATAGCCACCCCATGGCGTACCACCTGGTCGGGGCGCAACCCCACCAAGCTCCTACCCTGCCACGTGATGCCACCCCGCCAGGGGCGCAAGACGCCCGAGACGCACCTCAGCATCGTGGTCTTCCCCGCGCCATTGGCCCCGATAAGTGCGGTGATGGTACCTCCTTTCACGGTCAACGAAACACCGTGCAGCACCTCCGTCTCCCCGTATCCGGCCGCCACGTCCACCAGTTCAAGCAACCGAACCGGCCCCCTTCCCCAGGTAGGCACGGATCACATCCGGGTGATTGCGGACGGTTGCAGGGGGTCCCTCCGCAATCTTCCTGCCGTGATCGAGCACGGTGATCGAATCGCATAAGTGCATGACCAGCTTCATGTCGTGCTCGATCAACACTACGGTGTAGCCGCGGCCTCGCAATTGCCCCACAAGCCCCAGAAGGTTCAGTTTCTCGCCAGGATTCATACCGGCCCCCGGCTCATCCAGCAGTAGCAGCCTCGAATCGGCCGCCAGGGCTCGAGCCAGCTCAACCAGGCGCTGCTGGCCGTAAGGCAGGTGACGGGCCAGTTCACCAGCCTTCGCCTCCAGGCCCACGAAGGCCAGTGCTTCCCTGGCTTTCCGCCGCGCCTCTGCCTCGACCAGTCTCGCTGCAGATGTCCCCAGCAACACGGAGAGGACATATGTCGGGGTTCGGGAATGCTGAGCCACAAGCACGTTCTCCTCGACCGTCATATCCCGGAACAGCCGGATGTTCTGAAAAGTTCTGGACATACCCAGCGGCACCAGTTGGTGGGGGCTCATGGGCGGAAGTGACCTGCCCTCGAAGCAGATCCTGCCTCGATCGGGTCTCGTCATGCCCGTAATCACATTGAAAAGGGTCGTCTTGCCGGCACCATTCGGGCCAATGATGCCGTGAACGGTACCGCGCTTGACCCACATATCCACGCCTTCAAGCGCTTGTAACCCCCCGAATCTCTTGGAGATCCCGTCTACCTCGAGGATGCGGTCATCACCCGCCACCTGGCTCACTCCCTCTCACCCCTGACCCCACGAGAACCCCGCCTCCACCGGCGAATCAAGCCCATAACGAGGCCGGTGACGCCCTGGGGCAGGAAAACGACAGTGCAGATGAGGATGAGGCCGTAAATGATGAGACGGTAGCTCTGGAAGGGACGCAACAACTCGGACAGTACGGTAAGCGCGAAGGCTCCCACCAGGGCCCCCCACACCCCCCTGTTCCCGCCCACTACCGACATGCAAAGGTACCCAACCGAATCATCGAACGTGAAGCTATCGGGGCTGGCCACGCTGGTGAAGGGACCGTACATCGCCCCGGCCAGACCCGCGTACGCTGCACTGATGGCAAAGGCAGCCACCTTGTACACGTTCACCGGGACTCCCATGGCTTCGGCGGCCACATCGTCCTCCCTGATGGCCACCAGCGCTCTACCGATTTTCGAGGCGGACAGGCGGAGAGCTGCAGCCACGCCCACGGCCACCAAGGCCACAACCAGGTAGAAAAACCTTCGCTCGTCGCTTACCCGCAGGCCCACAAACGCCGGCACAGGAATGCCAGTCAGCCCCGCAGCTCCCCGTGTCACCGGGACCCAGTTGACGAGCACCAACCTCACGATCTCCCCGAAACCTACCGTGGCCATCACCAGGTACGGCCCGCGCAGCTTCATGGCCGGGATGCCAAATGCGAGGCCACAGACAACCGCCAGCAACACTCCCGCCAGAACAGAGGGCCAGAAAGGCATGTTGAGTCTTAACATCAGGAGAGCACAGGTGTAGGCCCCCACTGCCATGAATCCCGCCTGGCCCATGGACACCTGTCCGGTATACCCGGACAAGATGTTCAACCCCAGTGTTATAAGCGTGTAGAGCCCAACCAGATTGATAATATGCATGTGGTACGGGCTGGTGACCAGCCAGGGTACCGCAGCCAGGAACACAGCAATTGCCAGCCGCAACAGCCACGCACGCTTCACGCTACCCACCACCAGCCTCACACCTTCTGGCGCGCTTCCCGCGACAGCAGTCCCGAAGGCTTCAACCAAAGGATCAGGATCAACACCGCAAAGGCAATCGCGTCCCGATAACCCGAACTGATAAGCCCGCTGGCTGCGGCCTCGATTACACCCAGTGCAAAACCGCCTGCTATCGCTCCGGGGATGTTTCCCAGCCCGCCGACCACGGCGGCGACAAACCCCTTCAACCCGATAGCCGCACCCATGCTGAAGGTCACGAAGAACAGGGGAGCAACCAGAGCTCCCGCAGCAGCACCAAGAGCCGCGCTGGCCGCAAACGCCACTGCATCGGACCGCTCAGCATGCACACCCATCAGGCTCGCCGCCATGCGGTCCTGCGCCACCGCTCGCAGGGCCTTACCCTCTCTCGTGTACCGCAGGAAGTACTGAAGCATCAGCATGATAAGCACCCCGAGTGCCACGATGAGCATGTCCTGCGGCACGAGCCTCAAGCCCCCCACCTCCACCGTCCGCGAACCGAGAGGTGGTGGAAAGGGCTGGGCATCGGGACCCCAGATGGCAAGCGCAGCATTCCGGCAGATAATCGCCACACCCAGGGTCGCTATCACCACATTGATGGGCGGGGAATTCCGCCTTCGAAGCGGCCTCAGCACCCCGCGCTCGATCAGGACACCCACAAGGGCAATACCGCCCATGGCGAGGAGCATCGCGACCGGGAAGTTGACTCTTACCACCTGGTACAGGGTAAACCCCAGGTAGGCACCCAGCATAACCATGTCACCCTGAGCCCAGTTGAGGACGCCAGCCGCTGCGTAGATCAGGCTGTAGCCGAGTGCCACCAGTGCGTAAATTGCCCCCATCGGCAAGCCATTCAATACGTACTGCATGCCAAATGCGGCCTCCCTGCCATAGCCGGTCTCCAGGGCCTAACCCCTGGAGACCGGCATAGCAATACTCTGAGGGCTACGGGCTGATTGCGACCGGTCGAACCAGCACGAACTTGCCCCCCTTGATGGCAGTTATCAGAACCCGCTTCCCGACATCATCGCCCTTTGTGTTGAACCGCGCATTCCCCGTGACCCCGGACAGGCCAGCAGTTGCGGCAATGGCGTCTCTGAGAGCTTTCGGTTCAGTGCTGTTTGCCCTCTTGACGGCATCGGCGATAACGTAAACCGTGTCGTAGGCCTGGGCGGCATGGGGGATAGGGTTATCACCATACTTCTGCCGCCACTTGGTCACAAAGTCACGCACCCTCGCGTCGTCGGCGTCCGGAAGGAAGGACTGGGTGAGGATCATGCCTTCCACTGCTTCTCCGCCCAGTTCCATGAGCTTGGCAGCAGCCATTCCCGACGCCCCAAACAGCTGACCGGTGAAGCCCAGTTGCCTGGCCTGGCGCGCTACAAGGGCAGCCTCAGTATACAGGCCCCACAGAAATATCGCCTCGGCACCACCGTCCTTTGCCGCAATGATTTGGGGCTTGAAGTCCTTGTCCCCGTTGTTATACGTTGACGTGGACACCAATTGCAGGCCCAACTCGCCCGCTGCTCTGGCCAGCAACTTGGCTCCGCTCTGACCGTAATCGTCCGCAGCGGTGAGCGTCGCAGCCTTCTTCAACCCGAGAGTCCTGACCGCGTATTCCACCACGGCGCGAGCCTGGAACTCGTCGTTCACCGCAGTGCGGAAAATCCAGGGACTAGCCTGCTCGGTAATCGCAGCACCCGTAGAGCCGGCTGTAATTTGAGGTACTCCCGCCCGCTGGGTAACCACCATGTCTGCCAGAGTGCACGAGCTGTTGATAGCGCCGATAATCACGTCGCACTTCGACTGCTGAATCAGCTTCGTGGTAGCATTTGCCGACTTCGTGGGGTTGCCCTCATCGTCCTCAAAGAACGCCTCTAGCTTCCAGGCCCCCGGTCCGCTTGAGGTGTTGATTTCATCGACTGCCATCTGCACAGCCTTGCGCTGCGCCTGCCCGAGCTGGGCGGAACCACCGGATTCAGGACCCACGACCCCAATCCGCAAAGTTTTCTCGCTGCCGCCCTTCGCACATCCGGCCACTCCAACCATCCCTGCTGACACGACGCCTACCATCAGGAGCAACGCAACCCGCCTCACGATACGAGATCTAACCACCGTTCACCGCCTCCTGGTAATGGATGCTACCCGCGGCCTTAGTGGCTTTGGGCCCAAACCCCACCCTCATTCGAGTTGGGCCTAGCCCGGAATCCCATCTCCGCAGAAATCTCCGCCGCCGCCTCCCGCGAGCACTTCACGAGCTCACTCAGATCTTCGTTACGGAAATGCCATTCGGGGCCAGCAAGGCTAAGGGCTGCCACCACCTCCCTCGTGTGGTCCCTTACCGGAACCGCCACTGCGGCGGTCTCGGGCTCAAGTTCCCCGTAACCCGTGCTGAACCCGGTGCGCCGGACCTCCCGGATTAACCGCCAGATCTGGTCAACGTCAGCCACAGTATTCGGCGTGAACTTGACCAAGCTGGCGCAACGCAGGTACGCAGCGACCTCTTCATCCGTACAGTAAGCGAGGAGTAGCCGGGGGCACGCGGCCACGTGCAGCGGTACACGCCTCCCAACCCTGGTATAAAGCCGCACCGGACGGTTTGACTCCACCTTCTCCACGTAAACAGCCTGATCCCCGTCCCTCACAACCAGGTGCACCGCCAGTTCCGTACGATCTCGCAACCTCTCCATCACCGGGTACGCGATGCGGCGCAGTTCCAGCCCCTCCCGCACGATCTCCGCCAGCTCAATAAACTTCAAGGACAGGCTGTACCGTGCACCCTCAACCTTTCTGACGTAACCCCGCTCATCTAGGGGCGCGATAAGTCTGTAGATGCTCGTCCTCGCAACACCCAACAACTCCGCAATTTCCGCAACTCCCAAGGGTTTTTGCGAGCGGCCCAATACGTCTATGAGGGCCAGGGACTTGTCGACCATTGAAGGCTTCCTTGTTCGCGTTGCGGACAATCTGTCCACCACCTGAACTTGTTATTCGACGCCGCCCCCGCGTTCTCCTCCTTGGGCTCTCTCCCTTTGCCTCAGCTTTTCCGCAAGGGGGATGGGGCGCCACCACCAGCGCATTGCCTTCATTAGCCTCACCATTGCCGAGGAAATGGGCCTGGACGACGAATGGCGTACCACCATGAAAGGCTGGGCGGGTCAGGCGCTGGTGCTGGAGCGTGACCGGGGAATTGGGACAGGCTCTGTGCACGGTATGAGTCCGGGTGTCCGACGGCGGGCGCCTCATCTCCTCCGGGGTGAGAGCCTGAGGACCACCGCCACAAACAGGCGGGGCTCGGTGCGGCGGCTGCGGTGGGTGCCAGAGACCGTCAGGTGCTGCTGACGGCGCCGCGCGCAAGGGCTACGCGCTTCCTAACAGCACCACGACCCGCTGGTGGCACCGGTGTACTACAGCACCGGCTGCAGCGCCCGCCGGGCCACTTCAGCCACCCCCAGACAGCCGGAAGCGGTCCGGGGCTAGCTCAACGAGAGCGGCAAGTTCGCCCGCCTTCCTGCTCAGTCCCTGCTTGGCGCAAAATACCTGAGTCCTCCAGGAATTCGCTTACCAGGCGCATGGCACAGTATGGCCCGCACATGGAGCATTCGACCCTGCAATCGGCCGCTACCCCGGGGTTCTTCCGCTCCCACAGCGACCGGGCCCGCTGGGGGTCGATGGCCAGTTCCAGCTGTCTGGCCCAGTCCAGGGCCTTGCGAGCCCGTGCCATCTCCCGGTCCCACTCCCAGGCCGAGGCGATTCCCTTGGCCAGATCGGCGGCGTGGGCGGCGATGCGAGCCGCCACCACCCCTTCCCTGACTTCCTCAGGGTCCGGCAGGCCCAGGTGCTCCGCGGGGGTGACGTAGCAGATGAAGTCCGCTCCGGCGGCCCCGGCCAGCGCACCTCCGATGGCCGCGGTCACGTGGTCCCAACCGGGCGCCACGTCGGTGACCAGGGGGCCCAGCACGTAGAAGGGAGCGCCGTGGCACAGGCGCTTCTGCAGCCTGACGTTGGCCTCGATCTGGGGCAGGGGGACGTGACCAGGCCCCTCCACCATCACCTGTACGCCTGCCCGCCGGGCCTCGTCCACCAGTTCACCCAGGGTGAGCAGTTCTTCAGTTTGCGCGCGATCGGTGGCATCCGCCAAACAGCCCGGCCGCATCCCGTCGCCCAGACTCAGGGTGACGTCGTGGCGACGGGCAATCTCCAGCAGGCGGTCGAAGCGCTCGTACAGGGGATTCTCCTGGCCGTGATGCAGCATCCAGCCGATGAGCAGCGCCCCACCCCGGCTGACCACATCCGTGATCCGACCCTCACGGCGCAGGCGGTCGAGCGCGTACCGCGTGACCCCGCAGTGCACGGTCACGAAGTCGACCCCCGAGGCGGCATGCTCCTCGATCACTTCCCACAGCTCCCCGGCATCCATCTGTACGATGGAGCCGTGCCGTGCCTGCGCCCGGACCGCCGCTTCGTAGACAGGTACCGTACCCACCGGCACCGGGGACGCCTCCAGCACCAGACGCCGACAACGGGCCACCACCTCAGGGTCGCCCGTGCTCAAGTCCATGAGGGCATCGGCCCCGGCCTCGAGGGCCGCCTGAAGCTTCGCCTCTTCGCGCTCCAGGTTGGGAAACTCCGTGGACACTCCCAGGTTGGCGTTCACCTTGGTGCGCAGCTCCGCTCCTATGCCGCGGGGGAGGAGGGCACCATGATCCGGGTTCGCCGGGATGACGGTCGTGCCCGCCGCCACCGCCCCCCTCACCTGCTCGGGGGAAAGGCCCTCTTCTTCCGCTACCCGGATCATCGCCGGGGAAATCATGCCCTGCCTGGCCATCTCCAGTTGCGTCATGGCGCATCGCTCCCCTGGCCACCGGGACCCAGCAGGCCTGAGGGTCTCGAACCACCCAGGGCCGCCCCGGAAAGAGCGGCCCGACGAGGTCCGCCACTTCCCTCCGCTGGCATTACCCAGATCAGGTTCCAGGGTTGAGGGCAAGCCCTCTCTCAGCCCGAGGCACCCCTAGTGGCCTTTGTTCTTTTCCGACCTGATCATAGCACACTTCGTCCCCCGCGGGGAACTTTCTCGGCTTCCCGTGCTCGGCTTCAGGGGGCAAGAGCACCGGCTGGCTTGATGCCGGGCCTGTGCAGGCAATCCAGGATGGCATGGCACGCGCGCTCAGCGCACCTTCGCAGTCATCTTCCTTGACGACCGCCCCCCTCGCGGCATGCCGCCACGCGAAATCTCTTCATCCAGGTTCAGAGGCTGACCGTTCCGCTCGGCGATGAAGGGTCCACTGACCCGGGTGAAGGGACGCGTGGAGAGCCTGATTTTGGCCTCTTCCGCCGCTCGCGTCCTGCGGGCGAGGGCGCGCCGGTCCTGGCGCAGGTCCACCCCGTGGCGGTCCGCAAAACGACGGCACAGGAAATCTACCAGACACGCGTCGAAGTCTTCTCCTCCGAAAGGTGCTGTCGACTCCGCCGGAAAACGCCACCACGGCACCGGAAATGCTGGACAGAATGCTCTTCAGGCGCCCGTACTTGGCCTCTGCCGTCACCGCCGCCTCACACGACACCCTGACCATCTCCGTCACGCCGCACCACCCCTATCTCGGTCTTTTCGACCGGTTGCTCGCGCTCGCTCGCTCCCTCTCAGCTTCTCAAATCCGTGCAGCCCCGCCCGTAGCCTTGGATGGCTCCCCGCCACGTTTGCCCCCGACCCCCCTATCACTTCTCGCTGGGTCCCCCGTTTGGGCCCGACATTCCTTCGTCCTGTCTTTTGGAGGCAGGCGGGGGTCCAGCTACTGAAAGACGGGGTCGCACACTTCTCCAGCCCCCTGATCGGGTGCCGCCGCGATCCCCCGCGCAACACTTGACCGGGGCTTCGTCCTTCGTCCCCAGCCGCTGGTGGGGCCAGGGAGCACCAGCCCGGTCACCGCATCGTCGGCTTTGCCGAGAAGCACGCGCAAGGCCTGGGCCACTTCCAGAGCAGCCACCGTCGAGGCAGCCGGACCCATGAGCCCGGCCGTGTCGCAGGTCAGGAGTTCCCCCGGTGCGGGAGACCGGGGCACGAAACAGCAGAAGCATGGACCCAGGCCCGGCAGCACGGTGAAGCTCATCCCCACGCTGCCCGCGCACGCGCCGTGCATCCAGGGGATGCCTTGTGCGGCAGCCACGGCCCCGGGAAGCATCTGGTGGCAGTCCTTTTCGTCATAGAGGATCTGCCTCGACAGGTGCGATTCATCCACCGGCCGAGGCTGTTGCAGGGGGACTAACGCGCTCAGGGCCTCAACGCTCCAGTAACCAGATAAACGGAGGATATACTAGAATCACCCCGAAGACGACGAGTCCCACCGTCAAGTACAGGGCCCTTCTCAGGTCAACGGACCGCCGCTGCACGACAAGACCCGCGATGAGCCAGCTCACCAGCCACGCCAGGCCGGAAACCAGGAGCTTGCCCGAATAAGGCCCGATGCCCGCGTGCAGCTGGAGCAGCTGACCCACTCCCTTGTTCAGCTCGGACAACAAGTGGACCGCACCCAAAGCCGCCACGGCGATGCCGGCAGCTACGAGGGCCGCCGCGGTCAGATTTTCTTTCCGGGAACCATTGCTGGTCATTCTACCCCACCGCCTTTGTCTTGGTGATGAGCGCGCCCAGCCCAAACGCCGTCATGGTGCAAAGGAACGCAAGCAGCACGCACACAAACACTGCGTTCCGCGCCCGGGGGTGCTCGATGAGGTCCTCGCCGAAGGTCCAAACGATGTAGGCGGCGACCACAGCCAGGGGAAGGGAGAAGAGAGCGATGAACTCCTTGAATTCCATGCCGAACTTGTGCACCAGCGGAGCGTTTTCGAGCAACCACGCACGGGCGTTATCGGGTGAGCGGTAACCGATGTATAACCAGGTTCCCAGGAATATGGTGAGAAACGAAACGATCGGCATTAGCAGAGTGCCGATCTTCAACCGGCGGAGCGATACCGGGTTCAGGTTGAGGATAGCCTCGAAGGACCAGACAAATGCTACGAGCAAGACGAAGGCGAAGAGACCGTGCCAGGCCGCTAAACTGTGCCAGAATCCCTGGCCTATGAGAGCAGAGATCATGTTACCCCTCCTTGGCAGGCGATGGACTTCCACATCAACTATGCTGCAATTGCACGCCTGCTGACAGGTGTCAACCGTCCTGACCCGTAAGGGACATTTGTCACGGACAACCGTAACAACCGAGGCTCCGCTCGCCCGTGGTGTCAACTCCGTTGCACAGGGAAAGACGGACCCGGCCGTTCATGTCTTCCCGACCATGCCGCGCTTCACCGCATAGCAGGCTGCCTGGGTACGGTTGCTGAGGTTCAGTTTGGACAGAATAGAACTCACGTAGTTGCGCACTGTCTTCTCGCTGAGGTATAACGTCGCCGCGATCTCCCTGTTTGTCTTCCCTTCGCCCAGGAGTTTGAGAATGCGCAGCTCGTGCTCGTTCAATTTTGCTTCGGCCCCGGCCTGCCAAGACAAGTCCTTAAGCCGCTCCAGGACCCTGGTCGTCACAGAGGGGTCGAGCAGAGACTCACCTCGGGCCACCGCCTCGACCGCGGCCACCAGATCGCTCGTTCCCACCTGCTTGAGCACGTACCCCGAGGCACCCGCCATGATGGAACCGAAGAGAGCTTCGTCATCCGAATACGACGTGAGCATAATCACGCGTACCGCCGGATTCTCTTCCCGGATTTCCCGGCAAGCCTCGACCCCGTTGCCCCCGGTCATGCGAATGTCCATTATCACCACGTCTGGCTTGAGCGAGCTGGCTTTCGCCACCGCCTCCGCGGCCGTGCTCGCCTCCCCCACTACTTCGAAGTGGGGTTGCCGTTCCAGGACCGCGCGCAAACCAACCCGGACCACCTCGTGGTCATCCACGATCAGGAGCCTGATCCGGTTCACCCGTTTCACCCGCCTCGAGAGGGACCTCCAGGAATACCTCGGTTCCAAAACCGTGCCGTGAACGGATGGTGAGCTCCCCCCCCAGAATGCGTGCCCGCTCCCTCATGTTTTGCAACCCGTATCCCATGGAGCCATCCGAAACCGCAAACCCAGAACCGTTGTCTCTAACCAGCACTGTCAAGGCACCGGATCGCACCCCCACTTCTATCTCCACCCTCGTCGCGCGTGAATGTTTGAGAACATTGTTCAAAGCTTCTTGGGTGACCTGGGAGATGTGGCGTACCTGCGCCGGAGAAAGCTGGGGGAGGGCACCCCGGATGTGAAGCTCCCCTTGAATGGCAGAAGCGGTCAAGGTGTCCAGCTGACGGCACACCAACTCCCCGAGATCAGCGGTGGGCGGCCCAAGGTCAAGGATGTAGCTCCTTATGTCCCTTATCAGCCCGTTCATCCTTTCCATGATACGGCTGAGCTCGGCCTTGGCCCGCTCGCTAGATTCGTCCACGAGATAGGCGCAGTTTTCCAGGCTGAGTCCGATGGCATATATGGACTGGATAACCCCATCGTGCAGGTCACGGCCAATCCTCTCGCGTTCCTGATAGACGGCCTGTCTCCTCTCTGCTTCATCCAGCCTACGCCGCACTTCAACATCGAAGATTTCCAGAGTCCTGATAACGAAGAACGCCATCGCCAACCCGCACAGCGCCCGGAACACTTGTATGGGAACACCGGTGGCGGCGAAGAAGGATTCTGTGTTGATGAGGGACGCCGGAGGAAAGGGGGCGGGCGGCACTACCAGGCCGCCGGAGAATGCGTAAATGGCAAACACCACGGCCGCCCGCACCAGGTTTCCGGTAATCCGCGGGATGTTTAGCATTCCCACCTCCCGGCGCTGCGCTACCAGGCCGGCGGAGCTGAGCACGGCCCCGGGCAAGCCCAGCAGATAGCGTGCCCACGTCTCGCTGGTCTGAAGCCACCACTCCGTGCCTGAATCGGTGAGGAGCCTGAACAGTAAGAAATTGATAAACCAAACGGCAAAAACGGGCAGCGGAATCCACTGCAAAAGACGCGCCCTGGGCGACGAAGAGGCCAGGAGACGAGACCCGAACATGAACAGGAACAGGTAAGATGTGGCGACGAGGCAAAGGTCGAGAACACGAAGCCCGATCACCGTAATCGAGGAAGCGTACTCGGCGTGCAGGGGGATGAATACGAATCCCCACTCCGCCAACCCGTGCAGTATCCCGAAGACCCCCAGGAGCCTCAGGCTGTGGGCCAGCCGGAAGGTGCTGTGATGGAAGGAGCGTTCCTCCAGAAGGACCGCAAACCCCATGAGAAAGAACATCAGACCATAGGCGAAGTACAGCGCCGCGAAGTGAAGCCTGAAAAACGAGTACAGTTCGACGGTAACCTGCGTCACAGCACCCGCCCCCGACCAGTCTCCAATCCGAACTACTCCACTACTACATTATAGCGTAGTGTCGCAGGTCCCGGGGGCAAGGCCCTGCCCGGCGTCCAGGGGGACACCTGCTGTGGGGGGTGCCAGGCATAACTTAGTTTCATGCGGGTATTTGCGCCCTATGCGGGCGATAGTTCTAGACCTCGCCCTCCTCATCCCGACCAGTTTCCGCCTCACCCACCTGGGCGAGGCCCGGGCGCTGCGCCGCTGTCCCCCCGACTCTTACGAGCAGTTCCTTCGATTTCAGGCCCGCCGCATGGCCAGGGTCCATCCAGGAGGCCTACGTACAGGACGGTCTCCCGCGATCGGCATGACCCCCATTGTCTCCCGGGTCAGATCCCAGGGTGCCGTATAGCCGGAAATCCGCTCGGTCCAGTCTTAGTAAGACTTCTCTGCGACTTGGAGCAGAACTACGCCGGCTAGGAGGACGTCAAGCCGCGATATCCTACCTCGTTGGCCCTCCAGATGTCAGGACCGATCCCATCCGCCCGAATGTAACGGATAACAGGACGATCGGGGACCACAATCTTCCCGCCCTCGACCCTGACCTCGCATCCGCGACCCATGCTGCGGCCTCCCCCTGCCTCCAAGTTACGATTTGTGCGAGACACGCCACTGCGTCCACCTAAACAAGTGCAACCGCTTCACACTGCGGGCTGCAACAGTTGAGTGATCTTTCGCACGTCCTCAACGTCTTCGAGGACTACACACAATTCATGCACGCCCTCGGCGTGCTTTCCAATGGCGGACGAGGCCAGTCCAAAACAACCGGAGTGCCCCTCGATGTAACGCCCAGTCGGACCAACCCCTCATGCATATCCGGGTCGTGGTTCAGCACTCTCAGTCTGGACAGCAATGCGGGGCCCAGCATGTGTTCTAGCTCGTCACGCCGGGTCGGCCGGTGCAACCCCGTCGCCACCACCACCGTAACATCTTCATCCCGGATCCCCGCGGCACCGAGCTCTTCAAGCACAACTGGCAAAATCAACTTCGTTGGCGTATGGCGACTGTAGTCGCTGATCGCCACTGCGACCCTCTGCCCCCTCTTGACCATGTCGCACAGTCGCGGACAGCCAATCGGGCAGCTTACCGCTCGACTGATTTCTCCCTCTTGATCTGCGGCGGCGACGAGGGGCTCCCGAGGTTCGGCGAGGCCGATCAAATCTTCAGGGCCGGCCTCCATCGACAGAGACCCTTCGCCATACGGCATGGTCAGGCGGACCACGGTGACCTACCCCCACGATCGTGGAGCGAACACAACCTAACTGCTGGCTCAGTCGCCATGGCCTCGTCCACGCCGAGCACCTTCAGGAGCCGGTGGCCGGCAGCATACACGTGCCCCCTCACGGCATCCTGACACTGCCGGGGATCACCCCTCCGCAATAACGAAATGATCTCTCGATGCTCCCTGATGGATACCTCGACGTGCACCGGGTTCTGATAGGAAACGTAGCGGTACGCCATCGCCTTCAGCCGCACGGGGCCTAACAAGTCACGCAGGTACTCGTTCTGGCTCCCGGCCAGCATGCAGTCGTGGAATTCCGAATTAAGTTCAACAAGTCTATCCACTTGCGATTGCCCGGCCGCCTTCCCAGCCTCCGCAACGATTACCTCCATTTGGCCGATTATCAGCCCGCGATCATCGTTCCAGGCCGTTAAGGCAGCAGCAAGCCCCTCCAGTTCGGCCCTAAGCGCGTAGATGCGGGCAAGGTCATCGGGGCTGGGGGCAAAAACCCAAAGCCCCTTCTCCGGTTCGGATACGAGCAAACCTTCCTTGACTAAGAGTTTCACCGCCTCCCTGACGGGGGTACGACTGATGCCCAGGTAATCCGCCAACCCCTTGTCAGTCAGACGTTGCCCGGGCTTCAGGCGGCCCTTCGCGATCTCCTCCTTAATTGCGCAGTAGGCCTTTTGATAGAGGGGCGGGTCCTTGGTTATCCGCACACCGGACACAACATCCAAACGGCATCACCCAATCCGGCAGTGTGCTGTATGCTGTATGTCATTTCTACGTCGAATACCCGGATTCCTGCTTTCCGGAAGAGAATCCACGTTCACGAGTAGGGCGCTTAGCACCTGCGGCCGCGCCTTTCCGCAGCACACCCGAACGCGGCGGCCGAGGTGGTGGCCCTCTGCTTCGGCAGTGGCGACTTCGACGAGACCATGCGCATCGTGGCCCTGGCCGGGCAGGACGTGGACTGCAACGCCGCCCAGATCGCGACCGTGCTGGGTGTGGCGGGCCTGGGCACCCCTGGCGAGCATTGGACCAGACCCATCGGTGACCGACTGCAGACCTACGTGCGGGGAATGGAAGAATTGAGCATCACGCACCTTGCCCGCTGGACCGTCGACATGGTCAGGAAAGCTCTGGCACCGCATGAGTGACGCAAACGGGATGGCGGCAGGAAAGGGTTGCCCATACGCCAAACCTTCCTTCGGGAGGGACGAAGGGGTTGGTTCAGCGACTGGCCGACGTCATAAGCTCGCGGGCCCGCCCGGCCAGTGAGGCTGTTCTGGTGGACGGCGACCGCTTCGAAGAAACCAACCTCAACCGGCAGTTGCTAGCCACCTCGACCACCATCGGTTTGCCCAAGCCCCTGGCCGCCCGAGAACGCCTGCGCCAGGTTAATCCGGGGGTGGAGGTGATTCCGGTCAACCAGCGCCGCGGGATCTTCACCCTCGGTGCCCCTGCGCCGTCGGCAGCTCTCCTCGCCGCCTGGCAGGCGGCCGAAGCCCTGAACCTCCTACTGGGGAGACAGGAACACCAGTACGGAAAGGGGACAAGGTAGCGAATGGCTTCATCGGGTAAGCCGTTCCCACCTGCGGTGGCGCTGGTGGCTTTCCGGCAGCGCACCAGCCAGGTCATCGGGGAACAGATCAGACGCCTCGCCGGCGACCGGGTGCCCATCGATTGCTTCTCTTTCCAGAAGGGACTGCCCCACCTGGGGGGCTACCCCCTGGTCCTGGTGTCCTCGGTGGAGTTGACCAGCGACGTGGCCAGGCAGGTGGCTCGGGGGACGGACATCCTGGTGGTGAGGCGCACCATCCGCCGGGATTCGTGGGAACGGCTCATGGCCCTCCCCCCGGGCACCAGGGCCATGGTGGTGAACGAGGACCAGTTGTCGGCGGCGGAGACCGTCGCCCTCCTGTACGAGCTAGGGGCCAAGCACCTGGAACTGGTGCCGGTGTACCCCGGGATGCACGAGCCTCCCCACCTGGACCTGGCCATCACGCCGGGCGAGCCTCAACTCGTCCCGCCGGGGGTGAGGATCCTGGACATCGGCGACCGGGTGGTGGACGGGACCACTGTAGTGGACATCCTCACCAAGTTCGGGCTGTTCGATGAAGCAGCCAACAGGCTGGTCTCGAACCACATGTCCCGGACCATCCCCCGCAGTCCCGGCCTCTGGGCCACACTGGGACGGCTGGCCGACATGCGCACCCAGCTCGAGCACGTGTTGAGCCTGGTGCGGGACGGGGTGGTGGCGTTTGACCGGGAGGGTAGGGTCACACTATTAAACCGGCGGGCGGAGCAGATCATGGGTCGAAAGGCCATCTCCGTCCTGGGAACCCCCGTGGCCGAGGTGATACCGGAGGTCGACGTCGGCGACGTGCTCGGGCAGGGGGTACACGTCGAGGATGTGGTCGTCCGCCACACGGGCAAGAACCTGGTGGTGAGCAAGGCGCCGCTCGAGAGGGAGGGTCGGGTGCTGGGCGGTGTCATCACCCTGCGCGAGGCCAGCGAGATCGAGCAGCTAGAAACGCGACTGCGCGCCGAGTTGCGGTCGAAGGGCCACGTGGCCCGGTACACGTTTTCTGACATCGAGGGGGAAAGCCCGGCCATCCGCGCGGTGGTGAGGCAGGCCCAAAGGATGGCCGCCGGGTCGGGGGCCGTGCTCATCCTGGGGGAAAGCGGCACGGGCAAGGAATTGCTGGCCCATGCCATCCACAACGCCTCGCCCCGGCGCAATTTTCCCTTCCTGGCCGTCAACTGCGCGGCCCTGCCGGAGTCTCTGCTCGAAAGCGAGCTGTTCGGGTATGAGGAAGGCGCCTTCACGGGGGCGCGGCGCGGAGGTAAACCCGGGTTCTTCGAGGAGGCCCACCGGGGCACCATATTCCTGGACGAGATCGGAGACATGCCGCCCCAGTTGCAGGCCCGCCTGCTGCGGGTGCTGCAGCAAAAGGAGATAGTGCGCGTTGGGGGGACCCGCGTTATACCCGTGGATGTGCGGGTAATCGCCGCCAGTAACCGGGACCTCCGCCAGCTGGTGGCACAGGGCCTCTTCCGCTCCGACCTTTACTACCGTCTTAACGTACTGCCCCTGTACGTGCCGCCCCTGAGGGAAAGAAAAGCGGACATCGCTCCTCTGGTAGAGTACTTCCTGCGGACCCACAAGGCGGCCACGAAGATCGCCCGCGAAATCATGGACGCTTTCCAGCGTTACGACTGGCCGGGCAACGTCCGGGAACTGGAGAACTGCATCGAATACCTGGTCAACGTGGTGGAAGGCGATCCCTCCGCCAGAGATTTGCCCGAACCCATCAAAGCCGCCGTGCTCGGCACCCCGACGGCGACTGCCTTGCAGGGCGATCCGCGGGTGATAAAGGTGCTCGGTCTCCTCGGCGAAGCCGAAAGCAGCGGTCGCCGGCTGGGCCGGCGCACCCTGGCCCAGTCGGGGCTGGGCCTCAGCGAGCACGAACTCCGGCTCCTCCTGAAGCAGCTGGAGAGAGCGGGCCTGGTCAGCATCGGGCGCGGGCGCAATGGGACGCGCCTCACGTCTGCGGGGAGAGAATTGTTGGCCTCTGCGTCATTGCCGTCATAGGGAGCATCGGGATAAAAAGGGAGTGGCCCGATGGGCGTTCGCGGCGCCACGCGGGCACTGTCAATCCCGCGCCAGTGAGCACGAGTGAAGGCCTGCGCGATCTGGCACGGGATTTGCGGTCAAACCCTCCCGAGGGGTGTGGGGAACTTGCTGTCGCAGACATTTATCGAGGAAGCAATGGACATGGTAGACCACCTCACCGACTGGCGCCGCGATTTCCATCGCCACCCCGAACTGGGGCTGGATTGCCACCGCACTGCCGGGAAGGTGGTCGAACACCTGCGGGTTCTGGGCTGGGAGGTCAGCCAGGGATGGGCACGCACGGGCGTCAGCGCGGTACTGCGGCCGACAGGGGGCGGTGCCGTCCCGGCAGTCGGGTTGCGGGTGGACATGGACGCGTTGCCGATCCAGGAGGCCACTGGCGCCCCTTACGCATCAGCCACTCCCGGGGCGGCCCATGCCTGTGGTCACGACGGGCACGTGGCCATCGGTTTGGGCGTGGCAGAAATCCTTTCCCGTCACCGGACCCACCTGCTCTCCCCCGTCAAACTGATATTTCAGCCGGGAGAGGAGCACCCCGGCGGGGCGAAGCTGATGATCCAGCAGGGGGTACTCCTGGATCCCCCCGTGGGCGCCATGCTGGGTTTTCATCTCTATCCCGAACTCCCCAACGAGCATTTCGGCGTCAGGTACGGCGTAATGACCGCCGGGAGCACCGATTTCACGGTCCTGCTCCGGGGCAAGAGCGGGCATGCCGCTTACCCTCACCTCGCCGTAGATCCGGTCCCCGCCCTCGCCTCCTTCGTGGACGCGGTCTTGGCACTCAACTCGCGCTCCCATAACCCCCTCACGCCACTGGTGATCACCTTCGGGCGCATCAGCGGGGGATCCGCCCCCAACGTGGTCCCCGGGGAGATGCGCCTGGAAGGGACGATGCGAGCCCTGTCCGATGACGTGATGGCATTTGCTCTGCGGCGCATGCGCGAGATCCTGGCCGGGCTGCGCTTTTCCCACGGCGTGGAAGGGGAACTCACCGAGGGCGAGAATGAACCGCCCCTGGTGTGCGACGAAAGGATAACCGCCTTCGCCGAAGAACATCTCGCCGAGATGTGGGGTGCCGGACGGGTGAGGCGATTGGCTGAGCCGTCCATGGGCTCCGAAGACTTCTCCCGCTTTGCTCAAGCGGTACCCTCCACTTACGTGAGGATCGGCACCAGGGATGAAGACAAGGGGTTCGTCCACCCCCTCCACCACCCGGCCTTCGATTTCGACGAGGGGGTCTTGCCGCTGGCCGCAGCCAGCCTATCCTATCTCCTTCTCACCTGGACGGGGAGGTGAGAGCACCAGGCAGGACCACGGGACGGATGACCAAACCTCTTTTGATTCCGAGGAGGTGGAGTGTTTGACAAAAGACGAAATCTTACGCTCGGTTAGGGAGAACGATGTGCTCCTCGTGCGCTTCCTTTATGTGGACTGCGATGGTGTCACTCGGGGATACACGTGTCACCGGGATCGCCTCGAAGGTGACATGGAGTCGGGGCACGCTTTCGCAGCGTGCATGCCCACTTTCAGCGCTCTGGACACCCTGGTACCCGGGACCAGGTACGGCTGTGTGGGCGAGATCCGGGCGGTGCCGGACCCGGCCACCTTCCACATCCTGCCCTACGCCCGGCTCCAGGCGGCCATGATATGCGATTTCGTCACCACAGACCACCGGCCCCTCGAGGTGTGCCCGCGCACCGCCCTCAAGAGAGTCCTGGCGGACGTGGAGTACGAGGTCAGGGCGGCATTCGAGAATGAGTTTTACCTGATGCACCGTCGCGACCAGGGGTACGTCCCCTTCGACAGCAGCGTGTGCTTCGCCACCGCGGGGATGAAAAGTGCAGAACCAATAGTCCTCGACCTGGTAGATGCCCTTTCCGCCGTTGGCCTGGTGGTTGAGAAGTATTACCCGGAGTACGGGCCGGGCCAGCAGGAAGTGATAATCAGGTACGACACGGGGCTGAAGGCCGCCGACAACCAGGTGATCTTCAAAGAGACGATCAGGGGCGTGGCGGCCAACCACGGCGTCATCGCGTCTTTTATGCCCAAGCCCTTCCCCGGCCTGGCCGGGAGCGGGTCCCACCTGCACATCAGTCTCTGGAAGGACGGGCGGAACGTCTTTTACGACGGCAATGATCCCCTCGGCATCTCGCAGCTGGCCCGCCATTTCATAGGGGGTGTGCTGCACCACCTGCCCGCCTTGCTCCCCTTCACCGCCGCGTGCGTCACATCGTACAAGCGCATCGTACCGCACAACTGGGCCTCCGCCTACACCTGCTACGGACCCGACAACCGGGAAGCAGCGGTGCGGATCGTGTCTGCGCAGAAAGGACGGGAGGCGGAAACCACCAACCTGGAGTTCAAACCCATCGACGGCTCCGCCAACCCGTACCTGGCCCTGGCGGCGGTGGTGGCAGCAGGCATGGACGGGGTGAGGGGGAAGCTCGACCCCGGCGAACCGGCGCTCACCGACCCTCACGACCTGCCGGCTGAGGAGCGCCAGCGTCGCGGCATCCGGCGGCTGCCACGCAACCTGGGTGAAGCCGTCGACAACCTGGAGGCGAGCACCTTCCTCCGGGACGTTTTCGGCCCCGTCATGCACGACGAGTACGTGATGCTCAAACGGTTCCAGTGGGAGGAGTACCACCGGCAGGTTTCCGAGTGGGAAGTCAAACACTTCGCGGAACTCTTCTGATCCGACCCGGGAGGTGTACTCATGTCCAAGAGAGCCGAAGTCCTCGAAGTCGAGCCTTTACGGAACCTGGGTTTCTGGGAGATATGGGCCATCGGAGTGGGGGCGGTGGTGGGCGACGGCATCTTCCTGCTGATTGGCCAGGGTATCGCCACCGCCGGACCGGGATCGCTGTTTTCGTACCTTCTGGCAGGGGTATTCCTCGCCTGCCTCATGATAGCCCTGGGTGAACTGGCCGTGGGCATGCCCAGGGCCGGTGCCATGTCAGTGTGGGTGCAGCGTTTCATGGGCGACTGGTGGGGTTTCCTGTCCGGGTTCGCCTTCGCCCTGGGCTGGGTGATAGCCGGGGGAAGCGTGGGCCTCGCCATCGGTCGCATCACCACCTGGTTCTTCCCCCAACTGGATCAGCAGCTCTGGACCATCATCTTCGGAGTGGGCTGGCTGACCCTGTTTGCGCTCTTCAACATCGCCGGCGTGGGGCTGTCGGGGAAGGTACAGCTCTGGATGACCGTGGCACTGGTGGCGCTCATGACTGCCTTTGCCCTGTTCGGGGCGCGCAGCGTCAATCCCGCCAACTTCTCCCCCTGGTTCCCCACCGGCTTCTCCGGTTTCCTGGCCGCCGTCCCCCTGGGGACTTACGCCTACATGGGTGCCGTCACCCTGGCCACCGCCGGGAGCGAGTGCCGAAAGCCCATCGACCTCCCGCGGGGGCTCGTCTGGTCGAGCATAACCTTCCTCGTGCTCTACACCGCCGCCCATCTGGTCGCCCTCGGCATCGTCCCCTGGACGGAGGTAACCATGGAGCAATCACCCTTCACCAAGGCCGCGGGCGTGGCATTCGGATACGCCGGCGCCTTCGTGATTAACCTGGCGGCCTGGCTGGCGGCAGCCACCTGCCTGCACATGGGAACCCTCTACTCCACCTCCCGGGTCTTCTGGGAGCAAGCACATCAGGGCTACCTGCCTGCCTTTTTCGGCTACCTCCACCCACGCACCCGCACACCCGTGTGGGGGATCATCTTCATCTGGGCCGTATCGGTGTTGCTCATCCTGCTCGGAGTCCGCAACCCCGACCTGATATACGTGCACCTCTCCTTGCAGCTCGTGCTGGCCTGGCTGGTGTCGTGGTTCCTGGCCGTGGTGGGGGCCATGCTCTTCAGGTCGAGGTTCCCACAGGAGATCCAGAAACTCCCCTGGCGGCAACCCCTGTATCCGCTCCTGCCCATCGTGGGCATCGCGGGCATGGCCGTGGTGCTGTGGGGCACGTTCGTGGGGGCTCCGCAAGCCCTCCTCTGGGGCCTGGCCTGGATCGTGGGACTGTGGGTGTACTTCCGGTTGTACGTGCGCGGCCGCAAGAGCTATCGCGTGACCCCGCCCCAAGGCGGTGCGGCAGCGTGAACTCGCTGATCGAGAGTTCCTATCCGGTGATCGACGCCCACTGCCACCCGTGCCCGCAACCCGGACCGCACAGCTGGGCCGACTTTTGCCGCTCATACAGCCTCACCGTGCCCCGCCCGGGCCAGAAGCCGCGGGCAGCTAAGGGGATCATGGAAGAGCACATGTTGTTGCAGCTGGCACGCCTGTTCCGGTGCGAGCCAGACCCCGACACCGTGATGGCCGAGCGCGGGCGGCGCCTGGGCGACCCGGGTGACTACACCCGGCTCCTGATGCAGGATGCCGGCATCGGGGGCATGGTGGTTGACTTCGGCTACCCACAACCCCCACTCTCTCCCGCCTACTGGCGGGAAATGACCGGGGTCCAGGTGGCGGAGATCTTCCGCATCGAACCCCTCATCCAGAAGCTGCTGGGAGAGTGCTCCGACTTTGCGTCCTTCCGCACGCGCTACCTGGAAGGGCTGGCCGCTGCACTCTCCCGACCCGACTGCGCGGGCCTCAAGTCCATAATCGCCTACCGCACTGGCTTGGCCGTTGCCATCTGCGGGGAGGACGACGCCCGCCGGTCCTTCGCCCGCCGGGTTGGCGTTCCCCAGGAACTCAAGCCCCTGCGCGACTGGTGCCTGCTCCAGGCCATGGAAATGTGCCAGCAGTACGGCAAGCCAATGACCATCCATACGGGAGCCGGGGATTCGGAGATCAAGCTGGACGTGGCACGACCCGAGCTCCTGTACGACGTCCTCACCACCGACCCCTACCATGAGGTCCCCGTGGTCCTCGTCCACGCCGGTTACCCCTGGTGCCGCCAGGCAGCTTTCATGGTCAGGGTTCTCGATAACGTATACCTGGACACCTCTCTTGTATCCCCCTATGCGGGGGCGGGGGTCAGGCTCTTCCTCGAGGAAATCCTGCACCTGGCGCCTGCAGAAAAGGTCATGCACGGCTCCGACGGCTTTGCCGTACCCGAGGTGGCATGGCTGGGGGCCATCCTCACCCGGCGGGCCCTGGCGGCCTTCTGGAGCGATATGGTGGATGAAGGCTTCGTGCGGGCGGCCTTCGCCCAATTCGCCTTGCGCAGCATCCTTACGGACAACGCCAGGAGGGTGTTCCGATGCTCGAGCCACCAGGTGAAGTCAGCCGCGCACTCATCGCCCGGGAAGAACGGGCAGTAGGCACGGCGATTAAGATAAGGTTCTTCCCGCTGGTCGTGGATCGCGCCCGCGGCGCCCGTCTGTGGGACGTGGACGGCCGTGAGTACCTGGACTTCACTGCCGGGTGGGCAGTGGCGAACACGGGATACGGTCACCCCAGGGTGGTGGAGGCGGTCAAGGCCAAACTGGATAAGATTACATTCGCCTCTTTTACCAGCGTGGTGACGGAACCCAGCGTCCGGCTGGCCGAGAGACTGTGTCGCCTGGTGCCGGGGAGGTTCCAAAAGCGATGCTGGTTCGGCCTGTCGGGATCCGATGCCAACGATTGCATCGCCAAGATGCTGCCGCTGGCCACCGGGCGTCCCCGGCTCCTGTCCTTCGTGGGAGCGTACCACGGCCAGACCGGAGGCTCGCTTTCCCTGTCGGGTCACAGCGCCCAGGCCCGGTTCCCGGGGTCGGGGGCCGTGGTCAAGGTTCCCTACCCGTACTGTTACCGCTGCCCCTTCGGCAAGGAACATCCGGGATGCGGCCTCTTCTGCCTGCGCTTCATAGAAGATTACGTGTTCAAGACGATCTGCCCACCCGGCGACACCGCCGCCGTGGTGGTGGAAGCCATTCAGAGCGACGGTGGCGACGTGGTACCGCCCGACGACTTCCTCCCCGCCCTGGCCGAATTATGCCAACGCTGCGACATCCGCCTCGTCACGGACGAGGTGAAAGTGGGTTTCGGCCGCACGGGGCGCATGTTCGCCTTTGAACACTCCGGCGTGGTCCCGGACGCCGTGACCATGGCCAAGCCCATCGCCTCGGGATTCCCCCTCAGCGCCGTTGTGGCGAGAAAGGAAATCCTGGACGCGGGCGTGGCTACCCACCTTTTCACCACCGGTGGGCACCCGGTGGGATGCGCCGCCGCCCTCGCCACAATAGATATCATCGAGCAGGAGAGGCTGGCCGAGAACGCTGCCCGGGTGGGTGCCCGGCTCAAGTCCTCCCTGGAAGACCTGCAGTCCCGCTGCCCACTGATCGGCGACGTGCGGGGGAAGGGACTCATCATCGGCGTCGAACTGGTGCGGGACCTGGTTACCAGAGAGCCGGCAACGCGCGAGACCGCCAAGGTGGTGTACCGGTGCTTCGAGCTGGGCCTCGTGGTCTTTTACGTGGGCATCCATTCCAATGTAATCGAGATCACGCCACCGCTCACCCTCACCGCGGATGAGGCAGACCAGGGCGTGCGCCTGCTGGCGCGCGCCCTGGACGATGTGATTGCTGGCCGGGTACCCGATGAGAAGGTAGCCAGGTACGCTGGCTGGTGAGAAAGCCCATCCCTGGTCAGTGCAGGTACAGGACTTCCAGTTCCTTACGACTTAAGGAGTTCCGGTGCATCCAGTTTGCGCCGGTAGGCCACTCTGCCCCCCGAAGCACATAGCAGGTGGCGCCCCACGCCGCATCGCCCGCGCCACCTGCTCTACCAGCAGGACGACATCCAGAGCGGGTCGCGGTTCGACATCCAGGCGCGGGCCCTGCCCCGGGCTAACCCCCGTTATCCAGAAGGTAGCCCTTTTCGTGCAGGCGCGCCCGGGCCACCTCGAGCGCGCAGGAGGGCAATGTCCTGCACGATCGCCTGCCGGCTCCCACCCAGGCGGCGTGCCAGCTCGGACCCGGTCGCCGGTCCCCGGGCCCGCCTGAGGTTCGGGAACGTTGGAGCAGTCCACCCCGGCGTCGGTGGCCAGGCCACCTCCGGGCATGACCGTCATGAGCAGCGTACCCTCTTTGCTGATGGCTTCTCTCACCCGCCCGGGTTCCCCCCAGAAGGGTGCCGTCCCCATGTGCCTCAGTGCCAGCCCCAGGGGAATCACGCCCACCACACCCCGACACAAGTCCAGTATCACCTGCACCTCGCGAGGGTCCTTGCCCGTCGCCCGTGCCATGCCCCGCGCCGCCCGCCCCGCCCTCACGCTCTCCCGCAGCACCACCCGACCCTCGGCCTTGGAGACAACCTTGGACGTCACCACCACCACGTCGCCATCCTCAATCGCGACGCCCTCGGCCACCGCGGCGTCGACGAGCAGCCGCGCCAGGTCGTCCCCGGGCTGCACCTCCGGCAGCCCGGTCAGGCCCCAAACAGACACTTGCCTGGCCATCCTCGTCGGGAAACGCGCCCTCCCCCACCACGTGCGGCGCTGCCGTTGACCCCAGGCCAGAACAGAACTATTATGCTCCTGCCACCAGGCGGGAGGCGATCCCGTGTCACTGATGCGCCGGCTACGGTTCTGGACAGGAAAGCTCACCCTCCCTGTCTGGCTCACGATCACCGCCCTGGCCGCGGGGGGCCTGGGCCTCCTCTCCCGCCCTTGTTTCCTGGCATCGGCTCAGCCGCAGCACGCCCGCTGCCTGGTCTACCACCACCTGGTGCCCGAGCGGTTCCTTAACCCGGCCCGAAAACTCAACGGAGCTATCCTCCCCGCGGAAGACTTCGCCGCCCACATGCAGTACCTCGCCTCCCACGGGTACCACGTCATAACCCTCACCCGGTTCGAGAACATGCTCGACCGCAAGCAGGCCATCCCGCCCAGGACGGTGATGATCACCTTCGACGACGGCTACGAGAGCGTCTACCGCTACGCCTTCCCCGTCCTCAAAAAGTACCGGTTCCCCGCCACCGTCTTCCTCATCACCTCGCTGGTGGGCAAGAGCCCGCCTGATCCCGACCCGGCCGCCGTCACCTACCTCACCTGGTCCCAGATCCGTGCCATGTACCAAAGCGGCCTGGTCGACTTCGAAAGCCACACCCACGACATGCACCGCTACCTGCCAGGGCGCCCCTTCCCCGCCCCCGCCCTGGTCCGCTCACCCCCTGCACAGGTGCTCGCCGACCTGGAGGCTTCCCGACGCGCCATCTTCGCACACCTGGGCTACCTCCCCACCGCGCTGGCCTACCCCTACGGCGCATATACCGCCGAGACCGCCCGCCTGGCGCATCAGGCGGGGTTCCGCCTGGGGTTCGCCACCCGGCCCGGCCCCAGCCTGCCACCCGACCTCCAACGCTACGCCCTGCCCAGGGTCCTGGTCTTCCCCCACACCCCCTGGTTCGCCTGGAGGCACTTCGTGCTGGGGGAACCGCTGCCCATCGCCCTGCTGCTCTTCGGGCCGGGCAAACTCCCCGAGCTCGGCCGAATCCTACCTGGGGCAGGCTGCTCGGTGGACAGCGTGACGTCGCGCCGGAAGGAGGTACGATCTCGGTGGATCGGCAGGAAGAAGCCGCGGGGATCAGGGTGACTTTGACGCCGGAGGCGGCCTGCGCCATACTCAGCCTGGCAGGCAGTGCCGGGGCACCTGAATTGCCCGAGCGGAGGCACGGTGCGGAAGAGCTGGTAACCCTCCTGCTCCATCATCCTACAACCGAAATGGTCATGGAAGCCGAGCGTATCAAGGCGGGCGACCTGCGTGCCGCCCTGCTCCGCTTCGCGCAGGGCGAACCCTCCGGCCTGCCCGGCCTGAACCTGGACCGCATCCGGGAACATCGTAAGCACCTGGGTGAACGCCTCCGCGATGTCACCGCGGATCTCTCGTGGCTGGAGCGGGCGCGTCAGCTGGCCTTCCACCACCTTCCCTGGCGGCACGAACTGGACGGAGAGATCCGGGTGTTCCTCATGCTCCTGGGGGCAGGCCTGTTCGACGGCGAGGCACGGGTATCGGGGTCGGTGGTCGAAGTCGCCCTGGACCTGTTCTTCCTGAGCGACCCCGGCGACTTGCGTGTGGTGGCCGCTCACGAGATGGATCACGCCGGTGTCTACCTGTACTGGAGAGGTGACCATCCGCAGCCTGAAGCCCGGTGGATGAAACTGCCCGAGACCATGCGCCAGATGGGCGAACTGCTCTACCTGGAGGGGCTGGCCAGGTTCGCCACCCTGGGACGACGCTACCGCCCGGACATCGAGTACTGCTTTGCGGTGTTCCAGGAAGCCCTGGACCAGGCGAGGACGGGTGCATCACCCGCGCGCGACGACCTCTGGCAGGGCGAAGACGGCGAGGGGCACGTGGGCGGCACGGTGGGCGCTTTCATCTTTGAGACCTTGCGCAGGAGTATACCGGATGAGGACTGGGACCGTACGCTGCGCGGGGGACCGGAGGCCGTGCTCAACCGGTATGACCCGCTGGCCAGGGCGCAGGCGCTGCCCCGCCTGCGCTTCGAGGCACAAGGCTGAGCCAGGCCCGGCTGGGTCAGCGCAGGTAGACGAGTTCAACGTCGGCGAGAAGATCGGGAGTGTCCAGCTTCCCCCGGTACGCTACCCTGCCTTCCTTGAGAACGTAGCAGGTCACGCCCCAGGAAGCCACCATCCGCGCCGCCTGCTCCACCAGCAACACGGCGGTACCCCGGGCGTTGATTTCCCGCACATGCTCCAGCACCGCAACTGCCAGGGCCGGGCTCAATCCCATGGTGGGTTCGTCCAGGCACAGGAGCCTGGGCCGCCCGATCAGGGCCCTGGCCAGGGCCAGCATCTGCTGTTCCCCTCCCGACAGGCTCCCCGCGGTCTGCTGCAGCCTTTCCTTCAGGCGGGGAAACAACTCCAGCACCCTTTCCAACGCCTGCGCAACTTCCTGCGCCTGCATCCGACCCGCCCCCAGCTCCAGGTTCTCTCTCACCGTGAGTCGCCCGAAGATGCGCCTGCCCTCCGGCACCAGGGCCGCCCCTGCCCGCACGATCTCCTCCGGCCGCCAGCCCACCACGCGCCTACCCGCCAGCGCGATCTCACCGGTGAAAACGCGCGCGGACCCGAAGATCGCCCTGAGCAGTGTGCTCTTGCCGGCACCGTTGGCCCCCAGCAGGCACACCAGATCGCCCTCCCGGACCCGCAGGTCCACCCCCTGCAGCACCGGCCGGCTGCCGTACCCCGCCGTCAGCCCGGATACTTCCAGTACGGGCGGCGTTTGTCCCTCCCGCTTGCCGCTATCCTCCCCCATGCCTGGGGCCACGGGCAGCGGCTCTGGTTGGGTGGGACGCGGCTCGGGGTGGGTGGGACGCGGCTCGGGGTGGGCGCGACGTGGCTCTGGTTGAGCGACAACACCTCCCTCCCGGCCCAGGTACGAGCGGGCCACCTCGGGATGAGAAAGCACCTGCCCGGGCGGTCCCTCCACCAGTACGCGACCTTCTGCCATGGCGAGCACCCGGTGGGCAACCCGCCTGACCACTTCCATGCGGTGCTCGATGAGCAGAATGGGCACGCCCGAGGCAGCCAGTGTCCCCACCGCCGCACAGAGTTCGTCCACCTCCTGCTCCGTCATGCCCGCTGCCGGTTCGTCGAGCAGCAGAACCCGCGGCGCCCCGGCCACAGCGCGCAGCACCTCCAGCTTGCGGCGGTCGGCATAGGTGAGGGCCGCCGCAGTGGCCGCCCCGGCCCCATCGGCCTCTACCCGCAGACTGGGTAACAGGGCAGGGCCCGCCTCATCGCCCGATCGTACACACGTCTCCCCACAGAGACGGTCGTCCGGCCGGGCACCGCAGTCTCCACGGAGACGCCCGTCGGGACGTGCGCGCGTGTTTCCACCCAGACGTCCGGCCCCGCGCAGGGCAAACTCCCCGGCGGCCAGATTCGCGGCCGGCGTGAGGGAAAGAAACAGCCGCGGATTCTGGAAGCTCCTGATGAGTCCCAGGCCCGCACGCCGGTGCGGCGGCAGTCCGTCCAGCGCCACGGGTTCGGGTCGCCCGTCCAGAGTCACCCGCACTCGCCCGCTGTCGGGCTTCAGGTATCCCGAGATCACGTCCACCAGGGTGCTCTTCCCGGCCCCGTTGGGACCGATTACCGCCAGCACCTCTCCCCGCCGCAACTGCAGGGAGACACCGTCCAGGGCCACCACGCCTCCGAACCGCTTCCTGATCCCCTCCACGGTCAGTACGATGTCGCCCTCCCCGGCCCCGCTATCCGGCCGCCGGGGAGGGATGACGGGCATGAGGCCGCGGCGGGCGGGGACACGAGGGCGGGCACGCGTGAAACCGGGCGGGCGCGTGGGGATGTGGGGGCGGGCGGGGATGAGACCGTGGGGCCGCGCCTGCATGAGACCCACCAGCAGCACCCCGTAGATAACCATGCGGTAGGAGGCGTACCCCCGCAGCAGTTCGGGGAGCACCACCAGCACCACCGCCCCCACCACGGCACCGGCCGGGTTGCCCACCCCGCCCAGCACGGCCATGCAGAAGATCGTCACGATCTCCGTCATGGAGAAGGTCTGGGGGAATACGGCTCCCTGCCAGGAGGCAAAGAAGACACCTGCCACGCCGGCGATGGCGGCACCGGCGGCGAAGGCACCCAGCCTGTACTTCACCGGGTCGATGCCGCAGGCCATGGCTCCCAGTTCGTCATCCCGCAGGCCCTTCCAGGCCAGGCCCGCCCGGGAACGGTCCAGGAGGCAGTACCCGGCATAGGTGAGGATCGCCAGGGCAGCCATGAGATAGTACCAGGACCTTACCCCGTCCACGGGGTGCCCGAGCAGAGAGGGAGAATCGATGCGGATGATGCCGTTGGGTCCATTGGTCAGGTTGACGGGGCGGTCCAGGTTGGTGAGGAGGATGCGTATGATCTCGCCGAACCCCAGGGTCACCACCGCCAGGTAGTCACCGCGCAGCCGCAGCACGGGAAATCCCAGCATCACCCCGGCCAGGGCGGTCAGCCCCATGGCCACCGGGACGATCACCCAGAAACCCAGGTGCACCCCCAGGTGCGGTGACGCCAGCAGGGCACAGGTATAGGCGCCGATGGCGTAGAATCCGACGTACCCCAGGTCGAGCAACCCCGCCTGGCCCACCACCACGTTGAGGCCCAGCACCAGGGTAACGTACAGGGCGACGGAGGTGGCCACCCTCAGGTGGTACGGGCTCCCGTCCAGGAGAGGAAAGGCCAGAAGCAGTGCCAGCAGGCCGGGTAGGGCCCATCCCCGGGGAAGCTGGCGCAGCAGACCCCATCCCTGGAGAAGAGATCGCATCCGCACCCGCCTCATGCCCTCTGCCCCCTCGCCCTCCCGAGAATCCCTTCCGGCCGCAAGAGGAGGGTCAGGATCAGCAGCGAGAAAGCGATGACGTCCCGGTAAACCGGGGACACGAAGGCAACCCCAAGGCTCTCCAGCAATCCCAGCACCACTCCCCCCGCCATGGCTCCGTGCAGGTTGCCGATGCCGCCCAGGACACAGGCCGTGAAAGCCTTCATGCCCGCCGAGAAACCCATGTAGAAGTCGATCTGGGTGTAAAGCAGCCCCACCATGACTCCTCCGGCGCCGGCGAGCAGGGACCCCAGCAGGAAAGCGGCCACCACCACCCGGTTCACCGAGACTCCCGCCCAGGCGGCCGCCTCCGGGTCTTCCGCCACGGCGCGCATGGCCTTCCCCGTGTAAGTGTGCCGCACGGTATAATCCAGTGCGAGCATGAACAGGGCGGCCACGACCACCACCCCCAGTCTGAGGAAGGATACGAAGGTCCCCCCCAGGTCGATCCCCGCGTCGGGGGAGATGATGGCCGAGGTCAGGTAGGTCTTGGCCCGGCCCCCGGTGGCGAGCATGACCGTGTTCTGCAGCAGCATGGATACCCCCAGGGCGGCAATCAGGGGGGCCAGCCGCGATGCCCGCCGCAGGGGACGATAAGCGAAACGTTCCACGGCCACGCCCAGCGTGGCCGCCACCAGTGCCGCTGCCACCAGCACCGGAAAGAGAAGCACGGGCCCGCTCAGGTGGGGAAGGAGGAGGCCCATGGCCACCCAACCACCAAAGGCCCCCACCATGAACACGTCTCCGTGGGCGAAGTTGAGCATACCCAGGGTACCGTACACCATGGAGTACCCAATGGCGATGAGCCCGTATACCGACCCCAGGGTGATGCCGTTGATGACCTGCTGCGGCACCTGCGTGAGGAAAGACACTACTTGCCGCCTATGGGGTAGGCCTTGACCTCCTTGAAGTCGGGACCCTGCACCTGGAGGACGTAGATGCTTCCGCCCACCACGTCCCCCTTGCCGTCGAAGCTGACCGGGAAGCCCAGGATGCCGCGGAAATCGCGGGTGGATGCCACCGCGTCCCGGACCGCACCCCGATCCACCTTGCCGTCCTTCACCCCGGCCCTGCGGATGGCGGCAATGAGGATGCTGGTGGCTTCGTAGCTCTGGCCGGAGAAGATGCTCATAGCTCCGTACTTCTCCTCGAAAGCCTTTACGAAGCTCTGCGCCTCCGGTACCTCCCTGACATCCTTGCCGATGGCGGTGACGTAGAAGCCTTCGGCGGCACCCTGGGAGCCTTTGATGAGCTGATCCTTCTCCTTGAGGCCGTCACCGCCCATGAACTTCGTCCGCATCTTCATGGAGCGGGCCTGGATAACCAGGCTTGCTGCCTGGGCGGGGTTGGGCAGGGCCAGGTACACCAGATCGGGAGCCTCCGCCCGCACCCGGGT
Organism: Bacillota bacterium; assembly: GCA_030019365.1. NCBI lineage: Bacteria > Bacillati > Bacillota > Bacillota bacterium. The sequence continues at coordinate 31,507 of JASEFA010000010.1, forward strand.
GAGGATGGCGGAGAAGTCCCGGTCAGTGGGAGCGATCTGACCCCGCGTCACGGCGACGCCGAGCTTCTTCAGGGCGGCCTCCACCTGGTCTGCCAGGCCCTGGCCGTACGTTCCCTTGTCATCGATCATGTAGACCTTGCCCACCTTCAGCTCTTCGCTGATGAACCGGGCGGCCGCCGGCCCCTGAGCATCGTCCCGCGGGCACACCCGGAACATGACCCGGTAGCCCTGCTCGGTCAGGGCGGGGTTGGTGGCCGACTGGCTGATGATGACCAGGCCCGCCTTCTCGTAGATGGGGAGGGCCCCGTTCACACAGTTGGAGTTCATGGGCCCCACCACCCCCACCACTCCGGGGTCGGCGGCGAACTTCTGGGCCACCAGGGTGGCCTGGGCGGCATCGCCGGCGTCGTCGCCCACCGTCACCTCGATCTGAGATCCATTCACCCCGCCGGCCCGGTTTGCCTCTTCCACCGCCATGCGGATGGCGTTCAGCGAGTCAAGACCGATCTTGGACAGGTCCCCCGTATAGGGGCCCGCCGCCCCGATGCGGATCACCGCGCGTGCTCCCTCTCCCTGGCCACCCTGACCGGCCGGAGTCCGGGAAGCACACGCCGTCGCCGCCAGGGCGAGGACCAGCATCAGCGCCAGTACCGCCCCACCCGCCCCCGGCAGCTTCCCCCTTCTTCTCATCGCGCTCACCCCCCAGAAAAATTGAAGGCCTTTCGTCCGGGACGAAAGGCCTTCGCTTCCGCGGTGCCACCCTTCTTGAGCCCGGCTCCCATGCCGGACCCCACTCGCATCAGGTACAGGACCGCCTCCGGTCCGATACCCTATCCCGCTAACGGGGGAATCCGTCAATCGCTACTTGCCCCGGCCCCGCCTCCCGGCTGCGTGTGCGCCGTCGGCCGCTCTACGGGCGTTCGCGTCGCCTCTCCCGGGCCCATTCACTCGGGCAACTCTGCACCGGCCTCACACCCCCGCCGGCTCGCTGCGCATAATGCCCGGCTACTCTCCCCGCTCATCGAGCTTGCTACTGGTTTGCAGTTAATCTAGCAGGTGCCGAGCCCCCTGTCAAGGGGTAGAGCCTGGGGTGAGGAGCCACGAGTCTGGCCCCCCACCCCTTACCCTTCCTCGAACCGCTCCTTTATGCTCATGCCACGGTTGCCCAGCTCGTCGCGCAACTCCTCATACACGGCGGCGTCCGCGAACACCTTCTCCAGCGGGGCCACCCCGGGCGTGCTGATCCGGCCGCGCAGGAGCATACCCACCAGGATGGAGCAGGTGTACCCCGTGGTCCGGGCCATGGACGTCACCCGGCTCTCCACGTCGCAAAAGTCGACCATCTCAAACGTCCATGAGGCCCGCTTTCCCTGGCTCTCCCCCCGGACCACCACACGCACGGCGGTGACATCGGCCTCATCACCCTGCTGAAGCAGGGGCGCCAGCAGCGCCCCCGTGAAGCGCCTCGGCACCACCTCCACGCCGTCCACCCGCACGGGTTCCCGGGAGAAGAAGCCGCAGTCGCGCAGAAAGGCCACCTTATCCCGATGACCGCGGTAGCGCACGGTCTTCTCCGCCAGTTCCCGGAACCCCATCTGGACCCCCGTGCGGGCGAGCGTCCCCAGCCCGTACGTGTAGAAGGCCTCGCAGGCGCCCACCGGCTCGGGGAAGGTGACCTCCTCCAGGCCGTCCAGGGCCTGCGCCTCCACAACGCGCCCGTCCCTGACGACGAGGGCGGGGGCCACGTACTCGTCGATCACCGTGTCGATGGAGAACACCAGCCGGTATTCGAGCGGCGGACGCGGATGCAGAGGGAGTCCTCCCACGTAAACGACGCCTTCCAGAGCACGGTCGAGCCTGGCCGCCCCCTGCCCCACCAGGGCGTTCGTGAGCCCGGGTGCCACCCCGCACCCTGGCAGCAGCGTCACCCCTGCCCTGGCGGCCCGGTCGTGATAAGCGAAGATGTCGAAACCTTCCGCTGAGCCGGTCAGGTCCGCCAGTGACACCCCGGCCTCTATGGCCGCCTCCGTCACCCGGGCGACCGCCGCCACGGGGTAGGCGCCCGCTACCACGTCCGCCCCCCGCATGGCGTCCACCAGTGCCCGCCGGTTCCAGATGTCGAGGACCATACCCTCGCAGCGGTCGCGGCCAACGCGACGTACCACTTCCCCAACGCGGACGGGGTCGATGTCTGCGATAACCACGTGCTCAGCGGTCCCGTGTTTCAGCAAGTCGCTCGCAATGGCGGGGCCCATGAGCCCCGCACCCAGCACCAGTACCTTCGCCATCGGCTACTCTCCCTCCAAACGGCCGTGCCCTAGGGGTACCCCTGGAGAATGCTCTCGCGCGTCTCCCCTGCCCCCAGAAGACCCGGCAGGCGTGACACCGGATAGCGAAGGTAGCGGGTGCACGGCTTTCCCCCGCACACCTTGGGGTCAACCGCAATTCGGTCGAACAGTTTCACTTGCCGTACCTCCTCCCGAGCCCGGGGGGTCCCGCTACGATTGTACCACGGCGCGCGCCTCGTTCCACCCATGGACGGGACCCTTCACCGCTTGCCTCGCCCGGGTCTGCACTTGCGACAGGATTTCTGCTCCCCGAGGAGCTGGCAAAGGGCGTGCGCTTGTTCAGTTGCTCCGGGGCCGGGCCCCCGACCCACCCTCGGGCAAACTAGGTTACAGATGGCCTCCAGTTGGGGGCACAGAGTAGCTCCGAGGGGGTGGTCCCGCTGAAGCGGGTAGGAACGTTCTTAGCGGCACGCTCACCAGGGAGTTGCAGGGCACGAAGGTCACCATTTACCTGCGGGCGCGCGGCCAGGACCTGCTGGTGCCGATCACCCGGACAGTGCCCCGGGGGGAAAACCTTCCCGCGGCAGCCCTCCGGGCGTGGCCGCCATCGTCAACACGCTCACCGAGTTTCCGGACATACGCCAGGTGCAAATCCTGGTCGAGGGCCGTAAGGTGGAATCGCTGGCGGGGCACGCGGACGTGAGCCGGCCGCTGACCAGGAACGAGAGGCTCATCAAACGCTGACGGCGGCACCGACCGCCCTATCGTGCCGCCCCAGGAGCACCCAGGTAGGTGCGCAGCCCCTCCTTCACCGCCTCCGCGAGCAGTTCCTCGGGCACGCCGTACACGATGGCGTTCAGGGTGACGGTAACCGCAGCGACCGCACCGGTGACATTCCCCCGCCAGCGCACCCTCTCCTCCAGAGAAGTCACGCTGAAACCCAGCATGCCCGCGTCCGTATCCAGAAGGCCTTTGATGTGGCCTACAAGAGGGCAGCCCTGCCGCCGCAACCAACCCAACAGATGAGCCACGAACTCCTCCACCGCCGCCCTCAACCGTTGGGGCGGCACCGGAGCAGGAAGCGGAAACGAGACCCTGCCGGCCCACACCGCGGGGTGCCGGCCGTCGACCGCCCGGGTCATGCCAGCGCCTCCAGGAGCAAGTCGAGGTGCAGACCTTTCTCGGCCGAAACCGGCACCACTACCGCGTTGGCGTTCAGGGAGGCCACCTCATCCACCACCCTGTCCACCGCGGCAGGGTCGACTTCGTCGATCTTGTTCACCGCCACCACATCCGCCGCCTCGATCTGGGCCGTCACCAGGGGACCTACGGCCTCCCGCAAAAGAGCGTATCGCGGGGCATCGACCACGGTGAGCACGCGGACGTCACCGCCGTCGGTCCACCGCCTTACCGTGCGCACGATGTCGCCCGGCAGGGCGATCCCCGTGGCCTCAACCATCACCAGGTCGGGAGAGAAGGCGTCCCGGACCTTCCCCAGCGTGACCACCAGGTCCGCGGCGAGGGTGCAGCAAACGCATCCGGCGTACAACTCCCGCACCTCGAGCCCCTCGCGCTGCAGGTACTGGCCGTCGATGCCCACTTCACCCACTTCGTTTTCGATGATGACCATGCGGAGGGGGCGGGCGCGAAGCCGCCCCACCATTGCGAGCAGCAGGGTGGTCTTGCCCGCCCCCAGGAACCCGGACAGCACAAGCAGTCTCAGTTCAGTCACCGCCTCCGTTCCGCCCGTACACCCCGTAAGTGCGGGCAGTTTCCACCATGGCCCGCACGTTCTCCGGCCTGGCGTCGGGGGGAATGTCGCACCCCTGGCTGAGGATGAAGCCCCCTCCCCGGCCCACCCGGTCGATCAATTGCCGCGTGTAGTCCTCAACCTCTTCCATGCTACCCAGCACCAGCATGGTGGGGTGCACGTCGCCCTTGAGGCACATGTGATCCCCGAGGATCTCCTTGGCCTTGAAGATGTCGGTGAAGCCGTCCAGGTGGAGGATGCACTTGGCCCGGGGCAGCTCCCGGAAGTAGGGCAGGTTCTTGGTCCAGTCCTGGTCGAAGTGCAGCAGCGGCGTGATTCCGTCCGCTACCAGGGCCTCCACTACCTGCTTCAGCGAGGGGAGGAAGAACCGCTCGAAGATCTTCAGGTTCACCAGCCCGCCACAGGCCCGGGTAGCTCCGAGGAATACTCCCGGGATGCCGGTCACCTTCACCGCCAGCTTGGCCGATTCCACCACGTCGGGCACCGACGCCTCGATGGCCGCCTGCACCTTGTCGGGGTAGCGATACAGGTCGAGGATGAACTGGTGGAAGGTACGCGCTCCGGAAAAGCTGTCAAAGGGCATGGGCGCAGCGGAGGCACACAGCACGAAGGCACCGGCCTCCCGCCACTTGCGTACGTCTTCCGCCGATTTCTCCACATGCCACTGCAGGCGGCCCACCACGTCACCTGGGCTCATCTGCAGAATCCGGCAGCCCAGCGTCACCAGGAAGTGATTGAAGCCCTTCTGCACCACCAGGTCGTAATCCTCCACCTGCATGAAGGGCTGGCTCTCGTCGAGCTGCCACAACCACTGGTCGGGGAACTCCTTCCCCGGCACCTTCACACGCGTGCCCCAGAGCAGGGTGAACAGGAAGGGAGTGGCCGGGCTGGGCGCCAGGACGCCGTCGGCGCCGAAACCCTTCCACACCTCGATGATGGTGTCCCGCGCCCGGTCGTAATCGCTGGTGAACTCCGCCAGCGACATGCCTTTCTGCCTGGCGGCGAAGGAATCCATGGCCAGGATCACCGGGACCCGGTCGGGCTCCTGGAGACTAACCGCCCGCCTGACCCTCTCCTCTGCGGTCATGTTCTCCGTCATTCACTTCACCCCCAGAAACTGCCTGGCAAGGGCCACCGCATCCTGGGCGTCGTAACCCACGCCGTCGGCCCCCGTGTACGCCCGCACCTTCTCGTTGACCGGGCCGCCGCCGATCATCACCTTCACCCTGTCCCTCAACCGGGCCTGCTCGAGCGCATGGATGGTCTCTTTCATGGGATCGAACGACACCGTAAGTAGCGCGGAGAGGCCGAGCACGGTGGCTCCCGTCTCCTGCAGGGCGCTGACAATGCGCTCCGGAGGGACGTCCACCCCCAGGTCGAAGACCTCAAAGCCGTTGGCGGAAAGGATCATGCTCACGATGTTCTTCCCTATGTCGTGGATGTCCCCCTTCACCGTAGCCATGACCACACGTCCCAGCGGCGCCTCTCGCTTTCCCGCCAGCAGCGGTTCCAGTACCACCATGACCTGCTTGAAGATATCGGCCGCCATGATGAGCTCGGAAACGAAGTACTCGCCCTTTTCGAAACGGTCCCCCACCTGGCTGATGCCGCGGCGCAGATCGCCCACCAGGGCCCACGGGTCGGCGCCCGCCTCCGCACCCTCTTTGACCAGCCGCAGCACGTCTTCCTCCCTCAGATCCGCCAGCGCCAGCGCCAAGCCACCACTCAAGTCGTCCACCTCCCATGCACTCGTCTAGACGTTTATGCTTCTATTCTTCAAGACCCTGCACTTTTCCTGCCTGCCCCTGCCGTCCGGGGCGCGAGAGGAACCACACCAGCAGCCAGAGAATGATGAACCTGGAGGTAATGGCACATGGGCCGCGGTGTGGCCAAACGGGAGCCGGACCTGGTGATCACCTGCCAACCTCTGGCCGAGGTGGTTTCGGTGCTTGCCGGGGGCCGCGTTCCACTCCACCTGGTCGACAGCAAGCTGCACCGGTCCCCGCCCCGCCTGCACGACTACCTGCAACAACTGATCGAAGATAACCCGGCGGACTGCGTGGTCCTCGCCATGGGTCTGTGCGGCGGGGCAGCCAGCGACCTGGTGGTGAAGCAGGGCGCCCTCGTCCTGCCGCGCGTGGACGACTGCCTGGCCCTCCTGCTAGGATCGCAGGAATCATACCGCCAGCAGGCTGGCGAGTGCCCCGGGACCTACTACCTGTCCAAGGGGTGGCTGGACTGCCCTGACAACATCGTGGCCGAATACGAGCGCTGCGTGGAGCGGCGCGGCCCGGACGGCGCCAGGAGGGTCTTTCGCTCCCTCATCGGCAACTACCGCCGCCTGGTGTACATCGAAGCCGGGCTGGCGGAGGAGGAGTGTTTTGCGTGCAGGGCACAGTCGTTCGCCGGAACCTTCGACCTGGAATTCCACCGCCGCCCGGCCGACCTGAGACTCCTCGCGAACCTGGTCCGGGGAAAACGCGACCCCAGGACCATCACCTTCCCCGCGGGGAAGACCACGTCGGTGCTGGACTTCCTCATACAGGCTCCGTGCAACTGATGGGCGGACGGTCCGGGGTGGCGGCGTTGAAGGAGCAGGGAGAAACAAGCGGACGCACGAGGAACAGCTGGGAGGCGATCGCCCGGGAGCGCATCGACCGGAGTTCCTTCGTGCCCCCGTACTACCAGCTGGCCCAGATCATAGAACGTCACGTGCGCAGCGGCGACTTCGGGCCCGGGGACATGCTACCACCCGAGGCTGAACTCGTCCGTATGTTCGGTATCAGCCGCATGACGGTCAGAAAGGGCATTGAGAAACTGGCCCGGCTGGGCCTGGTCACCGCCAGCCAGGGCAGGGGCACTTTCGTCAACCAGCCACCCCTGGAACACGCCACCTTCAGCCTGCCCGAGTTCGCCGAAGACATGCGGGCGCGCGGACTGCGCCCCTCCTGCCGCCTGCTGGAAGCCAAGGTGATGCGGGCACCCGCCGACGTGGCAAGCAAGCTCAACCTCGACCCCGGTCGCCGGGTGTTGTTTGTGAGGCGGTTGCTGTACGCCGACGACGAGCCCATGGTCTACGACAGGAAGTACCTGCGGTACGACCGCGGGCAACCCGTCCTGGAGGCGGAGCTTGAGTACATGAACCTACCGGCTGTGGTGGCCCGGCACTCCGACGTCCTCCCCTCGGATAGCCGGTTCGTGGTCCGGGTAGCCCGCTGCAACCGCGAGGAGGCGGCGCTGCTCGGGGTCGAGCCGGACTCCCCCACCTTCCAGGTGGAGCAGTTCGTCCATTCCGCCGACGGGTCGCTGGTGGGCTGGGGAATGCTGGTGTATCGCGGCGACCGCTACTACTTTACTTCTCTGCCCCGGCTGCTGAGGTAGCCGGAACCCGGACGGAAGACACCTGGGGGGACAAGAATGGGCACCCACGCGAGGAAAGCTACCAGCTTGGCCAGTGCCATCGCCGACCTGGACGAGGAGTGTACCCTGCAGGCCGTGCGCAGGCTCTTGGGGCGCGGGTGCTCTCCCCTCTACATCGTGGAAGAGTGCCGCAAGGGGTTGGCCGAGGTGGGGGAAAAGTACGCCCGGGGCGAGTATTTCCTCAGCGACCTGGTCATGTCGGCGGAACTGTTCCGGGAGGTCATGGCTCTCATCTGGCCGGTGTGGGTGGGGGAACAGCCAAGCGATGCGCCCGACGCCAGCATCGCGGTGGGGACGGTCCACGGTGATATCCACGATATCGGCAAGAACATCGTCGTTTCCTTGTTGCGCTCGCATGGCTTCCAGGTCCGCGACCTGGGGATTGACGTCCCGCCCAACGAATTCGTGCGCCAGGTGCGCACCGGCCAGGCCAGGATCGTGGGCATGTCGGGGCTGGTGACCGCTGCGTTCGACTCCATGAAGACCACCGTCGAGCTGCTGTGTCGGGAGGGCCTGCGCGATCGGGTGTTCGTGATGATCGGGGGGCTGGTCGACGACAGGGTCGCGAAATACGTGGGGGCAGACGCCTGGGTGCGGGACGCCGCCCAGGCCATCCCCCTGTGCACCCGCGTGCTGCGTCCAGGTCAGCAGGATCCCGAGTGAGGCACGTCCGCGCGCCGGGGGGCCGCGCTTGCGCAACCGCCCCTGCGTCATACCTCGGCCCGGGGAACGCCGGGCCCGCGCACAGAGAGCACCAGCAGGAAGTCACCGGCCGCACCCCCGCCCCGCTCGGTCTCCTCCGCGGGGGGCCCACCCGCCGCGGGTCCGTGCACGTGGACGCGGAACACACACCGCTGCACGCCGCCGATGTGGGCGAACATGGCGCGGGCCGCAGCCACGGGCTTGCGCGCCGCCACCGCGTCGAAAACGCGCTCGTGGTCGTACACCGACTGGATGGCCCGCCCGGGGATACTGAGGCTGTACCTCCGGCTCTCCCTGATCGTCTCCATCATGCCGTCCATGATCCCCATGAGCACGGCGTTGCCCGTGCTCAGGGTGAGACGGTGATGGAAGGTGCTGTCCAGCTGCTCCAGCCTGTCCAGGGGCGGCCCGGAAGGACCCACCACGGGACCTTCCACCAGCCCCTTCATTTCGCCCACCACCTCGCGCAGGCCGGCCACCTCCGCTTCCGAGGCCCGCTGCGCCGCCCACGCCGCTGCCTGGCACTCCAGCACTTTGCGGATTTCGTACAGGTGGTACAGACCCTCGGGCGGCAGCACGGGGGCAGGTGTCAGCCGGCGCAAGATTTCCGCGGGCGCGGCACAGGTCACGTAGACGCCGTCTCCGTGCCGGATGGACACCACTCCCAGGGCGCGCAGGATCTTCAGCGCTTCGCGCACCGAGGGCCTGCTCACCCCCAGGGCCGACGACAACTCCAACTCCCCCGGCAGGCGCTCGCCGGGACCCAGTTCGCCCGCCGCCACCTTCTGCCGGATGACTTCCGCCAGTTGCTCGTACAGGGGCCGGGGCTGCTTCAGCAGCCCAAACCGGGCGGCATCCACCGGCTTCCGCCTGCCCACCTTCCCACCCCCCACACGCGCGCTCTGCAGCCCGGGCGCGGCGCCGGCCTCAGGCACTGCGGAACAGCTTGGTGAGCACGAACTCCCGGTGACCGAGCACCTCGGCCGCCGTCAGGCGACCGTTGGCCGTGCGCAGGAGCATGTCCATGAGGTCGTCGGCCGCCCCGTCCAGAGTCTTCTCCAGGGTGAGCAGGCCGGAGACGTCCACGTCGATGTGTTCGGACATGGTGGCCACGGTGACCGGGTTGGCGGACAGCTTGATCACGGGCAGGACGGGATTGCCCACGACGTTGCCCTGCCCGGTGGGGAACAGGTGCACCACCGCTCCCCCGGCCGCGAAAAGGGTGACCGCCTCCGCGCCGGCCGAAGAAGTGTCCATGAAGTAGAGTCCCCTGCCCGGAGGGAGCTGAGCCGGCTCCAGCACCCCGTCCACGCGGGCGCGGCCGATCTTCTGGATATTCCCCATGGCCTTTTCCTCGATGGTGGTCAACCCGCCCGTGATGTTCCCCTGAGTGGGCTGCGAGCCCAGCAGGTCCGCCTCCTCCCGCTCGATGAACCCCACGTAGTCGTTGAACACCCGCAGGAACTGCGCCTGCAGTTCGGGCGTCTTCATGCGCGCGGCCACGAGGTCCTCGCCCCCGGTAATCTCGGAGGTCTCACCGAACAGCACGGTGGCTCCCGCGTCCAGCAGGCGCTCCACCACCCGCCCCACCGTCGGATTGGAGGCCAGCCCCGAGGTGGTGTCCGACTCGCCACACTTGACGCTCACCACTATCTCCGACAGATCCACCTCTTCCCGACGCAGCTCGGAGGCATAGTGCACCAACTCCTTGGCCTTGCGGGACGCCTTCTCGATGGTGGAGAGGTCTCCGTTGCGCTCGATGGCAAACCAGACCACAGGCTTGCCCGTCTCGGCGATGCCATCGGCCAGCCGGCGCGTCCAGTTGGGCTCGATCCCGATCACCACCGCCGCGGCGATGTTGGGGTTCCGCCCCGCGTTGATCATGGTGCGGAAGAAGAGATCCAGGTCCGCACCGAACTGCAGCCGCCCGTAAGGGTGGGCCAGGGCCATGGTACCCTGGATCACCCTGCTCACCGCCTCGGCGGCTGCGTTGGAAAGGTCGTCGAGAGGGATGATGGCCACGTGGTTGCGGGTCCCCACCCCCCCGCCCGGCCGGCGGTATCCCCAGAAGGTCCGCTTCACCTGCCCCACCTCGCGCTCTTCAGGTTGTGTACGTGCACGTGCTCACCAGGGACGATGGGTCGCTCCGCCACCCCGATGGCCACCCCGTACTTGACCACGCGGTCCCCCCGGGCCACGGGCACCAGGGCGATCTTGTGTCCCAGGGGGATGTCCTGTTGCGCGACCACCTCTACCCCGGAGTGGTGGTCGTTGAGAAACACCCCCGTCACCTTCTCCCCGGCCTTGATGTCCGCCACTGCCACGCCCACGCTGTCGCCGGGCTCGTGAACCAGGAACTTGTGCTGCATGGACCGCTCCCCCTCTCCCGAGCACCCGCGGAACCCGGCGGTCCCCCGCCGCACCCGTGGGTCCACAGGCAAGGTGTCTTACCTCTGAGCTTGTACTTCAACACTCCTGGCCAGATTCCTGCCTGCACCGCGGCCTCCCCCCGCCATTCGACGGCAGAACCCCTGCGACGCCCCCCAACCCCCCAGCCCGTGGATGACGGCCACCCGCACCGCTCGCCCATCCAGGTGGATGGTGGCCTCCCGCAGACCTTCCCTGCCGCGGATGGCCGTGAACTCCGGGGAACATCCTCGGGTTCGACCAGTACAAGGGGTCCGAGGGCGCAGGCCCCGATGCACCCGGTCACCACCACCTCCACCCCGGGAAGGGAGGCTTCCGCTACCCGGGCCAGGAGGGCTTCGCTGACCGCAGCGCAGCCGGACGAAACACACCCCGCGCCCCCGCACACCAGCACACGCCTGGACACTTCCCGTCCTCCCCGCTAGTTCTGGTTCAGCCGGCGTTCGATCTCCCGCTGGCGGCGCAGGCCGCTGTAATCCACCTTCTCCGTGCGCGCGAACCACTCCAGGTTGGGGCCCAGGGTGTTGTAGATTTCCTCCACCCGGGCATACTCCAGGTCGGGATCGATGTCGAAGCCCCACCCGGTCTTGTTCTCCGGCGGCGGCAGTACCCGCAGCCTGCGCACCTTCTCCTCCCAGTACTTTTTCTCCTCGAGCAACTGCTCGCGGGTGACGGCCGGTTCGGCCACCATGGCCACCTCCTTTGCTCTCGTCGGGGCCGGAGCTTCGCGCCGGGGCGGACCCCGCTCGCGGCTTCCACCCACTTACTCAAGCAAGAGGTGTGCCAGGGTGCGCGCCACCGCGCCGGCCAGGGCCGCAGTGGCCCAGAACCGCGCCACGCCTGGCCTTCTGGGCGCACGGGAGCCCGTCGCCCGGCCGGGCGGCGCCGGCGGCGGCTGCCATACATCGTTCAAGGAAACGAACGTGTTCGAAAAGCTTAACGGGGGCGTCCCCCGGCCGCCTGTACCCGGTCCTGGATGCCCAGCCTGCGCGTGATCTCGTGGAAGGTGGATCGGTTGAGGCCCAGGAGGCGCGCGGCCCGCGCGGGCACTCCCCCCGCCCGTTCGAGGGCCTCCAGCACCAGGGAACGTTCAAATTCCCGCACGGCTTCTTTGAACGTCCGGCCTTCCGGCACGGGGACAGGCAGAGAAGCCGGCTCCCGGGAGGAATGGTGCATCTCGCGGGGCAGGTCGCCCACGTCCACGAAGGGGCCTTCCGCCAGTATGGCGGCACGCTCCACCACGTTCTCCAGTTCCCGCACGTTGCCCGGCCAGGAATACCGCACCAGGCACTCCATGGCCCGGGGGGTGAAGCCGCGCAGGGGCTTACCCATGCGCTGGGCGCTGCGCTGCAGGAAATGACCGGCCAGCAGGGGGACGTCCCCCTCCCGTTCCCGCAGCGGCGGCAGGTGGACGGTGAAGACGTTCAGCCGGAAATACAGGTCAGACCGGAAACCCCCGCTGTCGAGCGCCTTTTCCAGGTCGCGGTTGGTGGCCGCGATGACGCGCACATCCACCCGGCGGGGCCGGGTTTCCCCCAGGCGCAGGAACTCACCTTCCTCCAGTACCCTCAGCAACTTGGCCTGCAGGGCCAGACTTACATCCCCGATCTCGTCCAGGAAGAACGTCCCCCCGTCCGCCTCCTCCAGCAGGCCCCTCTTGGGCACCGTGGCGCCGGTGAAGGCACCCCGGGTATACCCGAACAGCTCGCTCTCCAGCAGGGTCTCGGGCAGGGCGGCGCAGTTGACGGTGACCAGGGGGTGTTCTCGCCGGGGGCTGTGATAGTGGATGGCCCGCGCCACCAGCTCCTTCCCGGTACCTGTCTCCCCCCTGATGAGCACCGTGCTGCCGGTGGGAGCCACCTTGGCAATGAGGCGGTACACCTCCTGCATGGCGCGACTGTCGCCGATCATGCGTCCGAAACGGACCTGGGTCACGCTCAACTGGTGGCGCAGCACCCGGTTCTCCAGGATCACGCGCCGCTGGTCCAGGGCCTTACGACACTGGAGCTTGATGTGCTCGACCTTGAAGGGCTTGGGGATGTAATCGAAGGCTCCCTTCTTCATGGCCTCCACGGCGGACTCCACGGTGGAGTACCCGGTGATGACGATCACCACCGCGTCCGGGTCCTCGCTGCGGGCAGCCTCCAGCACCTGCATCCCGTCCACTTCCGGCATGACCAGGTCCGTGATCACCAGGTCGAAGCTGCCCCGCCCCAGCTCCTCCAGGGCCCGTACCCCTCCCTCAGCCGTCGTGACCTGCCATCCCTCGGCCTCCAGCACGGTGCGCAGGAACTCGCACACCCGCGGCTCATCGTCCACCACCAGGATGCGCGCCGGCAAAGCCCGTCACCTCCGTTCCACGCCCCACGTGATTGGCCACGGGGAGACGCACCACGAACTCGCTCCCCTTCCCTTCCTCACTGGAAACCTCGATGGTCCCCCCGTACTTGCGCACGATCCCGTACGAGACCGAAAGGCCGAGCCCGGTACCCTTGCCCACTTCCTTCGTGGTGAAGAAGGGCTCGAATATGCGGTCCAGGTGCTCTTCCCTTATGCCGCAGCCCGTATCGGTGAAACTCACCTCCACCCAGGGCACACCGCCCACCGCCAGCGAACGGGTCCGCACGGTCAGCCTGCCCCCGCCGGGCATGGCCTCCAGGGCGTTTATCATGAGGTTCAGGAACACCTGCTCCAGCTCCGCCGGGTTGGCGGCCACGCACGGCAGTCCGGTCTCGCACTCCAGCACCTCCTCCACGCGGCCCTTTTGGAACTGCGAGGCGGTGAGGGTAACCAGGCGCCCCAGGATGGCGTTGACATCACACGGGCTCACCGTGGCGCGCTGCTGGCGGGCGAAAGTGAGCAGGTTGCGCACGATGCCGGCGATACGCTCCACCTCTTCCACGATGACCGCGGCCTGCTCCCTGAGCGCGGGGTCAGTGACGCCGTCGCGCAGGAGCTCGGCGTAACCGGAGACCAGGGTGAGGGGATTGTTGATCTCGTGAGCCACCCCCGCCGCCAGCCGGCCCAGGGAGGCCAGGCGGTCGGACTCCGCCAGGCGGCTGAACCAGCGCTTCTCCTCGGTGATGTCCTGGCAGACGACCACCGCCCCCAGCAACTCCCCCTGCTCCCCGCGCAGGGGGTAGGCGCGCAGGCTGGAGACCACGGGGCGGTCCCGCAACCCGTAGCGGAGCTCGGGCACCGCCCCCATCCTGCCCTCATCCAGCACGGCGGAGATGGCCTTCCTCACCTCCTCGCGGTCCAGGTGGGGAAGACCCAGGAACAGCTTCCTGCCGATCAGTTCCGCCCGGGGTCGATCGGAGAGGTGACCGCGCGGGTCGTTGAACACGGTGATGGTGCCCTCCCGGTCGGTGACGATGACCCCCTCGGCGATGCTCTCCACGATGTTGCGGTTGTAGTCGCGCAGGTAGGCCAGCTCGGCGTTGCGGGCCTGCAGTTCGGTGATGAGGTAAGGGAGACACATCTTGTTCTCCGCCAGGCCCTGGAACACGGCCACCGCCTTTTCCCGGCAGGTGGCATAACCGCAGGCGCCGCAGTTCAGTTCATCCTCCGGCCGGGTCTTGCCCAGCTCCCGCAGGATGGCCCGGATCCGGGCCTCGTCCGGTTCCGGCAGCCGCACGGGCCGCGGGGTAAACTCCCGCTCCAGGTCGATGCCGGGGGGCGGCTCCGCCAGGCGGAGGGATCCCGGAGGCAGGGCACGCACCTCCCGCACCACCCGGTCGCGACGGCCGTAGGCGGGCAGGGGACTGCTGGCCAGGGGACCGTTGACGCATCCCTCGCAGAACAGGATGTCCACGAAGGTTCCCCCGACCTCCCGCCTCTCCAGCGCGCGCAGGAACTCCAGGGACTTCTCACGGCCCTCTACGATCTGGATCTCGTTGTCCAGCACGTCTGCCCGCAGGGCCGCCGTGCGCAGCAACCCCCCCGGAACGGGGTACAGCTTGCCCAGGGTGGCGGGCGGGTTGTCGAACGCCTCCTCCGGCAGGGAAGACGGGTCGACCCCGGCCTCCCGCCACCACGCCCGCAACTCCGGGAAACCGAGCACCCCGTCCACGGCCCCCGCCACCGCGGGATGGCGGGCTTCCTCGATCTTGGCCACGCAGGGGCCGATGAACACCGTGGCCAGCCCACCGTTCTCGCCCAGCAGGATGCGCGCCGCCCTGGCGGTGGCCACCATGGGCGACACCACCGGAGCCAGGAAGGAGATGAGGGAGGGGAAGTGGCTTTCCACCAGGTGCACGATGGCGGGGCAGGGGGTGCTCACCAGGGGCCTCCTCCATCCCGCCTTCGTCGCCCGGCGCAGCAGGCGCAGGTACTCCCCGGTCACCAGTTCGGCCCCATAGGCCACCTCGAATGCCCAGCGAAACCCCAGGCGCCGCAGGGCGGCCGCCACCTGCCCCGGCCGCAGGGGGTAGAACTCCGCCACGAAAGAAGGTGCGAGCAGGGCGCACACCGCCCGCCCGTTCTCCAGCATCTCCCTGGCGGCGGCCAGGTCGGATGCCACCCGCTTCGCCTTCTGGCTGCACACGGTAACGCAGTACCCGCAGGAAATGCAACGCTCCTCCAGGACGGTGGCCTGCTCCTGGCGCACCATGATGGCTCTCACCGGGCAATGACGCACGCAGGCGTAACACTGCCGGCACCGGCCCGGAATGGTACTTACGACTCCCACTTCATCTCCCCGTACACATTGTACTCGCGTTCACAAGCCCTGGCAACCCGCAGGGTCCCTCGCGCTCGTCCCGGCCGGCATCACACCGGGTCCGCCCACCCGTGTGCCGGATGGCGTCACACCGGGTCCGCCCACCCGCGTGTCGGATGGTGTCACACCGGGTCCGCCCGCGCGCGGCGACCGGCGGCCGGGTTCGCGGCACGGTCGGCCGTGCCTCACGCGCATGGAGGGCATGCCAGCCTGACTTCCACCGTGGTACCCGCGCCGGGCTCGCTGCTCACGCGCAGGTCGCCATGGTAGGTGCGGGCGATGTTCCTCACGATGGCCAGGCCCAGGCCGCTTCCGGGAATGCCCGCCGTCGTCTCGTCGCGCACCCGGTAGAACTCCTCACCCAGCCGGGGGAGGTGGCGGGGATCGATGCCGATGCCCGTGTCCTGCACCCCGATCACCAGGTAGTCCCCTTCTCTCCCCCAGGAAACAGTCGCCGAGCCGCGGGGGCGGTTGAACTTGATGGCGTTGGAGAGGAGATTGGTGACCACCCGTCCCAGTTCGAACCGGTCCGCGTCCACTACCAGGTCGCCGGCAGGGGGCTCAAGGCGCACCATCACACCCGCCCGCTCCGCCTGGGGGCTCAGCGTGGCCAGGCTTTCCTCCATGACCTCGCGCACCGGGACGCGCTCCACGTGGCGTACGGGGGTTTCCATGCGGGCCAGGTCCAGCATGTCCTGGATGAGGGCCACGAGTCCCTCCGACCGGGCCCGGCAGCGCTCGAGCAAGTCGGGCCAGGCTTCGTGGCCGACCACGCCCCGCAACATCAGCTCCAGGTACCCGGCAATCGCGGACACGGGGGCGCGGATCTCGTGGCAGACCATGGCCATGAAGTTGGCCCGCTCCCGCTGCTGCCGGCGTAACTCGGTCACATCCCGCAGCACCAGTACCGCGCCCAGCATCTCAGCCCCCGACGCCCCAGTCTCCGGGGCCTTCCCGGCACCGGGGGCCGGCCCCGTCCCGGCACCGGGCGCCGGCGTTGCGGACACCGCCGCCGCTTCGGTCAAGACCGGCGCCACGGTGGCCATGAAGGTGGGGGTCCCCCTTTCCGAGACCAGGTCGGTGCTCAGGGAGCGTAACCCGCCCGTGGCAGTCACCTCGCGCACCAGGCCTTCCAGTTCGGCCCACCGGCACACCTCGCCCAGGGGGCGCCCCAGGGCGTCGGGGGCGAGCCAGCGAGCGGCGGCCGGGTTGTAAAGCACCAGGCGCCCCTCCCGGTCGGCCACCATCACTCCGTCGGCCATGCAGTTGATCACCGTGAGCAGGCGGCCGCGCTCCTCGGCGATGGTGACCAGGTTGCGCGCCCGCTCCTCCTGGAGGATGCGGGCCTCCCTCTGCAGTTCGTGTTTCTCGTACCCGCGCCCCACCACCGTGCGCAACTCATCCGGGCTGAACGGCTTGGGGATGTAATCGTACGCCCCCGCCTTGATGGCCTCCACCACGCTCTCATAGGACGGGTACCCGGTGATGACGATGGTCACCAGGTCCGGGTCCACCTCCCGTGCCCGCCTCAGCACCTCCATGCCGTCCACGCCCGGCATCTTGAGGTCCACCAGGGCGACGTCAAAAGCCGCCGTGCGCAGCTTGTCCAGGCCCTCGCTACCGTCGCAGGCCACTTCTACCCGGTAACCGGCTGCCGTGAGCACCTTCTCGCAGGCCAGCCGGATGGAAGCTTCGTCGTCGATCACCAGCACTTTCCCTGACATCGCTTTCCACCTACCTTGTGAGAATCCTGTCCACGATCTGCACCAGGCGGCCGGGGGAAACCGGCTTCTCGTAGTAGGCGGTAGCCAGTGCCAGCCGCCCGTCCAGCGGCCCGGCCGCCGCCCCCGGCCTCTTCTGCCCGACGCGGAACTTGTCGGGAACCCGCACCGCCTGCGCGTAGGCCGAGACCATGACCACGGGAATCCGGCGTGTGACCGGGTCGTCCATCAACGCCGAGGCCACGTCAAACCCTTCCGTGAGGGTTTCCATCATGATGTCCAGCACGATCACATCGGGCCGCAGCGACCGGGCCAGGGCCAGTCCCTCCCGCCCCGTGGCGGCGGTGTGTACCTCGTAACCCGCCGCCTCCAGGGCCAGACGGTCGACCTCCAGCAGGTCCCGGTCGTCGTCGATTACCAGCACGACCCCCCGTCGTACCCCGGCACCCGTCACAATCCCACCCCTCCCGTCAATGCCCCGGCACTCCCGGGGCGCTCCGGGGTCAGTACCGACACCGCCTCGGACTCGCCCAGGGGCAAAAGGATCTCTACCTCCGTGCCCACCCCCACCTGGCTGCGCACCGTGATGTCTCCCCCGTGCATTTTGACGATACCGTACGCCGTGGCCAGGCCCAGCCCGGTCCCCTTGCCTATGGGTTTGGTGGTGAAGAACGGCTGAAAAATGTGGTTAAGGTGCTCCGGCAGGATGCCGCACCCTGTATCTGCCAGGCACACGGTGACCCCCTCGGGTGCCCGCCCGGCCCGGATGGTTAGGGTGCCACCGTCGGGCATGGCCTCGATGGCGTTGGAGATGACGTTGGTGAACACCTGCTTCATTTCTCCCGGGTCCAGCCACACGGGCGGCAGCTCGTTCAACTCCTGCCGCACCGTCACCCCTGGTGGAATGTGGGGGGCCATCACCTCCATCACTTCCCGCAGGAGATCCGCCAGGTTCACCTGCTGCTTGCGCAACCGGGTCTGGCGGGCGAAGTTGAGCAGGTTGCGCACGATGTCGCGGCAGCGCTGCGCTTCCTTGCGGATGAGTTCTATCTCCCGGCGGCGGGGGTCACCCGAGGGCAATTCCTCCAGGAGACTGCCGGCGAAGAGCAGGATACCCCCCAGGGGATTATTCAGCTCGTGGGCCACCCCCGCGGATAGCTGCCCCAGCGAGGCCATCTTTTCCGACTGGATGAGATGCTCCTGCATGCGTTGCAGCTGGAGGTGCGATTCCTCCAGCTCCTGGTGTGAGCGTGCCAGTTCCCTCACCGACTGCTCAAGTTCCTCGATCATGTAGGGCAGGCACATCTCCGCTTCGGCCACACCCCTCCACACGGCCAGGGCCTTGTCGCGGCAGGTGGCGTACCCGCAGGCACCGCAGTCCAGTTCGTCCTCCGGGCGGTACTTGCGCGTCAGGGCGAGGATGCGCCGGATCTCCTCCTCGGAGGGCACCGGTTGCGCCAGGTGGCGGTCCTGGAAACTGCGCGACAGGTCCACCTCGCCCAGGACGGCGTCGGCGGCGGCCAGCTCCGGTTCCTCCCCGCACCCGGCGAGCACGTGGTCGGCCAGGCGCTTGCGTCGCTCGGTCAGGGTAATGGTGGGGTCGATGAGGGGACCGTCGATACAGCCCTCGCAGAAGAGGAGGTCCAGCAGCACCGGTCGGAACTGCGAATGGCGCAGGCGGCCCAGCTTGCGCAACACCCGGTCCCGCCCGTCGACGGCCATCACCGTCGGGTGCAACGGATCGGCGTGCAATGAAGCAGTGCGCAGGAGGCCACCCGAAAGGGGGAAGCACCGGCCCAGCCGCGGATGGGGGGGATCGAACCCTCCCGGAGGAAGGTCAGCCGGCACGATCCCCCGGCCGGCAAGCATCTCGTCCAGCTCGGGAAAGGTGAGCACGGCATCCACCGCCCCGGCCAGGCCGGGATGGCGGATCTCGTCCTTCTTGGCCACGCAGGGGCCCACGAAAACCACGCTGCGGGCCCTGCCGTAATGCTTCAGGTACCGGGCCAGGGCCACCATGGGAGACACCACGTGCGCCAGCCAGGGGATGAGTTCCGGGTAGTGGACCTCTACCAGGTTCACCACGGCCGGACAGGCGGTGGATATGAGGGGGCGCGCCGCCCCGGTGGGGCCATCCCCGCACCCCGCGGCCCGGGTGGGGCCGTCCCCGTCACCCCCCGCCCCGGCCGCCCCGGTAGAGCCGTCGCCGCATCGCTCCGCCCCGGCTGCCCCGGACCCGGCCCGGGCGAACACCGGCCGGCCCACGAGCAGGCGCAGATATGCCAGCGCCACCAGTTCCGCCCCGTATGCCACCTCGGCCACCGTCTCGAAGCCGAGCAGGCGCAGGGCGGTGGCCACCTGCCCGGGAGAAACCTGCCAGTAGTTGACCACGTACGAGGGCGCCAGGATGGCCGCCGCCCCGTCCTCCCGGAGCACCTCCCGGGCCATCTCCACGTGGGACTCCATCTTCTTGGCCTGCTGGCGGCACACCCGCAGGCAGGTCCCGCACGCTATGCATAGCTCGGCCACCACCTGGGCCTGCCCGCCTTCCACCTTGATGGCCCGGGCCGGGCAGTGGCGGATGCAGGTGTAACACCTGCGGCACTTCCGCCCGATGGTGGTCACCACGGCCATGCTTGTGCTTCCTTTCACATGCAGGGGCAAAGAAAAAGCCGCACGCTAACCTTGCCGATCGCATCGTACCATTGTGACACTATTCCTGTCAACGGCCCCGCGCCTGCCTGCACCGGGCCAGACCCCGCACCCGCCGCGTACCTGCCAGGCCTGCACTGCCAGCCCCGCAGCCGCCGGCTCGGCAGCCGGGCCACCTGCAACCTTTGTCGGGGGAGCGTCGTCTACCTTCGGGAGCGGGCGGCAACGCTCAATAACCTGGAGGGATGGACGATGAAGCACCCGACGCGCGCAGGAATCCCCGCCAGTCAGAGGAGCTGCGCCCTACAAGCCTCCTCCACTAGCTGCGGGTCGGGCCGGATCG
Source organism: Bacillota bacterium (assembly GCA_030019365.1). Taxonomy (NCBI): domain Bacteria; kingdom Bacillati; phylum Bacillota; species Bacillota bacterium. The sequence goes on from JASEFA010000010.1 coordinate 51,551, forward strand.
GAATGCAGGGCACGAACCGCAGTGAGACTCTGCGTACAGTTCTCGTTCATCGAATTCAGTTGTGCCTGAGAGAACGTCCTCGGGGATGCTGATGTGAACCGCACCCGTGCGGCCAGAGGTGGCATAGCGAAATGCAGATCTGAACACCCGGGGCAGCATTTCCCGGGTACCCGGGCGCAAGGAACCGATCCGTAACCCCTACTACCGCCAAGCTCCCGAATGCGGGAAGGGATCACAGGCTGACCGCTGCACCTTGAAAACGTGATAGCGTCGCCTGGAGCCGTGAGATGGAATGTGAGCCCGGAAACCCGCGACCGGCGGAGCGGGTTTCCGGGGGGCCGGCTGCGTGCAGCCGGCAGGTACCGCCCCTCGGGGTGTGGTAACGGTTACCGGGGGTGGTGAAAGTGGGGCGCCCCACCTTCTACCGGCAGCGCATCCGCACTGAGGCAGCCTCGGTGGAGGCCAAGACGCTCCTGGCCTTCCTCACCAGCGAGATTCGGGCCAGGCGGGAGATCTCCCTGGAGGAAGCCGAGATGGTGGCCCGGGACACCCTCGACTTCATCGAAGGACACCTGCTCTCCCGCGGCCTGGGCCAGATCGAGCTCCCCGCCATAGCGGGCCGGTCGAGCTTCATGCGGCGGGGACGGTCCGGGCAGCCCGAGAAGCTGGTGACCATCACCGTGTTCTCCGATGACGACGCCGAGCTCATGGCCGACTTCGGGGTGGCGGTGATGGTGCTGGGGAGGATGGCTCGGGCCATCGAGGAGGCCTGGGAGCAGGACGCCCTCCTGGACGAAAAGAGGCTGTGCCTGCTCTGGCCTCTCAGCCACAAGGGCATCCGGGAGAGGCTGTCCAGACTCTGGGACCAGGGCTGCCTGCTGCCGCTGGCGGGGATGAGCAGGAAGATGCGGGAGAGGCTCACCACGCCGCGGGCGGTGCTGGCCGTGGACCGCTACCTGCGGGGGGACGACCCGGCCACCATCCGGCGGGAGCTGGCGGTGTCGCGGCACCTGCTCAGCAAGTGGTACCTGGAGTTCCAGTACGCGGTGGCCCTGTCCGACCGGCCCGCAGACGAGATCGCGGAAGCGATCGGCGAGCCCCCCGAGGTGGTGGCGGGCTGGCTGGGACTCTGGGCCCGCTACCGGGACAGCCAAGACGGTGCCCGGGAGAGGGTGCCCAAAAAGGGCGTGCTGCCTCCGCCCAAGGCACCCCCGGGGCAGGAGCGGGAAGCCTTCTTAGCCCTGCTGAGGCAGCGGCACGGTTACACCCCCGCCTCCTCGGAGCGGTTCTGCCAGGAGATCAGCGACCTCGCCTACCGCATCTCCCGCCGGCACCGGGCCTCGGGCCAGGTGGTGTACTTCGGGGTCTCAAGTGCGGAGCCCCCGGGGAAGAGCCTGCGCGATTGCACCCTCCGGGAGGTCATCCTGGACTACGTCACCCCGGAGGACTGGGCCCTGGTGAACCGGGAGAGTCCCCAGGCGCTCAAGTGGGCGCGGCTGGAGCGCCTTGCCACCTCCGCCTACGCCCAGGGCGTGGCCCTGTCGCTGGCCGACCTCGGCTTCCTGCTGGGGCTGTCGACCGACGCAGTGGCCGACTGCATGAAGGAGCACCCCAAGGTGGTACTGCCCATCCGGGGCCGGGTGGCCGACATGGGCCCCACGCTGTCGCACGCGGAGAAGATCATCCGGCTGTTCATGGACGGGTACACGGAGACGGACATCGTGCGCCGCACCGGGCACAGCTACGAGAGCATCGAGCGGTACCTGATCGACTTTGCCCGCGTGACCTACTGCCTGGACCTCGGGATGCCCGTACCCGCGGTGAGAATGGCGGTGGGCAGGTCGCGCAGGCTGGTGGAAAAGTACGCGGCCCTCTACCGGGAGTTCACGGCCACGGACGACTACATCTTCCGCATGGCCAGGATCCGCCGGATGGCCGAGGCCCACCCCCCGGAGAAAAAGGGGGCCCCCAAGGAGGAGATACAGTGACCCGAGAGCGGAAGGGGAGCGAAAGGTACGCGACCCTTCCCGCAAGGGACCTTCTGCCAGTCCAGGTGTCCCACCTCAGGGCGCGGTTCGAGCTGGCTCCCCAGTCGTACCTCGCGGAAGCCGTGGCCCGGATGACCAACGAGGCCATGGAGGCCTGGGAGAAGCAGCACGGGATCGAGCGGGTCAGGCCGGGCGAGATGCTCGTCACCTACCAGGGCAAGAACGTGAGGCTGCCCCTGCTTGATCCCGGGACCATCTCCCGCCTCGGGGAGCTCAGGGTGGAGGCGGTGAAGCGTCAGATCGAGCACCTGGAACTCGAGCGGCTGCAGGCGGAAAACCCCGCCGCCACCGTGCAGGACGTGTGGCAACTCCTGGACCAGGGCGAACTGGCCAGACAGCGGGGAGCCAAGGGCCAGGGCTTCCTCCCCGAGGAACCCATCTCCGCCGACCAGTTGCCTCAGGTGCCCAGGAGGCCGGAGCCCGCCGACCCGCCCAGGGAGGTCCTCACCCTCCTGGTCAGCAAGCTCGAGTCGGACTACGGGTGCAAGCCCGCCCAGGCCGAGGGGCTGGTCAGGACGGCGGCCGAGATCCGGGCGTGGTGCTGCCCGGAGGTGTCGGAGCTACAGCCCGGGCAGGTGGTGTGGCTGGCCCACGGTACCCACCGCAGCCGGCGTACCGACCCACGCCTGTTCGTCCCCGTGGTGCTCACGCTGCTCACCCCCGAGGAGATGGAGCACCCGCCGTCGAGCAGGGCGGAACTGAAGCGGCTCAAGATGAGGCAGCTCGAGCGCATCACGGCCGAGGCGTGGCGGCAGGACGGAGTGCTCACCACCGTGGACCTGGAGTGGATACTGCACATCAGCCCGGGGCTCATCCGCGAGCTCCTGGAAGCGTACCAGGAGCGGTTCGGGGTGCTGCTACCCACCGCCGGCACCGTGCTGGACATGGGCAGGACGCTGACGCACAAAACGATCGTGGTCGAGATGGCCCTGCAGGGTCTTTCCACCACCGAGATCGCGCGCAGGATCTACCATGCCCCCTCCTCGGTGGACGCCTACCTGCGCCTGTTCGACCGGGTGCTGATGCTGGTGTACTACCGCGTCCCCGAAAAGGCCATGCACCGTATCACCGGCACCAGCCCCGCTCTCGTGAAGGAGCACCTGGAACTGGCGAAGAAACACTTCCCCGACCCCGACGCCATCAAGAACTACCTGGTCAGCCGCGGCATCAAGGTCGAGGAACTGGCTTCGGGAGTTTAGCTGTAATCCTCAATTGCCGCGGGTTCCGACGCCGCCACCTCCGGGAGCCGAGCGGCCCCGGCAGCCAGATCCGCGACGCGTTGGCGGAGGGTATCCGCGGGGTAACCGACACTCACCCCCAACACCCGGATATGTGGGGCAACGAGGTGCATCCCGAGAGCCAGGCCGGCTTGCGTCCCCCCCGACCCGGACGCCACCACAACGAGGTCCAACTCAAGGCCCGTGGCTCGCGCCTGCTCGACCAGTTCGGTTGCTCCCAGCACATAGCCCAGCACGCCTACCGAACTGGCACCGCCCACGGGAATCAGGTACGGCCGTCGTCCCCGGCGACGGAGGTCTCCGGCCACCTGCTCCAGGCACTGGTCGGGGTCGGCTTCTCCCACGTACTGCACCGCGGTAACGATGACGTCCGCGCGGCTTCGGGGCACTCTCGAGGATTCCTGACCGAAGGCCCGCAGCTATATCTCGAGGCTCCCTGCTGCACGATGGTGACCAGGAACTTGCCGCAGATGTCGCCCTCCAGGATGATGATGTCTACCCCTTCGTGATAACGAGGCGCGTTGAGCAACTTCTTGAAGCGCTTTTCGCTACCGTGCACATCGCACGCGAACAGTAGCCTGGTCAACGAAACAGCCCCCTACGGTATCTTTCACTCGGGCGGAATCTCCTGGTACGCCTTGGGCATGTTTATGCCCCGGCCCAGATTGTGGTGATACATGGCGATCCAGAGCAAGACGGGCACCACGAGATACATGGTGTTACCCAAGATCGCGAAGGTGCCACCGTCGCGCAGTTCGCCGTAGACAAATGGGCTCAGCGCCACATGGAAAGCCGGGGAAACCAGCCCGAGCGCAGTGATGGTGGGGACCCGGCCGAGCCGCCAGTTGCCGGAGGTCAGGTAAAGCTCTGGTGCAGCGTACGGTGCCACCACGCCAGGGAAGTGGGGATGAGGCAGGAGCCCGACGTTCACGGACCCCCCTGCCCGCCCAACCGATCATCAGGCGGAACAGAATAGCACCGAGCCCACCCACCACGCCCGTGGCGAGCGCGAGGGAAATGAGCAGCGAGAACTCACCTAGCGGCGAAGAAAAAGGATCCCACCGAGACCTCCGCGTGCTGCGAATGTTGCTCACCTCACTCAGTACCCACGGTATTCCGTCCGGGGCGCGAACGAAACCCCGGCTGGGCCAGGACCTCCAGCGGTTTGCTGGCCTCTCCCCAGTAGATGCTCACGTGTGGGAAGGGGATTTCGATGCCTTCCTCGTCGAAGCGCTTCTTGATCCGCCTGCGAAGCTCCCGTCCCACCTCCCATTGCTTGAGGGGCAGGGTGGTTATCATCGCCTTGATGACCACTGCCGAGTCAGCAAAGTCGTCTACACCGAGCACCTCAAGAGGCCTCAGGATCAGCGGGCCGTAACGGGGATCACGGGCCAGCTCTTCTCCTATCGACTGCAGCACCTCCATGACACGGTCAACGTCCTCCTTGTAGGCAACCCCCACGTCTATGACGTAACGCGACCAGTCCTTGGTCATGTTGCTTACGGACTGAATGTTACCGTTCGGTATAACATGGACGACCCCGGCCAAGTCGCGGAGGACAATGGTCCGCAAGTTTATGGCCTCTACGAGGCCACTGGTACCGTTGATGCTGACCACGTCCCCCACTCTCACCTGATCCTCCAATAGCAGGAAGAAGCCGCTGATCAGGTCTCTCACCAGGTTCTGCGCTCCGAACCCGATGGCCAGGCCGCCTATGCCTGCTGCCGCCAGCAGCGGTCCGATTTCCACTCCCAATTCGGGGAGGGCGGTTACCAACGCCAGGGCCACGATTACCACGGTCGCCCCGTTGCGGGCGATGCTCATGAACGTTTTCAACCGGCGCTGCCTCTCTCCGGGCGGCTCCCCCGGCCGGGGCTCACCTGCCAGCAAGCGCTCAAGCCGGCCGAAGACAGGACGCAGGCTCCTGATGGCCAGCCAGCTGACCACCACGATTCCCAACAGACGCACGCCGGAATTGAGAACCCAATCTACCAGGCGATCGGCCACGGCATACCCTGGTCCGGACGGCCCGCCTTCCCCCCGCTGACCCGGGGGCGGCCTCCTCCGACCAGATTCTCCTCCTCTCTCCGCCAGGTCTAGCCACCGTCAAGGGCAAGCCGGCATGACCGGAAGAACCTCTAGCCGGCAGCACCGGTTACTAGCATAATACAGCCGGCGTACCAAGGCAAAGCAATCCAGCCGCAGTGGCAGCGGTTCATCCTGGCAGCGGATCGCATAGAAGCCGCGTACACGCCTCCAGGAACGGGGCCACATCCTCCGGCCCTCCGAGACGGTAGCGGGCAGCAGTCGGCCCCCGCCCCACCTTTATGGTAACGCCGCGGACGGCCAGTTCCGAGAATGCGTCCTCGTCGGTGAAGTCGTCACCCACGTAGATGGGGAGGGACCCGTTCCCACCAATTGCCGCCCTGCGTAATCTCCAGCAACCAGATCACCGCCTGGCCTTTGTCCCAGGCCACGTTGGGTCGGAGTTCCAGCACATCGTGGCCGGGCTGCAAGCGAAGGAGGCGGACGGATCGGGCCACCTTGCTCACGAGCTGGAACACCCCCGGGCGGTGCGCGCTACTGACCTGACGATAGTGCACCGCTACCGAAATGCCTTTGTCCTCGACCAGGCACCCCGGTACAGACGCCAGCTCCCGGTACAGGGCGTGTCGGGCTGCGCCACCGTAGGCAAGAAAGCATCCAGGTTCACCGGGTACTGGGTGCACCCTTCCGCCCCCGGCTCCTGTCGTACCCCGTTTTCGGCCCCGCCCTGGCAGCCATGACTACCGCACGGCGACTCCCCGTCGGTACCTTCTTGGGATTGGCCTCAGCCCTGCCGGTCATCGCGTGGATGGCACGCTTTCGGCACCTGGTGGCGCCTGCCCGGCGGGCGCGGGCTGTGGCTCTGGTCATGACCGTGGCCAACCTGCCCCTTTATGGGTTAACCGCAGCCGGGATGCAACTGGGCTGGAAAGCGATGTTACTCACGGCCACGGCCTTCTTGCTTCTCCCCGTGGCCTGCACTGTAGCAGGTCCTCACCAGGGAAGAGCAGGTGGGGCGCGGGCCATGGCCGGTTTCCCGACTGTGGCTTCACCCGCCCCGCCAGCCCCGCCGGGGTCACCCTCGGGTTCCCCGTGGCTGCTGGTGCCGCTGATACTCGCCATCTACCTGATCGGGGTGGATCCCTTCCACGTTGCCGTGAGATGCCAGGCCATACCAATGAGCTCAAAGCAGCCCAGTTAGTTGTTCTTCCGCAACCCCTGCTCGATCCAGAATGCTCTTCAAAGTCTTCGGCTTCAGCACGCGGCTTCCGTGGACCGGAACAGTGACCAGCAGACCTCCGCCCGGAGGCTCAAGGTAGTGGTGGCTGCCACGAACGTGCACCAGCCTAAACCCGCCCCGCTGTAACCCCGAGTTCGACAGTTGAGAGGCACATGTGGGAACGCTGGCGAGAGTAGAACCCAGTAGTGGTGCGGGTTTCGGGGCGCTCGCCCCTGTCGGAAACAGCCAAGTGCGTAGTTACACGCGGCAGCTTTCCAGTGCTTGACACGCCTGACATACACGTGCTAGAATGTGGGCATGTACATACGAACGACAGCCCGCAAGAATAGGGACGGCACGGTTGCCCGGTACGTACAACTGGCCCACAACTACCGGGACCCCGCAGACGGTAAGTGCAAGGCGCGCATCCTGTACAACTTCGGCCGCGAGGAAGAGGTGGACAAGGAGGCCCTCCGCCGGCTGGCCAGGAGTATCGCCCGGTTCCTGGGCCCCGAAGACGAACTGGGGCTGCGTCCCGAACTGGACGGCAGGCATGGCATCCGGTTCATATCCTCGCGGCCCATGGGCGGGGCGTACCTGCTCGACCAGTTGTGGACCCGGCTTGGCATCAAGGAGGCCCTGGCCGGCCTGCTCAGGAAGCGCCGGTTCGATGCCCCGGTGGAGCGCGCCCTGTTCGCCATGGTCGCCTCGCGTGCTTTGGCTCCCATGAGCAAGCTGGCGGTGGAGGAATGGGTTTCTCAGGAGGTGTTCATCCCGGGGCTGCCGGAGGTAGCGGTGCAGCACCTGTACCGTGCCATGGACTTTATGCTGGAGTCCCGTGAGGCGATAGAGCGTGAAGTATTCCATCAGGTGGCGGATCTGTTGAACCTGGAAGTTGATCTCCTTTACTTCGACACCACCAGCACCTACTTCGAGACGGAGCAGGAGGACGGATTCCGACGGAGAGGGCATTCGAAAGATCACCGGCCCGACCTGCCCCAGATCGTGGTGGGGTTTGCGGTCACCAGGGAGGGCATCCCGGTGAGGTCCTGGTGCTGGCCCGGCAACACGGCGGACATGTCCGTGGTGTCCCAGGTGAAGCAGGACCTGATCGGCTGGAAGCTGGGCCGGGTCATAACGGTGCTGGACCGGGGGTTCGTATCGGAGGAGAACCTGCGCCAGTTGCAGCGTGCCGGCGGGCACTACATCGTGGGTGAGAAGATGCGGGGCTCCGATCGGGCGGAGGAGGCCATGGCGCGGCAGGGCCGGTACAAGAAGGTCAAGGATAGCCTGGAGGTCAAGGAGATCGTGGTGGGCGACGGGGAGGCGCGGGTGCGGTACGTGCTGGTGCGCAACCCCGAGGAGGCCGAACGGGACAGGTTGCGGAGGGAGCAGATTCTGAAGGACCTGCGCGAAGCGCTGGCGCAACTCAAGGGCTCAGGGCACACCAAGCGGTGCTGCGAACTGGCCTCCCATCCCCTGTACGGCCGCTACCTGAGGGTCCTCAAGGATGGCCGGCTCAAAATCAACATGGAAGTAGTGCGCGAGGATGAGAAGCTGGACGGCAAATTCCTGGTGAGGACCTCCGACGATACCCTGAGCCCGGAGGATGTCGCCCTGGGGTACAAGCGGCTCATCGAGGTGGAGGATGCCTTCCGCTGCTTGAAGCACACCCTCGACCTGCGCCCCATCTACCACCGCCTGGAGGATCGCATCAGGTCTCACGTTCTTCTGTGCTGGCTTGCGCTGCTGCTGATCCGGGTGGCGGAGACGAGGGTGGGACAGACGTGGCCGGCCCTCAGGCGGTCTCTTGAGGCGATGCATCTTGGCGAGTTCGCCGGACCCGGAGGACGGGTCCTGCAGCGTACAGAGACCACTGCCGCTCAGCAGCGTATCTTCCAGAGTCTGAAGGTGAAGGAACCGCCGCCAGTACTCCTGGTGGAGCCCAAAACCTGACAAATGTAGTTACACGCGGAGAAATTCCCAGCTCGTAAACCCTTCAGCGAAGCCAATCTACACCTCATGCCTTCCTACAAACTGTCGAAGGCCGGCTGGTTGGAGGAGGGCTGTGGTTGCTGCTTTTGCTGGGCGCATGCCGTCAGCAGCAGGGCGACCGTTAACATCACCGCCAGGAAACCAAGTCTCTGGATTCGGATTCCGCTCACGTTCACTCTCTCCTTTCCGCTGGTGTTTGTGGGTCAACCGGCTACGAGGCTCCTGGCCGCCACCAGCTGACACCCCTCAGGATCGCTCGGCGCTCATCACACGCACCCTATCTCCTGGCCGGTAACACCTCCTCTCACCCTTACCTAATCACAGAGAGCACCGAACTGCAGGCGGACCGGCCCGCCCTCATGTGGGCGCCTAGCTGGACCCCCGCACTCCGCATCTGTGCACGTAGGTCATGTGTTCCCACAACATCAATCTCGTACGTCCCTGCGCCGAAGCGAACGCCATAAGCCGATTCCGCGTGGGCTTCATCAATATACCCGTCAATCACGTCTTCTTTCACCCGCCACGGGTCGCGTTCAAGCGGAACCCCGTAGCCGCCACCGCCGCCGGACTCTACTCTGACTACGTCTCCCCTCTTAAGCTTCATTCCGTTGACCTTGAGGACTCGCTTCTCTCCCGAGGTCGATGGGTTGATGGCTACGATCGGGGGCTTGCCGGCCTGGCCGCCGAGAATTCCCCATGCGGGAGTCTTGGATCGCTCCCACCACAGGTACACACTTACCTCGTCGCAGTGTATCTGGTACTCCCTGATAACTCCGTTGCCGCCTCTGAACTTTCCCGGGCCACCGCTATTGGGGCGAATCGCGTAGCGGGTCACGGTTATGGGGTACTTGGACTCCATCACCTCGACCGGAAGGTTCTTGAAGTCTCCGCTAACATTATTAATCACGGCGTTCTCCCCGTCCCCCCCGTTGAAAGCCCCCCAGCCACCCACGGTGGCCTCCACCGTAAGGAACGGCGCCCCATCGCGCGGGTCAACCCCGGCAAAGTTGATGCACATCGAATCGCCGTAGTGTGCCGCTGCTCCGCGATCGGGAATAACGGGAGCCAGAGCCTTGATAATCAAATCTATTAGTAGACCCAAGTGGGAGAAGTACCATTGCACCGCGGCGGGTTCCTCCGCGGCAAAAATCGACCGAGGAGACGCTTTCACGGTCAACGCACGGAAGTTTCCACCGTTCACGGGTGACCGGGGACTGATCAATGCCTTGTAGGCAACCCGGCAGGCGGAGACTGTCTGCGGGAAGCCACAATTGGTGGCCCCTTTTGTCTGCGGACTAGAGCCTTCCAGATCAATAGTCATATCACTGCCGCTTATGATCACTTTGACGTGGACTTTGACAGGCTCGTCAGTCTGACCGTCATTGTCCAGGAACCCCTCGGCCTCGTAGATACCGTCGGGAATCGCGGTGATCACGTCCCGGTCGAGACGTTCTGACTGCGCAAAAATATCTTCGATCGCAGCACGAACGGTTTCCAGGCCGAACCGCGCGACGATCTCCTTGTATCGCTTCTCACCAGTTAAGCATGCAGATATCTGCGCATTCATGTCGCCTTCGGCCGCCTCGTGGAATCGGCTATTCCTTACTATGAGATCCACAATGTCAACCCGAAGGCGTCCTCGTTCAATGATCTTGGTGGGGCCTAGACGAATACCTTCCTGGTAGATTTCGGTGCTATCGGTGGATTCTCCCGGATCCTTGGAACCAACATCCAGCCAGTGAGCCCGGTTGGCAGAGAAGCCAATAAGCTGTCCATCCAGGAAAATGGGGGCGAAGACCGTGACGTCGTTCAGGTGGGTCCCTGTCATGTAGGCGTCATTCATGATCAGGATGTCGCCCTCCTGGAAGAAGTCAAGGCCGTACAGGTCAATGGTCTTCCTGATGCATTCCTCCAGGTTACCAAGAAAGATGGGCAGTCCCGCCGACTGGCCGAGCATCTCAGCTTTCTCGTTGAAGATTCCCACGCTGCAGTCCTTCATCTCGTAAATGACCGGGCTGAAGGCGCTGCGGAACAGGCTCGCGTTCATGTCCTCGGCCGCTGACTGCAGCGCGTTACGGATGATTTCCACCGTAACCGGGTTCACACGAGGCATATCGCCCATTTCCTACTCCTCCCCCATGGCGCTGATCACCATGCTCCCGAAGCGGTCGACCTCAACCCGGTAGCCCGGCGGCACCACCGTAGTCGCGGTGAGCTCCTCGATGATCGCCGGCCCTTCAAAAAGCTGTCCCGGTCGCAGAGCGTCCCTCACGAATATCCTGGTGGGCAAACGCCGGCCCTCGAATATGATGGGAGCTACCCTCCTGGGTTTCGGCTCTCCTTTACAGAGCTCCATGGCGAGAGCCTTGACTCCCGTGGAGAGTTTTCCTACGCCTACCACCCGAAGGTTGACGATTTCGACGGCGCCTTTCGAATTGCTGTGACCATAAATTTGCTGATGCCTGTCATGGAAGAAGGCCGTCAGGGAAGTCAACGTGTCCGGGTTCAACTGGCCGCCGGGCACCGGGACATTCACCGTGTACTCCTGCCCGACGTACCGCATGTCCGCGGTTCTTACAAACGTCATCCGATCAGCGGTTATTCTCTGCCGCCTCAGAACGTCGCCCACTCTAACCTCCATCAGACTGTATAGGGACTCCATCGTCGAAGTGTCGGCCTCCCGGACAGGCTGGACAAAAGTTCGAACTTCGTCATGCCTGATGTCGCTCTGGAGCATCCCCCAGGCGGAGAAGGCACCGGGGAACCTTGGTACCAAGATGTTTTTGATATCAAGGAGTCGGGCAATAAAAACGGCGTGCATCGGTCCGGCTCCACCGAAAGCCGCCAGAGTGAATTCCCGTGGGTCGATACCTTTGCGAATAGTGATGGTACGTATGGCATCCGCCATTTTTGCATTGACCACGTCGCAAATCCCCTCGGCGGCCTGTTCGACGGTGAGGCCGAGTTGTGCAGCTATTGACGCTACAGCCTCTTGCGCCTTGTCCTGGAAGAGTCGCATGTTACCGCCCAGGAAGTGCTCTGGATCAATCCGCCCCAACACCACGTTGGCGTCGGTCACGGTCGGGAGCGTGCCGCCCCTGCCATAGCACGCAGGCCCGGGCTGAGCACCAGCGCTCTGAGGTCCGACCCGTAGGCCACCTCCCTCAATCCAGGCAATAGAGCCGCCCCCAGCTCCGATGGTGTGAATGTTAACCATTGGGGTCAACACCGGGAAACCCTGCAGACTTGTCTCATTCGTGACGTCTACGTGACAGTTGACCACCATGGTTACGTCGAAACTTGTACCACCCATGTCCACGCCGATCAGGTTGTTGACTCCCATCTCTCTTGCCAGCGAGGCACCACCAACAGCACCCCCCACGGGACCAGAAAGCAGGGTTTGGATTGGATGTGCTTTGGCGACTTCTGCCGTCATTACCCCGCCATTGGAGCGCATGATATAAAGCGGTTCCTCCATACCCCCGCTTCCCACCTCGCCTTCAAGGCGGGTTAGGTATTCTTCCACAATGGGAGCGATGTAAGCATTGAGTATAGTGGTACTCGTCCTCTCGTATTCCCGCCATTCTCTCGCAACCTCGTGGGAAATGGAGACCGAGATCTCGGGCAACTCCTCTTTCAGGACATCCCGGATAAGATTCTCGTGGACTGGGCTCTTATAGGCGTGCAGTAAAACGACAGCTACAGAATCGTATCCACCAGCCTTAATCTTCACGGCCAAGTCCCGCACGCCAGCCTCATCGAGGGGAATAGCCACCGTTCCATCGAAAAGGACTCGCTCCCTTACCTCGAAAACATCCCGCCGCTTAACCAGCGGCTCGGGCTTCCTGTACTGGATGTTGTACATGTCAGGCCGGTTTCCCCGCGCAATTTCGTATACGTCCCGGAAACCCTCGGTTGTGATTAGTGCTACCCGTGCTCCCTTGCGCTCCAGGAAGGCATTCAGGCCAGCCGTAGTACCGTGAACGCAAAAACCGATAGCCGCAAAATCCTTCACCAGGTGAACCAGCCCCTCAAGAACGCCGATGGAAAGGTCCTTGGGGGTGGTTGAGACCTTCCCCGTGCTATACTCTCCGGTTAGTTCGTCGTACAGGACGAAATCAGTGAAGGTACCGCCAATGTCCATGGCCACGCGGAACCGCTTCACTGGATTGACTCCCCCCTCTTTCTGAGTTCAATCATCGTCAGGTCTGGGGATAGTGGGTCGTTCCCATGCTCCGGACCGTGGCATTCAGAATATCTTCGGAGTGCTGACGGCGATGATTCTCACAGGCTTGTCAGTACGGTTCTCCCAGTTGTGCGGAATTGTAGAACAGAGGTGAATGGAATCTCCCGGTCCAAGTTCGAACTCCTTATCCTCCACCAACACCGTGAGGCTACCTTCAAGAACTAGAGCGAATTCCTCCCCGGGGTGACTGTAAGGCTCGGCTCTGGAGTGGGCTGGGAGGAGAGTAGTTAGAAGGGGCTCCAATACCCTGCCGGGAAAGCCTGCGGCAAGACTGCTGAATATGCGGTCCTCGCTGGTCTCCATCCGGAATTCGCTGCGTTCTCCTGCCCGAGTAATCCGTACTCCGTTCGCAGCAAGACTCGGAGGGGTGAAGAAGTAAGAGAGCTGGACGCCCAGAGCCTCCGCAATCTTCTGCAGGGACGTGATGGTAAGAGATGCTATCCCCCGCTCGGCCTCAGAAATGTAGCTCTTGGAAAGACCGGTCTTGGAACTTAGATCTTCTAAAGTCAGCCTTCTTTCTTGCCTCAGCTCCCTGATCCTTTGACCGATTTCCTGCATTCTTGACCTCCTAAGAAACCAAGGATTCCCCGTGCCCATGACACGTTACGACGATATTCGCCGTGAGGGAACACTTTTCCTCCTGTGCGGAAATGCCCGCGGGGATTTTCTTGGCTGGAGCTACCCCAGTTCCCTCCGCTCAGCGGTACATCTTGTCAGTCTCTCACTCCCTGCGGCGGTTACAACCACCTCATCTTCAATCCGTACACCCCCGACTCCAGGTAGGTATACACCTGGCTCTATCGTTCCGACCATGCCGGGCTCAAGCTCCTGACGGTTTCCCTCCACGAAACTCGGCTCCTCGTGAATTGCCAGGCCCAGCCCATGTCCAGTCCGATGATTGAAATACGAACCAAACCCTCGCTCTTCGATGGCTCTACGAGCCGCACGATCTACCTCCTCCATGGTGATCCCCGGCCCCACCACATCCATCGCTGCGTCATGGGCAGCCAGAACCGCATCATAGATCAGCGAAAGGTCCTCTGGCCAGGGACCAACGCAAAAGGTCCTGGTGATGTCGGAGAGGTAACCACGGTAGGCAGCGCCGAAGTCAATCAGAACCAGGTCACCGGCCCTGATCGCTCTATCTCCGGTCCGGCCATGGGGGAGCGCTGACCGGACTCCAGAGAGGACAATCGTTTCAAAGGCAGGCCCGTCAGCCCCGAATGACCTCATCGTCTCATCGAGGAGGTGGGCGATCTCCCTCTCGGTGACTCCCGGCCGGATGAATTGGCAAACCAAGTCAAGGGCTTTGCAGGCGATGTCGGCCGCCCGCTGCATGAGTTCCAGTTCATCTTGTCCCTTGATTACCCTAAGCTGGTTCAACAGACGACTCAGATCCAATGTCCTGGCAGGCTTGAGGGCTTCCACAACACCCTCGTACATTTCAAGGGTGATACTGGCTTTTTCTACCGCCAGGGACCCCTCCATCACCCTCGAGGCTCGGGCAGCTCCGGCCAGAACTTCGTAGGGATTCTCTCCGTCCTTCCAGCCGCGAATGTCGCTCACCCAAGCAACTCCGGCAGCTTCGACGTCCAGGGTCGGCACAACGAGGGCAGGCCGACCCGACTTTGGCACGAGGAGCCCTGTGAAGCGTTCGTGCGGGTTAGTCCGCCAACCTGTCAGGTAATAAAGGTTGACTGGATCCGTGATCAACCCGGCCCGTATGTCTTCTTGAGCAAGCTTGCGCTGCAGGTGGCTGTACCGCTTCTCGAATACAGATTTATCCATCATTGTCTCCCCCAGGCGTTTCGTCTTCAACCCGCTCCAAACGAGTTACCGTAACCCTTTCTGCTCCCTGCCGCCAGACACGATACCCCACCTCTCGAAGCAAGTTCCAAGACGAGGTGTCCACCTGCGCAAACACATTGACGGGTTGATGCCCCCGGTGGTCACGGATCAGTTCGGCTCCGTAGTAAACCCCCAGCGCCTCAGCTCCGGTCGAAGGGTAAAGCCCCTCCCACTCTCGCCAATAGACTACGTTCCCCACGCTGCTCGTGATGGTTTGGTTCTCCCGAGGGGGCCTGCGTCCGAAGTCAACCGCCCAGTTGACCTCTCGCCCGCACCAGCGGGTGTGCACCGCTTCCGAAGTAATCGGCAATTGCCTCCAGACAACCTCACAGGTTTGCGGAGCTTCATCTTCCAGGAGAGTGGCCGTTACTTCGCCACCGCGTTCGAAACTGATCTTAATCCTCCTTGGCACGGGTGCTCCTCCTGTCTTCGTGTCTTGCTCGGTTAGTCAGCGGTCTCTCGCCCTTCCGTACACAACCAGCCACCATCGGCCTCGATGGGCACACGTTACCGGTTCACCAAGCCCGCACGCACCGGGCGTGCAGGTCGTGGACAAGTAGGAGTGCCCCGAGGGTTCCGCCCCGAGGATGACCTGCTCACCACCATCCCCCAGAGAACCTCGGCTATCCTGACATCTAGCACGGACGCACCCGCTCCAGGTCTCAGTTCGCAGGGTTCTTGCCAGTTCACGGCCCCAGGGATCCTAGTCTTGGGCGCAGTGGTCCTACTCTTTCCACTCGCTATCATCACCACCTCCCCTGCTTCCGCCCCTTCACAGCGATCCGTCTATTCCATCAGATGGTCATCCGCCTGTCAGATACGTATTCGCTCTCAACGAACGTCCTTCCTCCTGTGCGAATTAATCGGCTCCTACTTGCGTGGTCTCACCCTCACCGGTCCTCCGGAATGGCGCTGGTCGACCGCGCGTTCTCCCAGCTCGTCCAGGGGCGCTCGTGGCGCCGCCTTGCGGACGCCATCGTGGACGTCTCCCTTTGCACGATCCAACGCTAGCTGCGCCCAATCCGACTCCTGGTCCCCACCGTGACCGAGGTGCTCTCCAGGTACATCAGGCGGCTCGATCCCGGACTTGACCTCGACGCCCTGGTGCACCCCATCACCGGGGACGGCCACAAACTTCTCGAGGTGACCATCACCGCCCTGTGGGTGGCCTGCCGGCGCGTCAATCCTGACCTGTCATTGCCCGCCGGTGCACCTCAACGCAACTCACCAGCCTGTGGGTGTGATGCCCGCAGGCAGAGGAAGCCCACCCTTCTGCCATCCACATGCTGCCGGATTCCCAGCCAGCGGCTCCGCGGGGACAGGTCGCCTCGGTCGCAGTGGCTCCGCTGCCAAAAGTAGGAACCCAACCGTCCTGCGGAA
Source organism: Bacillota bacterium (assembly GCA_030019365.1). NCBI lineage: Bacteria > Bacillati > Bacillota > Bacillota bacterium. The sequence continues at coordinate 67,571 of JASEFA010000010.1, forward strand.
CCCGCCGTGCCGGCGCTCGGCCCCGCACAATCCGCAGTTCCCTGCCGCAGGCTCCCGGTGGTAGGCTCCACGCTGGGAAGCGCCAAGCGGTAGCCAAGGAGTGCAGGGTCGAAGTGGGGCTGTTTCACCACTGCTGCATCCCCGGACTGTTGCAGAGGCAGCTTCCCCGCGGCGAACAGACCTGCATCCTGGAGTGTCTGGCAGGCCAGGAGTGGGAACTGCCACGCGGGGAGTGGGCGAGCCTTTCGGTCTCCACCCTCAAGTCCCGGCTGGCCCGGCACCGGAAGGGTGGATTCGAACCCCTCGACCCCAGGTGCCGGGAGGACCACCATCCCCCCTGAACCCAACTTCGACAGCGGGCTTGAAATGAAGCGGGTCCGCAGGGGATCCCACGAAGATGCACTCTTTCACCTGGAACCTCTCCCGGTTCACCGCGTCAGGCAGGGTCACGCGGTCGGTCCTGTTGCCCTCGTACACCTCGTGGGCGATGGGAAGGCCTTCTTCGGTGACCAGAAGCCCCAGCAGGATCGCTGCCCGTCCACCGCACCACCGGCCACAACAGGGACACAGCCCTGCGTAACTTGCTCCACCAATTCCTTAACCCCTTCTGCCAGCTTAGCACTGTGCGAGACGAGGACCATGCTCACCAAGATATCACCCCCAACCGGGCGTACAAACCGTACCTACCTCGTCTCTCGCACCGCCGCTACTTGGGGATAAGACCAACCGTTGCGAATATTCGTCACATGCAGCTCCTTACCTGCTTCATCCATCGTCACGACGCCGCGCCCCAGGACCGGCGGGCCGCAGTCCCCAAGAAACCGGCGGTCGTGGCTTTCCGGGAGGCTGGCTACACAGGCAGCCGGCAATCACAAAGGCACGGTCACGGCGGCAGGAAAGGGACCTCCACACCACCCAAGCAGCACCACGTTATGCGGCGGGGGGCCACTCGTTCAGCAGGGCTCGGGCAGGCGGTGCGCGGGTAATGCCAACTCCCCGGCGTTGAATGTCTTATTGACCGCGGCCACGGACGCCCCGTTCGGAAAACACAAGACGATGCTACAGTGTGATCCCATACCACCTTCCTCCCTGCTCCCTGCTTTCGCGTATGCCGTTGTCAGACTGGTGACACCTCAAGTTTTCTCCCGCACCCGCCCGGTGCCGGCTAACGTCATCCCGCAAAACCTTCGCGTGCATCAACAGCCGGATCCGCAGTACCCTCGGCGGCGGCAGCCACAGCCAGGAGGCCAAGAGGCGGGTGTGGATTCTCCCGAACCATCAACGTCGCAGACGAAGGTGCCATGCGGGAAGTCAAGTGATCCGGAAAGGGCAAAGACCCGCTGAGCCACCGATCGGAACGAGTCCAGGTGGCGAGACAAGCAGCTCTTGCCCTTGCGCGAGCGGATTCGGATTCGGGGGCGGCTCCTCCCGGGACTAGCCTGCAGAGGTCTATGCTGATTAGATCGGCCTCGGGCGGCCAAGGTGCCTGTTCAGGCTTGCAGGGGGAGGGCGACCACACTTCTTAGCGGGGTCACAGCCCCAAAGCATTAACGGTCTCTTCCTCCCCCAATCCTCTCTCGGGCAAGGGCACCTTCGCGCCCAGGCCGTCGCGTTGCTGCTGCAACTGTCGGAGGGTCTGGAGAGCAACCTCTCGATGACGCTCGTCGGCCAGCCTGGTCAGGGGCGACCTGGCCAGGGGCTGCCCCCGCCAGGCCGGAGGATTGAACAACTCACCTCTCTTCATCATGGCCAACGATACATGGGCGAACTTGTTTCCCAGGGCCACGTTGATCTGACGGGGCTTGAGCCCCCGCTCGCTGAGAGCTTCTGCATAGGCCTGGAAGTAGGGGTTGTGACCTCCCAGGCATTTCCCTACCTGAGCCAGAACTCGCCTGAGATGCGCGTTGCCCTGGCGGCTTATGGGACCGTACACCGCCTTGCCCTCTCCCGACTGGTAAACAAGCGGGTTGGTGCCAGCCCGCTTTATGATTTGCCGCCCATCCCAGTATTGAGTCGGTGGCCCAATCTCGCCAATGTACTCGGCCGCAGTCACCACACCGATTCCCGGCATGGAAAGAAGCAGCACCCCAGGCGTCCGCACAAGCAGCCCAGCAATAGCACCGCGACGCCGCAATGCGAGCCAGGGGGAAAGTCCACGGCACTGGCAAAGCCCATTCCTCATCTATCAGGAAACGCATCATGCGGTCACCCGCACCTGTTCCTGGCCCACCACCTTGGCAGCATACGCAAGTACCGCGAGGATGTGCATCCGCACGGAGGCAGCGGGTGGAGGCTAAGACGCCGCTTGCCTGCCTCACGAGCGAGATCCGGGCCAGGCGGGAGATCTCCTTCGAGGAGGCGGAGATGGTGGCCCGGGACACCCTCGATGTCAGGATAATCGCCGCCACCAACCAGGATCTGCAACAGTTTACCCGGGAGGGCCGCTTCCGCCAGGACCTCTATTACCGGTTGAACGTGTTTACCATATGCGTTCCTCCCATGCGGCAGCGGCGGGAGGACATCCTTCCCCTCTTGCACTTCTTCCTTAATAAGTGCAACCAATCTTTTGGCACGAGGCGACAGCTGTCGCCGGACGCGGTCGCCCGTCTCCTCGATTACTCCTGGCCAGGAAACGTACGGGAGCTCAGGAACGTGCTGGAGCGCGCGGTACTCACCGCACGCGCTGATATGATCAGCGAGGGAGACCTTCCCGAATACATCCGTGCCCCGGAAGGCACGGGGGTAGCCCGCCGCGAAGGGATTGGCCTGCGCCAGGCGAAGGCCCGGCTCGGCGGGCGTGGTGGAGGAAGATCCCCAGTTCCCCGAGGAGGAGAAGGGTCCCGGGGTGCGCTACATCCTGTGCTACAACTCCGAGCGGGCCAAAGAGGACGCCTCCTCCAGACCTCGCATGCGCCCGCTTCGAGAACCGCCGACAATGAGCGCAAGGCCAGCGAGAGGAGTGGCGTTAGCTGGCTCGAGACGGCAAGCTCACATGGAACGAATCGGGCCCGGTCAAGCCGGCACCTCCCGAACCGGGGTGGAAACGCGAGGCCGCAGGACTGTCGCAAGTGCACCCACCACCAGGAACCAGAGGCCGGAAATGAGGACGGTCGGGCGGGCCCCAACCACATCAGGCAGGGCACCCAGCCCGAGAAAGGAAAGCACCATGGCCAGGATGAGGGCGAAGTTGTAGGCAGCGAGAACCCGCCCGCGATAGCGGTCGGGCACCACCTGCTGCAGGACGGCCAGCGAGGAGGAGCGGTATCCCACCCAGGCCATGCCCAGGCAGAAACGGCAGAACACAGACCACCAAAACCCCCCGAGCCAGCCCATCAGCACCACCGCCAGGCCCGACACCACGAGGGCCTGCGCCATCAACAGCCATTGGTCGGGCTGCGACTTCAGGGTGGCCAGCACTGCCGAGCCCACCACCATGCCCATGCCCATGGCCGAAAGCAGCAGGCCGGCCCCGGCGTCCCCCAGGCCCAGGTGCTGACGGCCGAACGCGTACACTACCAGGGGCGAAGCACCGGCCGCCAGCCAGACCAGAAGGTTCACGCCGGTGGCCAAGCTCACCCGCCGATCACTGAACATCCGGCGGAGCCCCTCCCGGAGGTCGCTCCAAGAGCCGCCCCCAACCCGCCTGGGCCCGTCGGGTGCACTCGCCCGTTCGGGGTGGCGGATGAACGCTAGCGCCAGGGCCGAGAGGCCAAAAGACCCCGAATCCAGTGCGAAAACAGCCCTGGGCCCCCAGGTAGCTGACACCCAACCCGAAAGAGCCGGGCCCACCACCCGGGCTACCTCCAGGTTCAGCAGAAGGAGTGCGTTGGCCGCCAGCAGCCTGCCTTCACCCGCCAGGCTTGGCACCAACGAGTTGCGAGCCGGCTCATAGAGCTGAGCCAGAAGCGCCGACACTGTGTAAACCAGATAGACGTGCCACGGCACCCGGGCCAGCATGAAGGCTAGCACCAGCAGTGCCCGCATCAGATCCACGACAATCATGAGGTTCCGCCGGGCGAAACGGTCAACCAGCACTCCCAGAGGAAGACTTACCAGCAGCGATGGCAGGAGCGCCAGGGCATACAGACGGGCGATGGGCAGACTCCGCGGTGTGAGGGCGTAAATGAACGCCATCAAGGCGAAGGAGGTCAGGCTGTCACCCACGCTTGACACCAGTCCACCACACCAGAGCAGCCCGAAATCTCGCTCTTTCAGTAATTCCAATCGCCCCCCGCGGGTGGAGACATGGTCCCTCATGATTCCTGCCCCCCCTTTGGTGATGGGCACCGCCCCTCTGGTTGCACTGATCGGTTTCCGCATCACCGCCATGGATCCGCACTCGCTGAATCGCACCATGCCCCGCGGGGCACCGGCAGATACCAGGAGGTAAGCTGTAAGTTCCGCCTCATGTCCTCGCGGATGAACGCGCGTACTCCGCGTCCGTATAAGCTCCCCGCCCGGCCGGCGCGTCCCCGCCGGGATACGCAATGGGAACCTGTCCCGCGCACGGGTGTGCCCCGACTTCCACCGTCACTGCCGCGGCAGCCACCTCACCTTCCATACTCCGTTCTCCTTTATGGAAGACCGCGGCTCCCGCTCAAAACTCCAAACCTGGCCGCTTGAGCGGTACCTGACCCGGTAGGTCACATATACCGCCGCATGTTCCCGGCTCATCATCTCATACCCGTGCACCGAGTACTCCAGCAACTCGTCGTCAGACCGCTCCATTTGGTCCGCATATCCCTTCAGGTTGACGTCATCCGGTACCAGGCCCAGACATCCGTAAGCCCGCACCCAGTCCCTGGCGCGCAGTGCATCAAGGTAGCGGAGCATCACAACATCAGGGGTCTCCCCCCGGGAGTCGCGCTCGAACCTGCCGTAGACCTCCTTCTTCACCACGCTCAGCTGTTGCTCGAGCCGCCCGGCCCTCGCTGTTACGGCGGCCAGTTCTTCCCTGATGGACATCAACTGCGCCTCCAGCTCAGCCACCCTGGACTGGAGTTCGCCTGCCTCCCGGCCCGCTTCCGCTGCTTGCTCTCTCCACCCTGAGCAACCCGCGAGCAGGACGGCAAGGAATGCAAGGCACACGATAGCCCGCGTTCTTGGCGCCAGGCAACCCAAGGCAGATCACCCCCACACCTTCATTGCCCGCAGCTAGCGCCGGGACGGCCAGGGAACCACCACCAGGTGGCACCCTTTGCCGCCGGACGGCGGCTCGTCCACAAACCTGCAGCATGCGCCCAATGCCGCAGTTCCGACACCGCCACCACCACAGTCGCCCAAGCCTCCCCTGCAGAACGCCCGGGCCGCGGCACAACGGGTGCCGCTCGATTGTCTTGCCTGGGCGGTGGCGGGGGCGGGCGAGAGCGCGGCTCGTGGGCTGAGATGACGTGAGCGGGGGAGAGGGGGTCGGGCGATAGGCCAGGCGGCCAAGGCACCCTCCTGGGCAGCTTCCATGATGCGGCGGGGTCGTGGAGCGTCAACCACCATGCTGCCTCGTAGCAAGTGACGGTATCAAAGCAGCATCGGACGGCCCGGACGTGTCTCTCCCACACCACTCGGTCAGAGGACGGCGGTTCGGGTCTTAGCCCTCGCCGTGAACGACATCTAAGAGCCACCACGTCACCACAGCAAACCAAGAGGCCAGAGGCCGGATGCCCCGATCAGGTCGCCCGCCCCCTGTTAGAGTTGTAGATCGGCTCGCCTATCCTGCTTCCTGCACAGGATGACCCTCTGCTCTGTACGACCCGAGGCCGAGAACTCCAGGACCTGCCATGCTCCTGCGGCTAGGGCGGCGATATCATGGTTGTGGTAGATCCAGAGCAGCAGCCCTTTCCGTGCCCGCCGCTGCCCAGCGGATGGCGCCGTCCGCCAGAACCTCATGGGGCCGTGCCCCCTGATCCTCCTCCCCGCCGAACGGACAGGGCAGGACACCGCCTATCCGGGTGATGCGCGTAAATCCCCTCACCACCGGCCTTGCCTCGAAGCGTCGTGCTCTCCTCGATGAGAGTCTTCACCCGAACTTTGCGACCAACCACTCCACAGCGTCGAGCAGGTCGGCAGCAACGTAGTCCGGTTCCACGTCAGCCCATGAGTGACGGAATTCGTTGAGCGATCCTTCGCCCAGACCAGTTCGCACCAAGATCTTGATAGCGCCAACCGCATTTGCTGCAACCATGTCGGTGGCCCCCGTATCGCCAATCACGGCTGTCCTGGTGAGGTCAAGCTCATGCTCCCGGGCCGCACGCAAAAGCAAACCCGGTAATGGCTTCCGGCAGCCACACCGAGACCGATCGGTGCCCAGCACCGCCACCCGGTCTTTGCCTGCCACCCCAACGTCAATGCCGGTGACCGTCGCCGTTGCCGTCAGCAACCACTGGACCTCGCGCCTGACCTCAAGTCTCGCGGACATGGGTGTCACTCCCTGGGAGTAACGCAGGCTCAACCCCTGATCGCCAGCGGCTGCGCCGGCCGGGCGAGATGGGCTACCGATTGCGTCCCAAGAACCTGAGTCCGCGTAGATAGTTTACACGGTCACACGGTGTTCCTGCGGGGGGAGGCGCAGGGGCGTTGGTTTTTGACCGACATCAAGAGGGCCAGCGGTCGCTTCTTCCGGTAGTCTGCCGGCCCCAGCTAGACTCCCCGAGGCGCTCCCAAATGTCAGCGGCGCAGGACCACGCTCTCACGCGAGCCGCCCCGAACGCCTGGATAGCGTTATGCGACGCAGCAGGCGGGCGTTAGGACGCCGGCGCACCGCCATCGTGGCGGGCCGAAAGGCAACTCGGGGTCGGATAAGGTGCCGCCTACGAAGCTTTCATCGCTTGCGCAAACAAGTGCAGCAACGCTGCCAGCGCCCCCGCCTCTCCTTCATGCTCCTATGGCTTCTGCCCCGGACGCCGGGCACAGGACGCCATCGCGGAGATTCACTACTTCACCACCCGGCGGTGGCCCAAGCCTTTACGGCGTTGGGGCCGGTAGGCAGGGATGTGGCGGCTCTGTGATTATGGGGGGAGACGCCGTATAGTCCGAGCCCGGGAAGTCTGTCTCAATGAAGATCAGTTGCCCACCGGGGTACACTCCGTTGTTAGTTACCTTGTAGTCGTCGTGGTTGTGGGCAATGTAGAACTGCGGGAAGAAGAGGTTGTCGGCAATTTGAGAACCGTAATTCCAGACCGCCCAGTTGTACGGCGGGATGAATGTCCCTTTCTTGAGGCCACCCATGAGAATGATGTTGGCCCAGAGATCGGCAGCACCTGGGAACGGGGGAATGAACGTACCGACTGCTTCAGCAGCTGCCGTTGCACTCGTCACTTGCTGTTTCAGGGAGGGGAAGCGGGCCTTGCCGCAGAAGATGTAGTCAGCATATAGCGACCTTTTGTCGTCAGCCGAATACAGAATGTCATAGCTCTCTCCCGAACCCACCAGGGTGGTGAAGTTCATCTCGTGAGCGGGGTTAGACATATCCGCGACCCTCGGGTTGGCGTCCTTACCAACAACCAGGCCATGCCACCCGTGGACGTGCCAGGGAACGGGCTGGTAGCTCAGATTGGCTAGACGGAGAAGGAACTTGTCGGGTAGCCGACCAAAGCGCGCTGGGGCGAAGGGGTTACTGCTCACCCCCGTAAACACCCTGACGTAGCTATCGTACCCAGGCGGAATGGTGTAACCGAAGCTGGGCACGAGATCCGGTGGCAGCGCGGTGGGCAGCAACGTGTCCGGAAAAGCGCGACCATTAACAAGCCAGTAGTTCGGCTTGTAATCCACTGCGTTGAAGCCGCCTCCTGTGAAAACTGCCTGGTGCCAGACCGAGTCAATATCCGACAGCAGAAGTACCCAATCGCTGTTGAAGAAGGTGTTGATGTCGTTGTAGGCAAAGTTCCTGTTCGTGGCCGTAGTCGGAATCTGTCGCTGCCATACGCCGCGGTAAGACCATCGCCCGGTCACGGGATCTTGAACAATATCTGCCCGGGCAAGACTCTCCCTCGACGGATAGACTATCAAGGACCCATACATACCCATCTGAACGTGCTCCGAGGCCTCCTCGTGACAGTGGTAGAAATATGTCCCGGGCTTTTCGGGCTTGAAGTAATAGGTGATGCTAATGCCGGGGTGGCCGGGAGGTGTAACTGGTACCCCAAAGGATGTCTCGGGAACACCATCGACCTGTGTGGCTACGTGACCACCGTGGATGTGAATCGTGTGGACGTCTAGGATTGGAGTCACTGCCTGGTACAACCCCAGGTTGACAAGGGTAAGGTACAACTCGTCCCCTATATCCATGTCTATCCTCGGAGAAGGAATAACCCCGGCACCTCTGAGGGTGTCGAGGTTGGCAGGCACGTTGATATCCAACTGCGGGTTCAAGATTCTTACCGGACCTATGGGTACACCCCTCTCAGTAATGGGCTGATCAGCAAAGAGTCCCCCAGCAAAGGCAAACACATACACGCGATCGCGGGGTGCAGTTCCTGTCGGATCCGTTGGCAGGTGAATGAAGCCGTCGGTCGCAAAAAGGTTGTAGAACAGCCGCCTGGGCATTTCGGTTCCCTCCCCAAGGTGTTCTATCGTCAACAACTTATGTCGCCCATCGTCAAAACGTGCTAGAACTAGATGCGGACTGAAGCCGAAGGTATCTAAAAGCCTGAGCTCCGCTGCAATTCCGGGTCTACATGGCCGATCGGATCACCAGCCGCGCATAAACCTTGAGGGTGTGGGACGCACTCCCATCGCCCGACACGACATTGCGGTACCGTACCCACCGGCACCGGGGACGACTCCAGCACCAGGCGGCCGCAATGGGCCACGAAGGATGCGGTGATTGGGGTTTGCCAGGATCACGGTCGTGCCCGCGGCCACGGCCCCTCTCACCTGCTCGGGGGAGAGGCCCTCTTCCTCAGCCACCCGGATCATCGCGCGGGAAATCATGCCCTGCTGAGGGCTCGCCCCCGCTTCTTCATCCCCCACTCGGGAACATTCCCCGCCCGGCCCCCGCGCTCTCTCTAGCGGACTCCGGTCTTCGCTCGCCTCCTCTTCATGAGTTCCACCACCAAGCGGTCGAGCTTCAGGCTTATCTCCTCGATCAGTTCGGGCAGTTCGGGTACTCCGAGCTTGTCCTTAAACCGGTACAGTTCCTGCCGCAACTCCTCTACTTGCCGCAGCAAGGTTTCTTCACTCTCGTCTTTCGCCACCGGGCTTGCCCTCCCCAGCAGGGACCGGGCGGGGAACACCTGCGGTTAAGCGGCTGCGCCCCGGCAGCCCAAAGGAGGGGCGCCACGGCCGCCGGCGGGAGCGGGTCTTGACCGGCAAGCCACAGCGCCCCAAAACTCGCGTCCCGGTCTCCGGTGGGCGGGCTCCCCGGGTCAAGGCGTAAGCACCCGCGAAGCCACCTGCACCAGAAACAGCAGCACACGCCCCGGACAAACCGGACCGCCGCATCACCCGTCTCCTCCGGTCGACGCCAGCGCCTGGCGCACCTGCTCGGGCATGTCATCCAGCACGAGCGCCACGTCCAGCTCAGGCGTGTCAGCGAGGGCAACCTCGACCTGCTCTACCGGTCGATTGCCGCTGTCGGCCAGAAGCCTAACAACCGGGCGCTCGCTGTTGCGGGGATCCTGCCTCACCACGACCGCAAGCTCGCCAGTGCTGAGCCTGACGAAGGTACCGTTGGGAAAGGCGGCAACGCGCAGAGCAAGACGGCGCACAAAGCGCTGGTCGAACTTACTCGCTGCCGCCCTCATGTGGCGGATCCCCTCCTGGGGCGGGACCTTGCGCCGGTACACCCGGTCGCTGGTCATGGCGCAGAACACGTCTGCCACAGCCACTATTTTGCCGATCTCGTGAATCTTGTCGCCACGGAGACGCCGCGGATAGCCGCTCCCGTCAAGCCGCTCGTGGTGCTCGAGAGCAGCGTGAGCCGAAACGTAGCTGAAGTCACGGCTCTGAGATATGATCTGGTATCCCAAAGTCGTGTGCAGCTTGACCCTCTCGAACTCCTGGGTGGTCAGTGACTCGCGCTTGTCCAGAATCTCCGTGGGAATCTTCACTTTCCCCACGTCGTGCAACAGCGCACCCGCACCGAGCTCCCGCAGGCGGGGCCGGTCGTATCCCGAGGCCAGCCCTATCACAATCGAAACCACCGCCACATCCACAGAGTGGACAAAGGTGTAGTCGTGATAGCTGCGCACGGCAGCAAGGGTGAAGGTAAGGTCGCCGGCAGTCCACAAATCATCAACAATTCTGTCTACTGCCTGGAAAAGTTTGCCC
>JASEFA010000011.1 GCA_030019365.1 Bacillota bacterium
CACGCCGCCAGCGTTCGTCCTGAGCCAGGATCAAACTCTCCGTGAATCATGGATCTCGCCGCGCCGGGCCGTCTGACGACGTACCGGCGGTTAGCGAGCACCTTTCGTGGGCGGGGCACGTCGCTCAGCGAACTTTGCCCCGCCCCGGAGGTCGATCCACGCCCATTGCTGGGCCGCAAAGCCATCTCACAAGGCTCGCACGCTGTTCGGTTTTCAAGGACCGGTCGCGGGGCTGTCGGCCCCACGCAGTTCGTTAAGATAGCACCGGACGACGTCGCTGTCAAGTACCCCTCGCCGAACCCGAACCTCGTCGATTGCGCGTCTCGCCGATTGCCGCGGGATTGAACCCACGATCGACCGGCGTACCCCTGGTCGATTGCTCGTCGAGGCGTTGCATGAGCCGCCCGGCCGGCGGCCTCGGGGACCAATCGCTGGCCTCCACGGCCGCCCGTGAAAAGGGAGTGCCGGGCACTCCCTCGTCAGTCGATAGTGGTAGCCCCAAGGGGATTCGAACCCCTGCCACCGCCGTGAGAGGGCGGCGTCCTAGGCCTCTAGACGATGGGGCCACGCGCTCTTTGCTGTCAAGGACCAGACCTCATTATAGCACGCCTCCACCGCGTCTGCAACCGCAAGCGGCAAATGCAGATCGCCGCAGGCGCGGATCGCGTATGTGCGGCGCGGATCGGCACCGGACAGGGCGACCCGGGAATAGATTGTAGGCGACCGGGAGGTGCAGTCATGCCTCAAGACCTGCAGCGCATACTGACCTTGCTGAATGGAGACCTGGCCTGGGAGTACGCGGCTCTGGTCCAGTACGTCCAGCATGCCAGCATGCTCACCGGACCGCAATACGTGGCGGTCATAAAGGAGCTGCTGCAACACGCCCAGCAGGAGCACGAGCACGCCGTGATCCTCAGCGACCTGATCCAGTATCTGGGCGGCATACCCACAGTCGAGGTTTCCCAGAGACAAACGTCCCTGGACAACGTGGAAATGCTGCGCCAGGACCTGCAACTCGAGTACGATGCCCTCAGCAGGTATCTGCAGCGGATCAAACAACTGGAGGATCTGGGCCTTTACGACTCGGCCCAGAAGATCAGGAACATCGCCGTGGTGGAGCAAGAACACGCCATCGATCTCGAGAAGGCTCTCGGCATCCGCAAGGGGTGAGGGCGGGTGCGTCGCCGGCTCATGCGGGCCACCCGCTCAGAGGACACTCATGTCGTTCATGGCTGCCACCAGGCGCCGGTCCACATCCGCCCAGTTGACGACGTTCCACCAGGCCGCGACGTAATCACCCCGGCGGTTCTGATAGTCCAGGTAGTAGGCGTGTTCCCAGACGTCGGTCACCAGCACGGGAATGCCGCCCCACTGGGTGAGGTCCTGATGCTTTTCCGCCGTCAGGATCTCCAGCCGACGCCAGTAAGGCTGCCACACGAGGATCGCCCATCCCGAGCCTTCGGCCTGTTCGGCTGCCGCCGTGAACTGGGCGCGGAAGGCGAGGAAGTTCCCGAAGGCCCGGTTGATTTCCGCGGCCAGCAGCCCCTCCGGCCTGCCTCCGCCGCGCGGACTCATGTTGGTCCAGTAGACGCTGTGCAGGATATGGCCTGACCCGTGAAATGCCAGTTCCCGCTCCCAGTGCTTGACGAGGCTGAAGTCGCCGGACTCACGGGCCGCCACCAGGGCCAGTTCCGCCCGATTCAGCCCTCTTACATAACTGAGGTGATGGCGGTCATGGTGAATACGGAGCGTGGTGGCGCTGATATACGGCTCCAGGGCATCGTAGGAGTAGGGCAGCGGTGGAAGCACATGTCCTCCCGGCGGCACAGGCTGCGGCTGGCCAACCCACTTTGTTCCCCCTTCGTGCACAGGGTGCACCTCCCTCTCCCAGTATTACGTTAACATTGGGCGGAACGTGCCGGCCGCACCGTGGACCTGCAGATCCAGCGGCGGCCACGGACAGCCCTGCCTGACCGCCCGGGGACGCACAGGCGTCCGCACGCGGGCGTAGCGCCGGGCGCATCGGTGGCGCCCGCCGCACGCGGACGCCCGCGCTGACGCGCGACTGGTTGTGGGGACCTGATGAGCGTGGTATAATGATCTGCGGTCGCAACACAATCGAACCAAGACGTTCTTGTGTTGGGGGATCGGCTAACCGGTAGGCCAGATGACTCTGGATCATCCAGCGGAGGTTCGAATCCTCCTCCCCCAGCCAAACTTTTCTGTGTGGAAGACTGAGCATAAATCCTCTGCTCCGCCACGCCCGCGAGGGCCATGTGCGGCTGTTCGTCCCGGTTTACATTGCGCTGGCCCGCGCGGTGCGCGGCCAACTGGTCACTGCGGATGAGCGGCTGGCCAACGCGCTCGCCTCACTAAGCCCGTAACCCTCCACCAGGCGCCCTCCGGTGAGTTCCTCAAAGCGGGCCTGCACCTCACCCGGCAGGGACGCAGAACCGGAGCCCGGGTAAAACCGCAGCCAGGGCTTGGGGGCTTCGACTGACATGTCTGGCACCTCCCGGCCTCTCGTGCTGTACCCAGTTCGCCGCCGGCCAGAAAATTCCTTCCCGTCCGCATGTTCTGTTACCGTGACGCCCTGGCCCCGGCCGACAACAGCCACCGCGCGCCGGGCCGGCAACGACCGCCCTATGCCCGGCCGGAGCAGCCAAGGAGGCGGATCTTCTCGCGCACCACGGCAGCCACTTCGTCCCGGGCCCGGGCGAGATACGGGCGGGGATCCACCCCCGCCGGGTCTTCCGCCATGGCCTGCGCCAGCCCGTGCTTGAACGCCACATTGAGGGAGGTGGCGAAGTTGACCTTGCAGATGCCTGCCCGGATGCCATCTCGCAGGCTGTCGTCCGCCACCCCCGAGCTCCCATGGAGCACAAGGGGCACTCCCGTTACCCGGCGGATCGCTTCCACGCGATCCACGTCCAGCACCGCCTGCTGTCGCGTCATCTGGTGGACACTGCCCACGGCCACGGCCAGCGCATCGATGCCCGTCTCCCGTACGAATCGAGCGGCTTCGTCGGGATCGGTCATCAGGGCGCGTACTGCCTCCTCCGTCACGCCCACCCGCGGCACGCGGCCGAGCTCGCCTTCCGCCGACACTCCCGCCGCCCGGGCCCAGTCCACCACCTGTCGCGTCAGCCGCATGTTCTCCTCGAGCGGCAAAGCCGACCCGTCGAACATCACCGAGGTGAACCCGGCCCTGATGCACTCCCGCACCAGGTCAAGGTCGCGGCCATGGTCGAGATGTAGCACCACCGGGACGGGAGCCTCCCGTGCCGCCACCTTCACCATTTCGGTAATGTGCGCCAGCCCGGCGTGACGGATAGCACCCTGACTGGCCTGAACTATCACCGGAGACCGCTCGGCCACGGCGGCCGAGACGATGGCCTGCACGTACTCCAGGTTATTGGCGTTGAATGCCCCCACGGCGTAACCCTGCGCGGCAGCCGGTCGGAGCACTTCCCGTAGTGTCACCAGCGGCACAACCGTTACCCCCTTCTCTCCCCGTCCACCCGCATCGCCGCTCTCACGGCAGCATGCACAGTCACTCCGGACAATGCCTCCTGGTCATTCCAGGCGATCTCCGATCAAAGCCACCGGAGGACATCGGCGACACTGTCCACTACCAGATCCGGGTGTGTCGCCCCAGGGCCAACAGCCGCAGCGGATTTGCCGGTCCGCACCAGGATGGCGAACGCGCCCACCGCCCGGGCTCCGGCCACATCGCTGGCCGGGTCATCCCCCACCACCGCCACTTCATCGGGTGCCAGCCCCAGGTCCTCCAGGCACATGGCGAAGAAATCCCGTGCCGGCTTCCCGAGTACCCTGGCCTGTTTCCCCGAGGCGTATTCCAGAGCGGCCACCAGCGCTCCGGTATCCAGGTTGGTCCCGTCCGGTGCGAAGAAGTATCGCCCCTTCTGGAGCGCCACCAGATCGGCGCCGCCCAGCAACTGCCGGAAGGCCTCGTTGAGCATGCGGTAATCGACCTGAGGGCAGTAGCCCACCAGGACGCGGTCAACCTGTCGCCCGCCAGAGGCATACTCCTGGAGGTCCTGCCCGGCAGAAGCACCCGCGGGGCGGCCAGCCTGCTGCCCGGCAAAGGCACGCGGGCGGAGGAAGTCCTCCAGGTCAGGTCCCACCAGGCAGTGCCAGCACCGGTCGGGTTCAGCCTGCATGAGACGCAGCGCCACCAGCGGAGGGTTGATCACCTCGCCGCTGCGGACGTCCAGCCCCAACCCGAGCAGATGGGCACGGACGCTCTCCGGAGGGCGGGAATCGATGTTGGTGGCAAAGCGAAGCAGCAGGCCGCGACGGCGAAATTCGGTAAGGGCGACCTCAGCCCCGGGGATCAGCCTCCCCCGAAAGGTCAGCGTCCCGTCAACGTCCAGCAGCAATGCCTTCCACCGCAAGTAGCCCACCCCCGGCCTGGAGGAAATCAACCCTATGTCGCTCAACTGACGTCGTCTTTTTCGGCCTTGCCTCCCGTGCTATAATGGCTGATGACGCGGGCCTTCGCCCTCGGCCTTCGCAGCGCGGAGGGGTGACGGAGCGGTTTATCGTGGCGGTCTTGAAAACCGTTGCGGGACTTAGCACCCGCCGTGGGTTCGAATCCCACCCCCTCCGCCAGGTCCGAGCCTAGTTCACGTCGCCCAGATACACAGGTCCCCCTTTACGGGTTTGGGGAATCAGTTCCTTCAACACGGCCGGGTACAGCCGGTATTGTCCCAGTTCATCCAGGTCAAGCCACACCACAGAGACCTGGTTCGCATCCGGGTTGCTACCGAGGGCGGGGGCGGCTTCCCCGGCCAGCGCGCACGAAAACATGAGTTCAACCTGGTGTACGTCACCGTCGTACTCGGCGAACTCGTGGTTCCGTCCGATGTACTCACGCACGTACAGCAGGTCTCCCACGTGTACCGTCACCCCGATTTCCTCCATGCACTCCCTCTGCAATGCCGAGACCATGGTTTCCCCGGGGTGCTGGCCTCCTCCCGGCAGGAGGTAGTAGTCCCCCCACGGGTCCCTGTTCCGCGTGACCAGGAGCTGTCGGTCCCGGATGATGACGGCCCTCACCGACACCCTGACCGCACTCACCGCCATCCCCCCTGGGGCCTCAAGGGAACACACCCGGGACACCTTCGGCACCGAAACGCGCTTTCCCTGCGCGGCGCCACGTGACGCGCACGTGCGCCCGTGCCCCGTGCGCACGGTGGTCACGAGACGGCGTACCGGGCAGTCGCTGCCGGGTGCTGTGTCGCGTGTCGCGTGCCCGACAGGCGCGTCGCGTGCCCGACAGGGGGGTGTGCCCGACGCTTGCCTGATAACGGTCCGTCTGCTAGAATTGGTGGCGTGCGGAGGGGTACTCAAGCTGGTTGAAGAGGCGAGTTTGCTAAACTCGTAGTGGGGCGCAAGCTCCAGCGCGGGTTCGAATCCCGCCCCCTCCGCCAGCCGACCAAGGTACAGCGCCAACAGCTTCGCGGAGGGATTATGTTCTAGTCGCCCACACTTGCTATTCCCGTTTCCAGACCAGCCCAGCCCGGACGGTTCGCCAGCAAAGGCCCTGGAGAAGAGCCTACTGGTATAGATCGATCAGGCCACTGCCCAGTCTTGCGAGAGAGCCTCGGCCTGCTCCAGCACGGTGCGGAGAGCACGGGGGTCCGGGGGACGGAGGGAGCCAGAAGCCCGCCGGCAGGCGCCGAGACGGGGGGAATGAGCGTTGCTCGGGGCGAAGATGGCACGGTGGACCCTGGCATGCGTGGTAGGACTGGCCCTGGTTGCCGGGGCGGCGACCCCGTGCCTGGCCGCCGACCGACCGCCCACCCGGGAATGCTGGCAGCTTATGTCCCGGGCAGCTGAACTCGAGAGGCAGGGTCGCTGGGAGGAATGCATCCCGCTCTGGCGGCAAATCGTCGCCATCGAAGCCCCGTACGGGGACGATACCGCCCTGCTGCGCCTGGGGACATTCTGGCAGAAGATAGCCCGCACATGCGACCGGCTGGGGCGGTACCCCGACGCCGTGGACGCGTATGAGCAGGAAGTGCGGGCGTGGCGGCAACTCGCCGGGGTCAGGCCCGAGGTAACGGCGGAGTGGTACCGGTACGACCTGGCCCGCATCGAGGGCATCCGCACCGAGTTCGAAGTCTACCGGGAGGTGCCCGCCCCGGCGCCGGACGGCAGCGGGGGCACTGGCGGACTCGCGAAATACGAACCTGCCGCCGGCTGCTACCTGGGGGGTTGCTTCGAGCTTGACCCTGCCGTCGAAGGCGACCCGTCGCGTGCGGCGGCGGCGTACGGCAGGCCGCACGCGGCTTTCCTCGTCTACGTGGACTGGGGCGACCCCATCCCCGAGCAGGTCCTGTCGCGGGCGGCCATAAACGACGTCGCCCTGCAGGTTGCCCTCCAGCCCCAGCAGGGGCTGGACGCAGTAGGCGAAGGACCTTACCTGGAGGGCCTGCTACGGCGTCTGTCGGCGTTCGGGAGGCCGGTTTTCCTGCGCTTCGGCGCCGAGATGAACGGCAACTGGACGCTGTGGTCGGGAGACGCCCAACTCTACATAGAAAAGTTCCGGCTGGTGGCGAAGGCAGCCCGGCGGCTGGCGCCCAACGTGGCCATGGTTTGGGCTCCCAACCATGCCCCCGAGGAGAACATCGAGGCGTACTACCCCGGTGACGAGTGCGTCGACTGGGTGGGCGTAAACTTCTACTGCGACTACTACATGTCCGGCGACCCGGGCCAGGATCGCTTTGCCCAGCACCTCTACCACCAGGGGAAACTGGCTTCGCCTCTGGAGAAGCTGGACTACGTGTACGCGCTGTACTCGGATAAGAAGCCCATCATGGTGTGTGAGTTTGGGATCGCGCACCGTTCGGTCACCACCGGCGAGGACGTCACGGACTGGGCGCTCCGCCAGCTGGGCATGACCTACGGGTACCTGCCCCTGCGCTTTCCCCGGGTGAAGGCAGCCTTCTACTTTTCAGTGGATCAGGCCAGTCCGTCCTACCGCCCGGCCAACCGGTGGTCGAACTACTGCCTTTCTGCAAACCGCGAGTTGCAGGACCGCTATCGGGAATTGACCCGTAGCCCCTACTTCCTGAGCCGGGTGGGGGAGTCGTCCCCGCTGGCCCACCGGCCCCTTGAAGAAGCGGGCCTGATCCCGGGGCCGAACCGGCTGCTCGCTTACGCCAGGATGGCTTACCCGTTCGCCGGGCGTGTCGAGTGGCTGTGGGACGGGGTCAAAGTGGTGGAGTCGGATCAGGCTCCCTTTGTCGCGAACCTCGAGGTCCCGGTGGCTGATGGTCGGGTCCACTACCTGCTGGTCCGCGCAACTTCTGCGGACGGCCGCCAGGTCCAAGAGGTCCTCTACGCCGTGGATCCCTGCGGCCGTGTGGTCAGACAGGGCACAACGGTGCCGCCGCGCGCAGTGTTCCCCGACCTCGGGGGCCACTGGTCCCGCGCCTATGTGGAAAGGCTGGCCTCGCTAGGGGTTGTGGGCGGCTTCCCCGATGGCAGCTTCCGGCCGGACGCCCCCGTCACCCGCGCTCAGTTCCTTAAGATGCTGTGGCGGGCCCTGGGCCTGGAAGCCGCCCTGCGGGAACGCCGCGAGGTGCACGCACACCTGCAGCGGGTGCTGGGGACGCAGGCCGCCCCCGCCGTTGCCGGCGTCCCGGAAGGACACTGGATCGGGGAAATCGCAGCTTCCGCCGTGGAGGCCGGCGTCCTGGACCTGTCACTCTATCCGCGTGGCTTCACGCCCGATGAGGAGATCCCGCGCTGGGAGATGGCGGTGCTGGCCGCCCGTGCCCTCGGCCTGCAACCGGGGCAGGGCGACGCGGCCGCGCGCGCATCAACTCCCGCGCGTTCGGGTGAGACTGCGGGTCAACCTCCCACCACCGCAGGCGGCTTCGCCGACGAAGCCGACATTCCGGCGGTGGCCCGGGCCTCTGCGGCCGCGGTGAAGGCGGCGGGGATCATGACCGGCGATCCCGCGGGAAGGTTCCTGCCCCTGAACGGGGCCAGACGCGGTGAAGCGGCCAAGGTGATCGTGACCGCCCTGGAGGCCAGGGCCCGATCCTCCGGGGCGAACACCCAGGCGCCGCCGAAGGCGCCCCCCTCCATTTGCGGTGGAGCGAGGTAGGTTAACATCGGGGTCGCGCGTCACCTCGTTGACTGCCAGCGCCACTCTCATATCGCAATGCCCCCCGCAAAACGTCCAACACCAACGCGCTCGCCCCCTTCCGCCAGTGCAGCTACCGGGGTGGCTGCCACGCCGGGTGGGGCGGGCCGACCTAAAAGTGCTTCCAGCCGCGGGCACCCAGGGGGACCCGGCGGCCGTCGGCCAGCACCAGGATGCGGCCGGCCGCGGCGGGCAGGATTTCGCCCACCACCGACACCGGAGTGCCCGTCGCCTCCCGCACGGCGACACGGATCGCGTCTACGGCGTCGGCGGGCGCGCTGAAGAGAAGCTCGTAATCCTCACCCCCGGTCAGGGCCCATTCCAGGGAGTCCCTGCGCGCAGCCTGCGCCACCCGTCGGGTGGCCTCGTCGATGGGAAGGACATCGCCCCGCACCAGGGCCCCCACCCCGCTGGCATCACAGATGTGGCCCAGGTCGGCGGCCAGTCCATCGCTTACGTCGATCATGGCGGTGGCGCACCCGGTGGCCGCAATAGCCGCCGCCTCGCCCAGGCGGGGCGTGGGGGTCTGGTGGGCCGCCAGCACACTCTCCCTGTCGGCCTCGTCCACCTGCAGGGAAGGATCGACCAGCAGGGCAAGGCCCGCCGCCGAGGCCCCTACGCGACCGGTAACCAGGATGCGATCACCGGGCCGGGCACCGTTGCGCCGTATGAGGTGCCGAGGATCGACCTCGCCCAGGAGGGTGAGGTCGATCGTCAGGCAGGACGAGCGGCTGACGTTACCGCCCACCACGTCCGCCTCGTAGCGACCTGCTTCCTCGCCTATGCCGTCGTACATGGCCTCCACGAAGGAAACGGGGATGTCGGGCGGGAGGGCCAGCGACACCAGGAAGTGCGCGGGACGCCCCCCCACGGCCGCGATATCACTCAGGTTGATGGCGGCCACCTTGCGGCCCAGCCGGTAGGGGTCGCAGGCGCCGGGCAGGAAATGGACCCCCGCCACCTGAACGTCACAGGTGGCGAGCAGGTAGCGGTCTGGGGTCATGGCCAGGACGGCCACATCGTCTCCGATTCCCACCACCACGTCGGCACGGGCGGGACCCAGGCGGGCCGCCAGCCGCTCTATGAGGGGAAACTCCCCCACCTCTGCCACCGTCAGGTCAGGCGCCATGCTCCACCCCCGACAGCTTGCGGTCGGGCGACGCGGTGCGCCGGGCCGGGCGAGCACCCGCAGCCGCCCCCCGTCACGTGCCACGCGCGCGCCCGGTCAGGCGAGCACCACCACGCGGGCACCGTCCTCCAGTTGCTCGGGCGTCAGGTGGTAGAGAGCGTCGAAGAGGCCCTCCTTGAACGAGGCCGGCCCCCGCGCCTCCCGGGCGGCCAGCTCCGCCGCCAGGCCAAAGCAGGTCAGGCCGCCGGCCGCGGCCACCAGAGGATCGGGTTCCACGGCGGCGAAGGCCGCCACCATGGTGGTGGACATGCACCCCGTGCCCACCACGGTGGTCAGCCACGGATGGCCGTTGTCCACCCCCAGGGCGCGTTCCCGGTCTGCGATGATATCCCGTTTTCCCGTGATGGCCACCACCGCTCCCCACCTGCGAGCGGAGTTCTGCGCCACGCCCACCGGGTCCTCCACGCCTTCGATGCTTTCCACGCCCCTCACCACCCCGCCCGCGCCCGAGAGGCTCCCGATCTCCCCGGCATTGCCCCGCACGATGGCCGCCCTGACCTCCCGCAGGAGGCGCAGGTTGGTCTTCGTCCGGTACGGCGTGGCGCCGGCTCCCACCGGGTCGAGCACCACGGGAACACCCCGTTCGTTGGCGCGGCGCCCGGCCAGGATCATGGCCTCCACCCACTCCGGCTCCAGCGTACCGGGGTTGAGTACAAGGGCGCCGGCCAGGTTGACCATGTCGGCCGCTTCTTCCCGAGCGTGGGCCATCACCGGAAGCGCCCCCACCAGGAGGGTCACGTTGGCCGTGTCGCTCATCACCACCAGGTTGGTTATGTGGTGCACCAGCGGCTTCTCCGCCCGGATGCGCGCCAGCGCCTCGCCAAATCGCCTCCCCAGATCCCCCTCGTTCATCGTGCGTGTACCCCCTATCGCTTTCGTTGCGCTGTCGCCACCAGCGCGCTTCATTCCGGCCCTGGGTACCGCCGGCACCCCCGGTGTGCGGCGACACCCGGTGATGGGGCGACACCCGCCGGCGTGGCGCCGGCACGTGCGTCCCCGGCGATGGTCCGCAACTGCCGTGCCGCCGCGGTGACGTCCGGGGCGCTCATGAGGGCGGAGACCACGGCTATCCCCGCCACCCCGCAGGCCATCACTTCGGCGGCGTTGCCCGCGTTGATGCCCCCGATGGCCACCACCGGGATGCTCACCGCCTGCGCCAGCCGTCGCAAGCCCTCCAGCCCCAGGGGCGGGCCGGTGTCCGTCTTCGAGGGGGTGGCGAACACCGCGTTGCAGCCCACGTAGTCGGCCCCGTCGCCCTGGGCCCGGCGGGCCTCGGCCTCACTGGCCGCCGTCACCCCCAGGATGCGGTCGGGCCCGATGAGGCCCCGCGCCAGGGCAGCGGGCATGTCCTCCTGGCCCACGTGGACGCCGTCCGCGTCGGCCGCCAGGGCCACGTCGACGCGGTCGTTGACGATGAAGGTCACCCCCGCCTCCCCGGTGATCTCCCTCAGGGTGCGGGCCAGGGCCACGTATTCCCGCGTGGAGATGTCCTTCTCCCGCAACTGCACCGTGGTAACCCCGCCGGCTATGGCCGCCCGCACGATCTCCTCCAGTGGCCGCCCGCCGCTCTGGCGGCGGTCGGTAACCAGGTAGAGGGTCAGGTCGAACCGCTTCCCCGCTGTCACGAACGTCGCTCCTCCCCGCCGGCGGAGCGGCGGCTCTCCAGGACCTTGGTGAGCACCAGGTGGGCCAGGGCGGCCACGATGAAGGAGGGTAAAGAGGCGCCCACGCCCGGTAACCGCGCCACCATGAGACGGTAGGCGGCAAACCCGAGGCCCCAGGCCACCAGGGCCGGCACGTTGACGCCATACCGGTACCAGTATGCACCCCGGGCCCGGTAGAACTCGGTGAGGTCGTATTGCCGCCGCAGCAGGAAGTAGTCGGCCGCCAGCACGCCGAAGAGGGGCACGAAGAAGGAACCGATCAGGAACAGGAATCCCTCGTAGGCGGCCGTGGGGACCCCGGTGGAAATCCACCAGGCCACCAGGAAGCACACGCCGCCCGTGGCAACGGCCAGCACCCACTGCGGCACCCGGCTCAGCACGTTCTGTGCCGACACCGCCGTGGAGTAGATGTTGGCGAAAGCATTGTCGGTCTCGTCCACGAGGATAAGCAGAAGGGCCATCCAGCCCCCTGCCAGGCTGAGGATGGCGGGGATGAGGTCCCCGGTCCCGAGGGCGAGCACGAAGAGGGCCCCCAGGGCGTAGAACCACACGTTGGCGACGAAGTAGCCCGTGTAGGTGCCCCAGAAGGCGCGGCGGTCGTCCCGGGCGAAGCGGTTGTAGTCCGCCACCAGGGGCATCCACGACACCGGCATGGCCACCACCAGATCCACCGCCGCCCAGAAGGTGAGGCCTCCCGCACCGGGCTGCGCAAAAATGGCACCCAGGTCATGATGGGTGAAGAGGTACACGGTGAGGTAAATGGTGCTCAGGTATACGAGCCACACCGCGAACTTCTCAATCCACTGGCGCACCACGGCCAGCGGACCGCTGACGGCCAGGGCGGTGCAAAGGGCGGCGAAGAACAGCCCCCACCCGAGGAAGCCCGACGCCCCGACAAACTGTCTGGCGATGCCGTGGGCCGCCTGGGCCATGATGAAGATCTCGAAGGCACCCCAGCCCACCAGTTGCAGCACGTTCAGCAGCGTGGGCAGGTACGATCCCCGCACGCCCAGGGAAGGCCGGAAAAGCACCATGGTGGGCACCCCCGTGCGGCTCCCCACCAGTCCCACCAGTGCGAGGA
Organism: Bacillota bacterium; assembly: GCA_030019365.1. NCBI lineage: Bacteria > Bacillati > Bacillota > Bacillota bacterium. Next base: position 12,117 of record JASEFA010000011.1, read on the forward strand.
GGGCATTGCCGATCAGGGTACCGACCACGATGGCCAGCAGCGCCGGCCCCATGCCCAGGGCTGGCACGAGCAGGGTGCCGGCCAGGAGGACGAGCAGACCCACCCCCAGGCTGGACCACAGGGCGAAGTAGTCCAGGAAGCCCAGCAGCCGGTGCTCCACGGGCACCGGCTCGATGCCCCACTGCGGCGGTGCCTGGATGCGCGGCCGCCTGCTCTGAATCTCCGCTTCCTGTGTTCCCACAGTTCAGTCACCTCCCGCCTACCACATAACCCCTGTTCCGGGGTCGCCTTCCGTCTCTGGCGAGCGGCTGCTCCCGGGTAGCCGCCTGCCGCCTTCCGGCCGGCACCTGTTCCTAACAGGCAGGGCCACCCGACCGGGGTGGCCCTTGCGCATGTCGCAGGTCCTGTTCCCTACGCTGGCATTACCCAGGTCAGGTTGTACGGGTCGAGGGCGTTCCAGCCCTCCTCTCAGCCCGGTCCCGTCGAGCTCCCCGCAAGACGCCGTATTCACTTGCCTACATTGTATTGCATCCCCGCCTCCTGTCAACACCTCGCACCCTTTGCCCACCTCGCACCCTTTGTCCGTCACCCACCTGCCTACCCCAACCGAGGGGCCTGCCCGGTAGTGTCCACGCGCTGGTGCTAACCCGTGCTCTCAACAGTGCCCGCTGCTTCGGAATGAAAGGTACCCGTACCAGCGTACCAGCGATGGGCGTACCAGCGATGGTTGACGCGAGGCAGGATGCGGTGATAGCATGGCGCGGGGACGGTGAACCCTAATGGATGCAGACCGACCAGCATTAGCGAACCGCATCGAGGCCGGGCTCGCGGGAGGTGGGGCCGGGCGCTGATCCGCCCGGCCGGTGAGGTCGTGACGGCGCCCTCCCGCAGGAGGGCGTTTTCTGTTGCGGCCTCGCGATCCGGCCGGTCGGAGGAGGTGGGCCCAGTGCTACGCGCATATCGTCAGATCCAGCAAGTGGCGCATCCCGTAGAAGACTTCACCCAGCCCGGAACCTGGATACACCTGGTTGCCCCCACCCATGAAGAGATCGCCGCCGTGGCGGCGGCCACCGGGCTCCCCACCGACTTCCTGCGGGCAGCCCTGGACGAGGACGAACGGCCCCGCCAGGAGGCGGAAGGGGAGGAGGCACTGGTAATTATCCGTATCCCGGTGGCCCGATCCCCCCTCCAGCACACGACTATCCCTCTGGGCATCGCGGTAAGCCAGGGCTTTCTGGTAACGGTGTGCCTGGAAAAGACACCGGTGATAGACGGCCTGGTAGCACAGGGGAAGGTGCACCCGACCAAGAAGACCAGGCTCCTGCTGCAACTCATGTACCACACGGCCAGGCTGTACCTGGACTACCTCGACCGCCTGGACCGCAAGGCCACGGACCTGGAAACCGCCCTCCGCCGCTCCATGCGTAACGAGGAGATGTTCCACCTCATGGAGATACAGAAGAGCCTGGTCTTCCTTACCACCGCCCTGCGCGCCAACCAGATTGTGATGGAGAAGCTGCTCCGCTCCCGGCTGCGCCCCGCCCGCGAGGGGGAGAACGGGGGATTGCCCCTGCGGCTCTACCCGGACGACGAGGATCTCCTGGAGGACGCCATTACCGAGAACCAGCAGGCGCTGTCCGCCGCGGAAGTGCACTCGAGCATCCTGAGCGGCACCATGGACGCCTTCGCTTCGATCATATCCAACAACCTCAACATCGTCATGAAGTTCCTCACCGCGGTAACCATCATCCTCGCCATCCCCACCGTGATCGGTACCTTTTACGGGATGAACGTGCCCCTGCCCCTGCAGCAGAGCCCCTTCGGTTTCGGGGTGATCGCAGGCGCATCCGCGCTGGCCGGTGGTGCGGCCGCGTTCCTGCTGTGGCGCCGGGGGATGCTCTGAGACACCGGTGGCGTCCCTCGCGGGGAGGAACCCGTCCCGGAGGCGGGGAATAAGCCCGGGCGGTGGTGTTCGATGTACTTTACGACACACGGCCTGGTGGGAGCGGCGGTGGGAGCCAGCACGGGGTCGCCGGCCGCCGCAGTATCAGCGGGGCTGCTCTCCCACATTGTCCTGGACGTGATACCGCATCATGACGCCTCGGGTCCCCGGGGGACGCTGGTCGACATCGCCGTGGGTGTGGCTGGCCCTGCTCTCCCTGGTGACCGGGTAGGCGAGGTCTGAGCCATCTCTCTGGAGGGGAGGCTGTGGGCATGTTTGAGGTCAGGGAGGTACCGGCAACTGCGATCGACGAGGTCAACCGGATGTGCCTGCCGCACGGCGTCAAGGATGGGCCGGCCCTGGAGGCGGTGCTGCGGGAGAGTGCGGCCGCCCACGCGCGGGCGGCGGCAATGGGGGCCAGGGTCTTCGCGGCCTTCCTGGCGGGAAAGGCGGTGGGGCGCATTGAGGTGATGCCCGTCGAGGCCGCCCCGCTGCCCCTGGAGGGAGAGGACCTGTGGGTCATCCGCTGCCTGTGGGTGCTGCCCCCAGGAGAGGGAAAGGGCATCGGGAAGGCGCTGGTGGGTCACGCCCTGGATGCGGCCGGGGGATCGGCTGGCGTGGCCTCCCTCACCTTCCCGGACTGGATACCGGTCTCGTTCTTCGAGAAGCACGGTTTCACGAACGCAGAGACGCGCGGCGACCACATCCTCCTGCTCAGGGCCAACCGCCCTGCCGCGCGCGTATCCCTGGTGCCCGTGAAGAAGGCCCACCAGGGCAACGATGCATCCGTGCATGTGGAAGCGGTTCTTTCGGCACGCTGCCCCTGGCTGATGCTCACCTACCGGCGCATGCTCGAAATCGCCCGGGAAATGTCACCCCGGGTGGTGACGGCCGAGCGCGTTATTACCAAACGCGCCGACGCCCTCGCCTTCGGAGAAGAGAATATCTACATCGACGGCCAACCCCTCGAGGGGGCACCCAGCTCCGACGCCTTCCGCCAGCAATTGCAGCAGCACCTTCAGGCCAAAGGGCTTCTCTGACGGGGCGGGTCCCCGGCCTCAGCGTTCCCGGGCGGCCGCTTCGCGGCCGCGGCCTCGCGCACGGGCTCCAGGACGTCGGGCCTGCCCTGTGCCAGCCAGTACCGGGTGTGGAGCTCCGCGCACTCCCGCTCCAGCCCCGGGTCCGGGCAGGCGACCACCTGCATACCGTCGCGGTGCCTGCGCATGTACGGATTGGCGTGGAGAAGGTCGGCGGCGCCCGCGCGGCGGTCCGGTGCCGCCCAGACCAGCCCTCGCAGGTGCAGCATGACCACCATGCCCAGGCACATGGGGCAGGGTTCTAGCGTGCTGTAGAGCGTCCAGTCCGAGCGCGCTTCCGGGGCCAGGCGGGATATGGCGCGGCGCAGGGCCACCACTTCGGCGTGGGCGGTGGGATCGCGCCTGCGCACCATCTGGTTACGGCCGCGGGCGACGATCCTCCCCGAACTGTTCACGATGACGGAGCCCACCGGGATCTCGCCCTCGGCCCATGCCTTGTGGGCCTCGCGTAACGCCGCGGCCAGGAACCTGTGGTGATCCAGCAGCTCTTCGCCCCCCAAGAGGGGCGTTCGCCTCTGACACCTTCCTTCCCTGCTCGTTACCGGTTCTCCAATCGGGGACGGCCCGGGCGCCGCTGGCGCGCAACCCTGAGGCAGGTGCGGCCGGCCCGTTCACTCAAGGAGTCTGATGCTACCGATGTTGATAATGCGGCCTCCCGTCCTGCGCTCGATCATGACCCTGGCCGCCGCCTGGCTCATGAAGAACAGGCCCCTCAGGTTGACCCCGAGCACCCGGTCCCACTCCTCCTCGGTAACGGCTTCCGCGGGGTCAACCGTGGCGGTACCGGCGTTGTTCACCAGGATGTCCAGCCGACCAAAGGTGGCGACGGCCTGTGCCACTGCGTTCCGGCACTGCTCCGGCCGGGAAACGTCGCAGGGTACGTAGACAGCACGCCCTCCCGATTCCCGTATCTGCCGGGCCGGCCAGATCCGTCCCTAGTATTCCCGCGGGGGATCAGGCGAGCCAGCCGGGGACGGGGAGGCCCAGGCGCTGCAGGGCGGCAGGACGGGGACGGCCGGTGTCAACATCCCAGCCCCGCAGCGCGTAATATGTGCGGCACGCCCCGCTCAAGGCCCTCTCATCGATGCCAGGATGACCACCGGCGGCGTCCTCGGTGAAGCGGGCGGGCAGGCGGTCAGCGCCGGGATCCAGGCCCTCGCAGCAGTTGAACAGGCGGGCCTGGACGTTGGCCCTCTCGCCCGCCTGCATCAGCTCGTACAGGCTGGTTTCCCACCCGGTGGCGTAGCGCACCGAGTCCACTACCATGCCCACCGGGAGCAGGCTGCGGGGCGCCACACAGAAGAAGCAGATCCCCAGGGACTTCAGGGTGTCCCACCAGACTTCCAGGGTGGCAAAGTGCCGCACTTTGGCGGGACTCAGGTCGCGGGCATCCACGGGATCGAGCAGGCCGAAGGGCGCGATCCGGTCGAGGGCGTAGGCGCCCCGCTTGAGGAACATGGTGTCGTGGGCCGCCACCATGTGGTCGGCCCCGTGGGCGGCCAGGGTGTACCCCAGCCCCACGCTCACCTTCCCCCGGGGGTCGTGCATGGCCGCCTCCAGACCCTTCACCTCCACGGCCAGGGGCAGGGCCGGCCCCCCGATCTTCTCCGCCAGACGCCTGGCCCCCTCGGCCAGGTCCGTCCCGAAGCCTTCCCGGCGGGCAATGAGGGGCACCAGCGCGCGGGCGGGAACTCGCCCGAAGCGCAAGTCCATCCCGCCCGTGTCCCGAGCGGTGATCAGCCCCCGCTCAAAGCACTCGGCGGCCAGGGCCAGGGTGACCCCCGTGGAGATGGTGTCCAGGCCCAGGTCGTTGCACAGGCGGTTCACTTCCAGGATGGAGCCGAGGTCGTCGCTGCCCAGGTTGGACCCGAAGGCGGCGATGGTCTCGTACTCGGGCCCTCCCGCCTCCTGGCCGTCCAGACGCACCGTGCGCTTGCATCGCACCGGGCAGGCATAGCAGCCCCACCTGCCGACCACGAACCGCTTTTCGTAAGCCTCCCCCGAGAGCGCCTCCCACCCCTCGAAGCTGCCCACCGAAAAGTTGCGGGTGGGCAGCATCCCCGTGGCGTTGAGACCACCCAGCAGCCCGGCGGTGCCCAGGTCGTGCAGGGCCCGGCTGAGGGGGTTGTCCCGGTAGTGGTCGCGGAACCAGCGGGCGATGCCCAGGACCCCCTCGCGGTCGGCCAGATCCGGCCGGCCCGTCCCGCGCACGGCGACCGCCTTCAGGCGCTTGGAACCCATCACCGCCCCCAGGCCGCACCGCCCGGCCGCGTTCCGCCCCTCGTGCATGACACAGGCGTAGCGCACCAGGTTCTCCCCCGCCGGGCCCACGGACGCGACCCGCACCCGCGCATCCCCCAACTCCTCGCGGATGGCCCGCTCGGTGGCGAAGGTGCCCAGACCCCACAGGTGCGAGGCGTCGCGGATCTCGGCCTGCCCGTCATGCACGAAAAGGTACACGGGCCGATCAGAGGCACCCGTCACCACCACCGCCTCGAACCCGGCGAACTTCAACTCCGGGGCCAGGAATCCCCCCGCCTCCGCCTCCCCGTATCCCCCCGTAAGGGGCGACTTGGCCGCCACCGTGAAGCGCGAGTAACCCGGGATGGGCAGCCCGCTCACCACGCTCCCCGCCAGCACCAGCACGTTCTCCGGCCCCAGGGGATCGGCCCCGGCAGGCACCTCCTCCAGCAGGTAGTGACCTGCAAATCCCTTTCCGCCCAGGAGCATCCGGTAGAACTTCTCGCCCGGCTCCTCTTCTGCCACTTTTGCTCCGCTGAGATCCACCCGCAGTACCCTGCCCGCATAGCCTGCCGGCACCGGTTTCACACCTCCCGGTTATTCGTCACCGGGTGATTCGCCACGCACCCGCTCCCGTCCCTGCCCGGCCCGCGGCACTGGCCGTGGTCACGATGCCCGCGCCATAATTGGCGAGAACGCGCTTCGCTCGCTGGGAGCGTGACTGCACAAGCGCACTAACCGCCGTTCCCCACGTCGGGGCACCTCCCCGTGCGGGGCGGCTTCGCTACAGGGTGAGTACCCCCCCCGGGGAGGCCAGCGTCTCGACGATCTCATACATGTTGGTGACCCGGCCCACCACCAGCTTCTCGCGCAACCCGAAGTAGTCGAGGCAGGTGCCGCACGACAGGATCTGGGTTCCCCTGTCCTGCAACTGGCGCAACTCATCCAACACGGGGCTTCCTTCGGTGGTCAGGTGGACTCCGGCGTTGACGAAGATCAGGGCGTCCGGCGGAGAGGGCAGCTGGGCCAGGGTGTACAGAAAGCTGCGCATCAGGACGGAGCCCAGTTCATCGGAGCCCCGCCCCAGGCGGTCCGTTCCCATCAGAATGACCTGCACACCACCGACGCCTGTCCCGCCGCCACCGACGGCCGTCTCGTCGGCGGGCCGGGCCACGGAGGGCTGCCCGGTGCCGGGCTGCCCTGCGAGAGCAGCCGCATCGGAGATGACGTGGCTTTCGGACTGCTTCACGGCGGGAGGCGTGATGGTGAGGCGCCAGCTGCCCCCCTCCTGCACTACCTCCACCTCGTATCCCTGGCTGCGGGCGAAACGGGTGACGTTCTCCCGGGCCGCCTCGTTGTCCACTATGGACACCACCGGACCCCCGGACTCCTTCACGGCTTTGCGCGTGTTGATCACCGGCTGGGGGCAGGGTAGCCCCCGATTATCTACCACTCGCAAACGACCATCCCTCCCGTTCGGTTGCTCCTCGAGCAGCTTACGCTGGCTCCCCCTTCAAAACGAGAATGGGCGGGCGACGCCGGGCTAGCACGGCCCCGTGGGCTTCTTCCACAACAATCACGGGCATCACACTCCCGACCCGTCAGGCAAGGATTGCCAGCAAGGCGTCGCGCCGGGGGACGGCCTCCCCAATGACCCTGCCCGGGACACCGCGCTCACCGAGGCGCGCCAGGGCGAGTTCCACCTGGTCCCCGGGCACGGCCGCCAGCAGTCCGCCGGAGGTCTGGGGGTCGCACAGGATGAGGAGGTCGGTGTCGTCGACGCCCCCGGCCGCGAGGCGCCCCTTCACCCAGTCCCGGTTGCGGTAAGCACCCCCCGGGAACATCCCCATGGCCCCCAACTCCCGGGCCCCCTCCAGGACGGGAATAGCCTCCGCCCGCAACACCAGGGTGACGCCGCTCGCCTCTGCCATCTCGGCGGCGTGGCCCAGCAGGCCGAACCCGGTCACGTCGGTGCAGGCATTCACCCTGACGTCCCGCAGGGCATGGCAGGCGGCCGCGTTCAGGGTACGCATGAGGTCGACGGCAGCCGCCATCGCATCCGGCGGAGCCATGTCCACCTTGGCCGCGGTGTTGATGACCCCCGTGCCCAGGGGTTTGGTGAGGATGAGGACGTCGCCCGGGCGGGCGGTGGAGTTGCGCCACAGTCCCTCCGGATGCACGAGTCCCACCGCCGCCAGGCCGTATTTGGGCTCGTCATCCTCCAGGGTGTGGCCCCCGGCCAGGATGGCACCCGCTTCGGCCACCTTGTCGGACCCGCCCCTCAAGATCTCGCCCAGCACCTCGACGGGGAGGCAGGTGGGGAATCCCACCAGGTTGAGACATAAGAGGGGCCTCCCCCCCATGGCGTACACGTCGGAGAGGGCGTTGGCGGCAGCGATTTGCCCGAAGGTGTAGGGGTCATCCACCACGGGGGTGAAGAAATCCACCGTGACGATGAGGGCCGTCTCCTCGTCCAGCAGGTACACGGCGGCATCGTCACCCGTATGGGGCCCCACCAGGAGGCGGGCGTCTTGCGGAATGGGCAGTTGTCGCAGCACGTGCGACAGGGTCTCCGGACCCACCTTGGCCGCTCAGCCTGCCGCCTTGGTCATCTGCGTGAGCCGGTGCACCTCGAGCACCCCCTCCCTAGCGAGCGCGGGTCAGTCCGCCGGCAATGGCGCCCACCGCGCTCACGATGTAGGCCACCTCTTCGGGGGTGTTGGAGTAGCCCAGGCTGATGCGCACGGTCCCCTGGGGGTAGGTGCCCACCGTGCGGTGGGCCCAGGGGCCACACTGCAGCCCCGCCCTCACCATCACCCCGAATTCGGTGTCAAGAGTTTCGGCCACCAGGGCCGGATCAAGCACCCCGCCGCGACCGGGGGCGAGCACGTTGAAGGAGACGACCGCCACCTGCGCCTCCGGGTCCCGGGGGCCGTATACCTCCACCCCCGGGATGGCCTCCAGACCACGGAGCAGCTGCCGGGTGAGCTCCGCCTCATGCTGGCGGATACGATCGATGCCAACCCCCGCCACGTAGTGCGCAGCCGCCCCCAGCCCGGCCAGCCCCACCCCGTTGAGGGTGCCGCTCTCATACAGGTCGGGCAGGACCGGAGGCTGCTCCTCCAGGTGGGAGAAGCTGCCCGTGCCCCCGCGCACGAGGGGCCGGGGCGTGAGCCCTTCTCTTATGTAGAGGCCCCCCGTCCCCTGGGGACCGAGCAATCCCTTGTGCCCGGTGAACGCCACCACGTCGAGGTCCATGGCGGTGACATCCAGGGGCAGGCAGCCCGCAGTCTGGGCCGCATCCACCAGGATGAGGGCGCCGTGCTCGTGGGCCAGGCGGGCGGCCTCGGCCACCGGCAGAATAGTGCCGGTCACGTTGGAGCCGTGGGTCAGGACCACCAGGCAGGTGGGGTGCCGCGTGCCGCCCCGCCCGCTACCGGCCGGGGCCCGCCCGTGGGCAGCCTGCCGCAGAGCCCGGCGCAGGTCGTCCAGGTCGAGGTGGCCCTCGGGCGTGCAGCGCACGCGGGTCACTTGCACTCCACGCCCACTCAGCTCGTGGAGAGGACGAGCGACCGCGTTGTGCTCCATGCCGGAGGTCACCACGCGGTCGCCGGGTTCAAGTAGCCCGTGCAGGGCCAGGTTGATGCCCCAGGTGGCGTTGGGGCCGAAGACTATGCGGCTCTCATCGCGGGCGCCCAGGAGGCGAGCCACCACCTGCCGGGCGGCGAACACGGCCCGGGCGGACGCCACCGCCCGGCGGTGAGCCGACCGCCCCGGGTTGGCCCCCGCCTGTTCCAGGTACTCCACCATGGCACGGGCCACCGCCCGAGGTTTGGGCCACGAAGTGGCAGCGTGATCGGCGTACACCAGTCGCTGTCCCGCGGGCACCCGGCCCGCCCCGGGTGCCCTCATCCCGACCCACCCCCGGGCCCGCGCCCCGGCGGTCGGACGAGCCGCCGGTCCCCGGGCAGCTGCCGGGGGACCGGCCCTTCGGGGGACGCACGCGTGGGAAGTGGTAGCCCGGACGCCGGGCGCCTCGTGCCCCGGCCGGCCGGCGCCTCAACGGTGAACATGCCTGTGCACTCGAGACCGGCGCAGGTCGACAGTTCCGCTACCCTCTCACGGTAGCGCGGCGCAAAGGCCACGGCCATGCCGCAGGCATCCGAAATCCACCTCGGCGTGGGAATCAGGCTGTGAGGGATACCCTTCTCGCTCAAGATCCCATCCAGCCTGAGCGCCTGGTGGGTGCTGGGATAGACTGCGCACAGGCGCGTCCCGCCCTTGTCCGCGAGTGCTCGCTCCATGGCACCTCATTATATCACGCCCGCCGGCCGGTGGTCGAAACCCATGGGCCGCCGGCTCCGGCTCTACCCGCATATCCTACGCTACCGAAGGGAAAACGGATTCATCTTTTCAGTGGCTTCTGACCCAGGAGATGGCGCGTTCCAGGCGGCGCAGGGTTTCCTCCCGGCCGAGGAGGGCCATGATGTCGAAGAGGCCGGGCCCCACGGTACGGCCGGTGAGGGCCAGGCGGGTGGGGTGGATGATCTGGCCGGCACCGATGCCGCGCCCCTCCGCGAGGGAACGGTAGCAGTGCTCCACGGTGGCCGCATCCCAGCCGGGCAGGGCCCGCAGGCGCTCCACCGCCGTTTGCAGCAGGTCCGCCACACCCGGCCGGGCGAAGTGCTTGGCCACGCCCTTCTCGTCGTAAGTGAAGTCGTCCGTGAAGAAGTAGCGGGTGGCCTCGGGGACCTCGGCCAGGGTACGCACCCGCTCGCGCATGACCCCCATGATGCCTTCCAGCCAGCGCCGCGTGGCGGGGTCCGGTGGCACGCCGGCGGCGGAGGGGCGGGCCGGCAGGAGGGCGGCCTGGCGCCAGAAGGGCAGGGCCCAGTCCACCAGCAGGGAGGGAGAGGCCAGGCGCAGGTACTGGGCGTTCATCCAGGTGAGCTTCTCGTTGTCGTAGATCGCGGCACTCCTGGACACCCGCTCCAGGGAGAACTCGCGGATCATCTCGTCCCGGGAGATGATCTCCTGCCCGCCCTCGGGAGACCAGCCCAGGGTGGCCAGGTAATTCACCAGCGCCTCGGCAAGGTACCCGCGATCGCGGTACTCGTGCACCGCCGTGGCACCGTGACGTTTGCTCAGCTTGCTCCGGTCGGGGGCCAGGATCATGGGTACGTGGGCGAACTCGGGCAGGTCGTAGTCCAGGGCCCGGTAGAGGAGCACCTGCTTGGGCGTGTTGGAGAGGTGCTCTTCGGCGCGGATGACGTGCGTGATCTCCATGGTGGCGTCATCGACCACACAGGCGAAGTTGTAGGTGGGCATGCCGTCCGACTTCACCAGCACCCAATCGTCGAGCACGACGTGCTCGAAGGCCACGTCTCCCCGGACCAGGTCCCTCACCACGGTGACGCCCTCCAGGGGCATCTTGAGCCGCAGCACGGGCCGGCGGCCCTCCCGTGCGAGGGCCTCCTCCCGGGCGGGGGTGAGGTCGCGGCAGCGGCGGTCATAGCGGGGAGGAAGCGCCTGCGCCAGTGCTTCCTTCCGCCGTTGCTCCAGCTCTTCGGGGGTGCAGTAGCACCGGTAGGCGTGGCCGCTCTGGAGCAGGCGCTCGGCATGGGCGGCGTAAAGGTCCAGCCGCTGGGACTGAAAGTAGGGACCGAACGGCCCCCCCACCTCGGGGCCCTCGTCCCAGTCGAGCCCAAGCCAGCGGAATGCCTCCAGCATGGGCCGGACCAGCTCATCCCGCGACCTCTTGACGTCGGTATCCTCCATGCGCAGGACGAACTTTCCCCCGTAGTGCCGCGCGAAGAGCCAGTTGAAGAGGGCGGTACGCGCGCCCCCTATGTGCAGCTCTCCCGTGGGACTGGGAGCAAAACGCACCCTGACCAGTCCTGACACCCCCACTCACGACCTGCTCGGGCTTCGCGGCCGCACCAGGCCCCCCGGCGCCGCCGTGGACCGCGGCGTCGCGAGGCGGGCAGGCCCAGGGGGGCGGGGCTTGGACCCGGGGCCGTCGCCCCCCTCGGTTGGTCCCCGCCCGCTCAGATTTCGCCGCAGCGGCGGAGCAGTTCCTCCCATTTGCGGTCCACGTGGGCCTGGATCTCGTCGATGATGTGCCGGTTCTCCGGCCGGAAGAGGTGGCGGAAGCGCCCCTGCATCTTGAGCCACTCCTCCACCGGCTTCCTCTGGCGGGGCTTGTAGGTCAGGCGCCACCTGCCGTGATCCACCTCATACAGGGGCCAGTAGCAGGTCTCCACCGCCACCCGGGTCACCTCGATGGTGAGAGAACCGTCGTGGCGCCAGCCGCGCGGGCAGGGGGCGATGGCGTTGATGAAGGCGGGACCTTCGGCATCGAAGGCCTTCTTCATCTTGGTGACCAGGTCGTTCCAGTGACTGGGCGACACCTGGGCCACGTAAGAGATGTCGTGCGCTGACATGATGGCAGTGAGGTCCTTGCGGTGCCCGCGCTTGCCCGGGATCACCTCACCGGCGGGGGTGGTGGTGGTCTCCGCCCCCAGCGGGGTGGCACTGGAGCGCTGGATGCCAGTGTTCATGTACGCCTCGTTGTCGTAGCAGATGTACACGAACCGGTGGCCCCTCTCGGCGGCGCCGGACAGGGACTGGAGTCCGATGTCGAAGGTGCCACCGTCCCCACCGAAGGCCACGAAGCGGAACTCGCCCGGGATCTTCCCCTGCCGCTTGAGGGAGCGGTAGGCCGCTTCCACCCCCGAGATGGTGGCGGCAGCGTTCTCGAAGGCGCTGTGGATCCACGAACACCGCCAGGCCGTGTACGGGTAGAGGGCGGTGGCCACCTCCAGGCAACCGGTGGCGTTGGCGGCCACCAGGGAGACGTCCAGAGCCTTGAGGGCCTGGCGCACCACGACGGGCGCGCCGCACCCGGCGCACAGGCGGTGCCCTCCCGTGAGGAGTTCCGGTTGGCGCGACAGTTCTTTCAGGCTGGGCATGACGTCTTCACTCCCTCACGCCGAGGTACGTCACCGCTTGGGCGGCAGGGCCCTCGTCCTTGATGCGCAGGAGGTCGCGGAATACCCCTTCGATGTCCTCCAGAGATACGTCCCGGCCGCCCAGCCCGTAGATGTAGTCCACGGTCAGGGGCCGCCGCGCCCGATCGTACAGGGCGGAGCGCACTTCGCCGAAGAGCGGTCCTCCCAGGTTGGAAAGGCTGTCGGCGCGATCCATTACTCCTACCACCTGAGCCGACCCCAGGGCGTCACCGATCTCCTGCCAGGGCCAGGGACGGAACACCCGCACCTTCAGGACACCGGCCTTGATGCCGCCGGCGCGCAGGGAGTCGGCCACTGCCCTGGCGCTCCCCGCCGCCGATCCGATGGCCACCACGGCCACCTCGGCATCCTCCAGGCGGTGGGCCTCGAAGAACCCGTACTCACGCCCGCTCAGGCGGCCATACTCCTTCCCCACCTCGAGGATGACGGCGGGGGCATGACCCATGGCGTCGGCCAGCTGCCGCCGGGCCTCGAAGTAGGAATCCTGGAGGGCGAGGGCCCCGTAGGTGACGGGGTGCTCCGCATCGAGCAGCGGGTAGCGGGGACAGAACTCCCCCAGGAAGGCGGCCACGGCCTCATCGGGCAGGACCTCCAGGTTCATGAGGGAGTGGCTGATCACGAAGCCGTCCTGGCAGACCATTACGGGCAGGCGCACGCCGGGGTGCTCGGCGATACGCACGGCCTGGATTGTATTGTCATACGCCTCCTGGGCGTTTTCGCCGTACAGTTGGATCCACCCCGAGTCGCGGGCGCCCATGGAGTCGGAGTGATCGCAGTGGATGTTGATGGGAGCGGACAGGGCCCGGTTCACCACCGGCATGACGATGGGGAGCCGGAAGCCGGCGGCGATGTAAAGCACTTCCCACATCAGGGCCAGCCCCTGCGAGGAGGTGGCGGTCATGGTGCGGGCCCCCGCCGCGCAGGATCCCACGCAGGCGGACATGGCCGAGTGCTCGCTCTCCACGGTGACGAACTCCGTCTTCACTTTGCCATCGGCCACGAAGGTGGAAAAGTACTGCACGATATCGGTTTGCGGGGTGATGGGATAGGCGGCCACCACGTCGGGGTTGATCTGCTTCATGGCCATGGCTACCGCCTCGTTACCGGTCAGGGCTACCTTCTGCTGGGTCACTGTTTGCACGGCCATCTCACTTCACCTCGGTCATTTCCTCTTCGGGGACCATCTTGATGGCCTTCACCTTGGGCGGGCACTCCTGGGCGCAGATGCCGCACCCCTTGCAGTGCTCGAAGTCGAACTCGGCGATTCTGCCGTCCTTCACGATGATGGCCCCGTCCGGGCAGAACACCCAGCAGATCAGGCACTGGATGCACTTTTCCTGGGACCACTCCGGACGTACAGAACGCCAGTCCCCCGTCTGGTAGCGGGCGGCGTTGCCCGCCTCCGTGATCACCGCCCCCGCGGGCATGTCTCTCCACCCGGGGAGCCGGTCCGGCCCGGGCTGCCTGCTCATTCCCCCCTGACCTCCTCGTAGCCCCGACGGAGGGCTTTGACGTTGGCGTCCACCAGCTCCGGTCGGTTGCGGAATTTGTGGTGCAGCTGCTCTTCGGTGACCGTGAGGAACTGCTCATAAGCGATGAGTCCCGATGCACGCATCAAGGCCCCCATCATGGGGGTGTTGGGGATGTCCCTCCCCAGCGTGTCCAGCGAAATGCGACTGGCGTCCACGGTGAACACCTTCCCCTTGTCGGAGGGGAGCTTCAGCCGCGCCCGCATTTCACCCGGTCCGCGGGCGGTGTTGATGAGAATGATGCCGTCGTCGGGGAGGCCTGCCGTCACATCGCTCTTGCCCACCAGGGTTGGATCGAGCACGATCACCACCCGCGGGCTCTTTACACCGGAGTAGACGTAGATGGGCTCGTCCCCGATGCGGTTGAACGCCAGCATGGGGGCTCCCATCCGCTCCGGCCCATACTCGGGGAAGCCCTGCACGAACTTGCCGGCCGCTGCCGCTGCCTCTGCCAGAAGTACTGCCGCCGTCTTGGCGCCCTGTCCGCCCCGCGCGTGCCACCTGATTTCCGTGGTGGGCACAGGCCTCACCCCTTCTCCTTGACGGAATTATCTCCAATTTCCCGCATAACGTTGAGACCGGGCGCCTTTGCGGCCCCGGTCTCCCAGGACTCACCGATCCTAATGGTACCCCTTGTCCTCGGTCCCGTCAAGGAAAACTGGGCTGGACGGCAAGACTGCGCTGGGCGCTCACGGGATGCACAGCTGCAGGGCGGCCACCATGAGCAGACCCGGGATGCCCAGGTATCCGACCGCCAGGGCGGTAACCGGGTTGAGGGAGAGATGCAGTCCGAAGAGAGCGCCGGCGAGGTTCACCGCCCACAGGGCCAGGCCTCCCAGCACCGCTCTCCCCGCCGCCACCCCCACCCAGCGCAGGGGCCGGTAAAACAGCCTCACCACCACGTAAAGCAGGAGCAAACCGAACCCGTAGGCAGCAAGCAGCTGGGGGTCCATGTCCCAACGACCTCCTGCCTAACGGTATGCCCCGCCAACCACGGGCAGAACTAGCCCGCTATCCTGCCCTGCCTGGCCAGTCTCAACAGGTACGAGTAGCGCTTCTGCGCCGCCTCCAGCAGGTAGCAGGCGTGGTCCACGAGGTCCGGATCGGAAACGCTCTCGAAATACGCCCTGGCTGCATCCAGCTCGCGTTGGGCCTGCCAGACCAGTTCGTCTACCTGGGAGTCAGGGCCGCCCCCCGGGGCGCCTGCAGCCACGCCTCCGTGAGCGCTCCCCTCCTCGCCATCGGCGTCCCGGGCCCTGGTCAGCCACCAGTTCCGCAGTCTATCCCACGGCTGTCCCACGTCGGCCATCTTCCTCCCGAAGACCGCGCCGCCCCTTACTCTATATGCGCGCGGTCCTCCGGAGGATATTATCCGCCCGGGAAGAATCTTCCATGCATCCGGGGGCAGTGGGACGCCGACCGCCCCCTGCATACCGCCCCGTGCTGCCTGCCCCGCGCGGGCCACCCCGTAGCGGTCAGACTTCCCGCCGCCCCTCCAGGGCACGGGCGAGGGTCAGTTCGTCCGCGTACTCCAGGTCGGTGCCGACTGGCAACCCGTGGGCGAGGCGGGACACCTTCACCCCCAGGGGTTTGAGGAGCTTGACCAGATAGAGGGCGGTCGCCTCCCCCTCCACGTCGGGGTTGGTGGCCAGGATGATCTCTCTCACGGTGCCGTCAAGGCGGTTCAACAGCTCCGCAATGTGCAGGTCATCAGGACCGACCCCGTCCAGGGGGGATATGGCCCCCTGCAGGACGTGATACAGCCCCCGGTACTGACGGGTGCGTTCCATGGCGGCCACATCGCGGGGATCTTCCACCACGCAGATGGCACCCCGGTCCCGGTCCGGGGCCGAGCAGATGGGACAGGGGTCCACATCCGTCAGGTTGCAGCACGCCGAGCAGAGCACCACCCGATCACGGGCTTCCCGCAGGGCGTCGGCCAGCTGGTGGACTTCCTCGCGGGGCCGCCGCAGGAGGTAAAAGGCCAGGCGCTGGGCCGTCTTGGGGCCGATCCCGGGCAGGCGGTTGAGTTCTTCTACCAGTCGCGTGATAGGGGGAACGAAGCTCATATCGGAATATCCCCTCAGAATACCCCCGGGATGGAAAGGCCTCCCGTCACCCTGGCCATCTCTTTCTGCACCATCTCCTGAGCGCGCCTGATTCCCTCGTTGACCGCGGCCAGCACCAGGTCGGCCAGAAGCTCGGGGTCCTCGGGGTCAATGGCCTCGGGACTGATCTGGAGCGCCTTCACCTCCAGCCTGCCGTTGACCACCGCCCGTACCGCTCCGCCCCCGGCGGTAGCCTCCACAGTCTTTTCCGCCACCTCCTCCTGCACGCGGACGAGCTCCGACTGCATCTTCTGCACCTGCTTCATCATCTTGGCCATGTTACCGGCTCCAAAGCTCACGGGGCACCCTCCCTTTCCAGATCCAGGATGTATCCTCCCCATTCGCACCAGGCGCGCTGCACCACCTCATCGAGCTGATCAGGGGCATCGACGGATGCGGCTCCCCGGACCCCAGCCCGCTCCCGCCGACTTTCTCCCCCCCTGTCCAGCCCGGCCGCAGCTCCGTTCCCCGCACCGGGCGCAGCGGCAGGGGCCGCACCCTCCCGCCCGGTCGGGACCGACGGGGCCGCGTCGGTGACGGGCAGGGCATCCGCCCCTGCGGGAACTCCAGCCCCGGAGTCCGCAGGTACCCCCGCCACTGTTGCGTCATCCACCAGCTGCGTGCAGACCAGCCGGCATTCGTGCCCCACCACCTGGGCCAGCACCTGCTCCACCGCGCCGCGATAGGTGTGCTCGAGTTGCTCGCGCAGGGTCGCAAGATGAGGCGAGAACCCCACCAGGAAGCGTTTCCCCTCAAGGCCCAGAGGCTTCCCCTCCCGCAGGCAGGCAGCGGCGAACTTGCGCCCCCGCGTGCGGTCGAGGACGGAGAGCACCTGCTGCCACACCTCCTGCAGTGACACGCCTCCGCTCGCCCCGGCAACGGAGGTAGCTCCGGCCGGACCTGGCTGCCGGACGCCGCCGACCTGCGCTTCAGCAGGGACGGCGTGCGTGGGGACCCCCGGCTGCGGTTGAGCAGGAGGGGCCGGCGCAACCGCCTGCGGCCGCGCAGCCTCTACCTGCGCGGCTTGAACCATCTGTGGCTGGGCGGATGCCTGAGCTCGGGCCGCTGAAAGCAGCCGTGGCTGGCCGGATGCTGCGGCCTGCACTTGCGGCGCCTGGCCCTGCCCCCGATCTGCTACCAGCCGGAGCAGCGCCAGCTCCAGGGCAAGGCGGGGCTGGGAAGTCCAGCGCACCTCCGCCTCCGCCCGCGCCAGGGCGGTGGCCAGCTCCCACCACCGGGCGGGCGGGAGCACCGCCGCCTCCTCTCGCGCCCCGGCGGCCTCGCCCGGCGGAAGGTAGAGGAGGGTAGTACCATCACCGCAGGACACGAGCACCGAAAGGTCGCGCAGATAGGCGGCGAGATCCCGTAGCACCTGACGCATGTCCAGCCCGCGCAGGGCAGCCTGTTCCACCGCACCGAGCAACAACGCCGCGTCCCCGCCCGCCAGGGCCCGGCCCATCTCCCTCATCAGATCCAGGGGGGCACGACCCAGCACCGCCCACACCGTCTCCTGGGTGATCCCCTCGCCAGAGTACGCCATCAACTGATCGAGCAGGCTGATGGCGTCTCGCAGGGACCCCTCGGCGTACCGGGCCACCGCCCCCAGGGCCTCCTCCGACACGGGAATCCCTTCCTGTCGCGCCACCTCCCACAGCCGTTCCGTCATCTCCGTGGCGTCGAGCCGTCTGAACTCAAACCGCTGGCAGCGCGAGGTAATTGTCAGAGGAAGACGATGGGGCTCGGTGGTGGCCAGCACGAACAGGACATGCCGGGGCGGTTCTTCCAGGGTCTTGAGGAGGGCGTTGAAGGCCTCCGTGGTTAGCATGTGAACTTCATCGATTATGTAAACACGTGTGCGCCCCTGGGCCGGGGCAAGTCCCACGTTTTCGCGCAGGTGGCGGACCTCGTCCACGCCCCGGTTGGAGGCAGCATCCATCTCGATCACGTCCAGGCACGATCCCGCCGCGATACTCTGACACATGTCGCATTCCAGGCACGGCTCCGGGGCCGGCCCCCGCCGGCAGTTCAGTGCCTTGGCCAGGATGCGCGCCACCGTGGTCTTGCCCGTCCCCCGCGGGCCGGCAAACAGGTAGGCATGCCCCACCCGGCCCTGGGCGATGGCCCGCTGCAGGGTAAGCACTACGTGACGCTGGCCCACCACTTCGGCGAACTTCCGCGGCCTCCACCTGCGGTACAGCGATACGTACTCCACCGTGACCGTTGCCCCCTGGTCAACTTTTTCGGCACCGGGTCCGCCAGAACCTGCGCACCCCGTCCCCTGGTGTGCACGCTCGCCCCCTGTCCGGGAGCGGGCGCGGCGCTCCCACCCGCCGCTCTCAGAGGGCGGGCCCAGCAAAAAAGGAGCCGGCATCTCCGGCTCCCCCTTTTCGGGCCGTGCACCCGTCCCCGACCGCTCCCTCCGGGCGGTATCGGTGCAGCCGGCTCCGGCCAGGTAGCCCCGCGGCACACGGAAGTGCCCGCTTACCGCTGCTCCCTCCCGGGCCTGACGGGGTTCACGGGTTCCCGTTGCGCGGGACCCGGCCCTCGTCGCCACTTGCACCGGCCGGACCCCACAGGAAGACGCCCTCAGACGGGAGTTCAACCCCGCTATAGCGGATTGCGGGTTACAGGGCACCGCTACCTCCCCGTCTAGCACGGCCAAGATCTGGCGGAGAGAGTGGGATTCGAACCCACGAGGCAGGTTTGGGCCCGCCTACACGCTCTCCAGGCGTGCTCCTTAAGCCACTCGGACATCTCTCCGCTCCATGTCAAGGTGCCTGGCGGAGAGAGTGGGATTCGAACCCACGAGGCACCTTTTGGGCGCCTACCCGTTTTCGAGACGGGCCCGTTCAACCGCTCCGGCATCTCTCCGCAACCGGCCGAAAAACTCGCGTAGAAGCTCCCGGCATTCCTCCTCGCGCACCCCTGTGCTTACCTCCACCTGGTGGTTGAAGCGCTCATCCCGCAGCAGGTCGACCAGAGTGCCCGCTGCTCCTGCCTTGGGATCTGCCACCCCGTACACGAGGCGGTCGATGCGCGCCTGGACCATGGCGCCGGCACACATGGGACAGGGTTCCATGGTGACGTACAGCGTGCACCCGGTGAGGCGCCATCCGCCCAGCACGCCCGCCGCTTCCCTGATGGCCCGCATCTCGGCATGGGCGGTGGGATCGCAGGCCGTCTCGCGCAGGTTGCGCCCGCGGCCCACGATGCGACCGTCCTTCACCACCACCGCGCCCACGGGGACTTCACCCACGGCCATGGCAGCGCGCGCTTCCGCCAGGGCTTCTCCCATCCAGAAGTTGTCGTCCATGGCTCCTCGCAGGTTGTCAAGGTAGGAATGGTGCGCCCGAGACGACTCGAACGTCCGACACGCGGTTTAGGAAACCGCTGCTCTATCCACCTGAGCTACGGGCGCACCTCAAAAAGGATTTCTGGTTTGGACGAGTGGCGCGCCCGGCAGGATTCGAACCTGCGACCCCCGGATTCGTAGTCCGTTACTCTGTCCAGCTGAGCTACGGGCGCGCTTTTCGCAACCTGTATGATAGCACATGCCTGCCTTTCTCCGCAACCCGACCGCGCGCCGCCCGCGCGCTCCGGGCCCGCGACTCCTGCCACTCACTCCGCCCGACCGGCCGCACATGGCGCCCGTGACGCGCACACGAGGCCCGATGCCGGCGGCCACGTCAGGGAGCAACCGGTGCGGCGGGTTCCATCACGGCCAGTCCGTCCATGTAGGGCCGCAGCACCTCCGGGACGACCACACTGCCGTCTTCCTGCTGGTAGTTCTCCAGGATGGCAGCCACCGTGCGCCCTACGGCCACGCCCGAGCCGTTGAGCGTGTGCGCATACTCCACCCTGCCGCGAGGGCCGCGGCGGAACCTGATGTTCGCCCGTCGCGCCTGGAAGTCCTCGAAGTTGGAACACGACGATATCTCTTTGTAGTCATTGTAGCTGGGCAGCCACACCTCCAGGTCGTAAGTCTTGGCCGAGGCGAAACTCATGTCGCCCGTGCACAGCAGGACCACCCGGTAGGGCAACCCCAGGAGTCGCAGCACCTCTTCGGCGTCGGCCGCCAGCTTTTCCAGCTCGTCGTACGACTGCTCGGGCAGGGTGAGCTTGACCAGTTCCACTTTGTTGAACTGGTGGACGCGGATCATGCCGCGGGTGTCGCGACCCGCCGCCCCCGCCTCGGCGCGGAAGCAGGCGGTGTAGGCAGTGTAGTACAGGGGAAGCTGATCGGCGTCCAGGATTTCGTCGCGGTGAATATTGGTGAGGGGCACCTCCGCGGTGGGGATGAGCCAGAGGTCCTCGCCCTCCACGTGGTACATGTCCTCCACGAACTTGGGCAACTGGCCCGTACCCACCATGCAGTCCCGCGTCACCAGGAAAGGTGGGAACCACTCCAGGTAGCCGTGGCGGGTGGTGTGCAGGTCCAGCATGAAGTTGATGAGGGCGCGCTCCAACCGGGCCCCCACCCCCCGGTTGAGCACGAACCGCGACCCCGCCAGCCGGGCCGCCCGCTCGAAGTCCAGCGCCCCCAGGCTGGAGCCGATGTCCCAGTGAGCGCGGGGGTCAAACGAGAAACGCGGCGGAGCGCCCCGGCGGCGCACCTCCACGTTGGCGGAAGCGTCCGGCCCCACGGGCACGCTCTCGTGGGGGAGATTGGGCACGAGCAGCAGCAACTCGTTCAACCTGGCGTCTATCTGCCCCAGCTCGGCGTCCAGATCTGAGATGCGGTCGGCCACTACCCGCATCTCTTCCACCAGCGAGGCCGCGTCCTCCCCCCGCTTCTTGCGCCGTCCAATCTCCTCGGACACCCGGTTGCGCTGGGCCCGCAGGGCTTCCGCCTCGCCCAGGATGCGCCTGCGCTCGTCGTCCGCGGCCAGGATACCGTCCAGGTCCGCCTCCATGCCCTTCTTGCCTATGCCCTGTCGCACCAAATCGGGATTGGCCCGGATGAACTTGAGGTCAAGCATGTCAGGCTCCTCCTTCTTGCCTTTCTCCGCGCGCGCCGCTCCGTTCACCCCGTCCCTGTCCCCTGCGTCCCGTGCCGCGCGCTTTACCCCGCCCGGACGCGGCCGGCCCGGAGCCCGCCAGGTGGGCCAGGGCCCGGTCGAGGGGTGGACGCAGGACACCGCCGTCGGTGACGATGGCGCTCACCAGAGGGGCGGGCGTGACGTCAAAAGCAGGGTTGTGGGCGCGGGCACCCGCGGGCGTCACTCGCCGCCCCAGCACCGCCAGCACCTCCTCCTCGTCCCGCTCCTCGATGAGTATGTGTTCGCCCGATGGGAGAGTCAGGTCCAGGGTAGATCGAGGAGCCGCCACGTAGAAGGGAACCCGGTGGTGACGGGCCAGTACGGCCAGGCTGTACGTGCCGATCTTGTTGGCCACGTCCCCGTTGGCGGCGATGCGGTCGGCACCCACCAGCACCAGGTCGACCTCGCCCCGGGACATCAGGTAGCCGGCCATGTTGTCGCTGATCACCCGGTAGGCTACGCCCGCCTGCTCCAGTTCCCAGGCCGTCAGCCGCGCCCCCTGTAGGAGCGGCCGGGTCTCATCGACCCACACACTCACCCCCCGCCCCTGGCGGTGGGCGTAGATGACGGCGCCCAGGGCCGTTCCGTACCCCGCCGTGGCCAGCGGCCCCGCGTTGCAGTGGGTCAGTATGCGGGCACCCTCCGGGATGAGTTCCAGGGCGTGGCGGCAAATGCGCATGTCCATCTCCAGGTTCTCCCGGTAGATGGCCAGGGCTTCCTCTCTGACCAGGTCGGCCATCTCCCGCGGGCCAAGCGAAGAGTCGATGCGAAACCGCCTGCCGGCACGTGACCCGGCGCCGGCAGCAGCACCCGCATCCGTCCCGTCCCTGAACGCCTCCCCCGAACCCGCCGCCAACCCGATTCGCCCCATCACCCGGTCAACCGCCCAGGCCAGGTTCACCGCCGTGGGGCGGGCCGAGCGCAACGCGGAAGCCGCCTCGCCGAGCCGGGCCAGGAGCTCGCCCGGCTCCAGTCCCGAAAGTCGCCGGGCCTCCTGGGCCAGGGCAAAGGCCGCCGCCACCCCGATGGCGGGTGCCCCCCTCACCGCCAGGCTACGGATGGCCTCCACCATCTCCTCCGCCGACGTCAGGCACAGGTATTTCTCCTCGCCCGGGAGGAGGCGCTGGTCCAGGATCACCACGCCTTCCTCGCTTAGGCGCACGCTCTCCACCATCCCCATCCCCTCGGCGTCGCCTCCTGCGCACATCGCGACCACCCCCGCGTTCAACCGCACGCCCATATCCCACGGGCCGTCTCGCGCCCGCACCGGGTCGTCAGGGCGCTTACCCGCCCCCGGAAACGGAAGTGCCTCTCGTCACAGGGACGAGAGGCACGGACTCCCGCGTTGCCACCCTGGTTGACCTGCCCTGCCCCGCGCGCAGCCGCCACGGAGACCATCATGCCTCAGCGCCGGCGCCCGCTCGAGCTGCGGGCGCGCAAAGGCACGATCCCGGACCCCGCCAACCAGCGCGGTGCCGGCAGGTCCACCTCTTAGCTGTAACGGGCTGTCCCCGGGCGACTCATCGCCGCCGGCTCCGGGGCGGATTCGCCGCCTACCCCGCCGGTTCGCAGCATCCACCGGCTCTCTGCGGGGGCCCAGCCACGGCTACTGCTCCCCATCCTCGCCTGTTGGCGCCGATTGTACCACACTTGCGCCACGCGTACAACTCAAGCCCGGTGGCATCCCGGAACCCGATGTCAGGACGTCTTGGCCCGGTCCCACTCCCGTCGTGTTGAGAAGCCTCTGCAGGAGGCCCGTCGTCACGTCAGCCCTTGATGACGCCGACGGGGCGCATGCGCACCACCTTGGCCGCCAGGCCGGCGCGGTGCATCACCTCGACCACCCGGGAGACGTCCTTGTACGCCTCGGGAGCCTCCTCCGCCAGGCCGGCGTCGGAAGCGCCCCGCACCACGATCCCCTTCTCGAGAAGTTCCTTCTTGAGCGCAGACCCCCGCGTGCCTTTCTTGGCCTGGGCGCGCGACATCACCCGGCCGGCACCGTGAGAGGCACTGCCAAAGGTCTCGGCCATGGCGCCAGGCCGCCCCACCAGGACGTAGGACGCCCTGCCCATGTCGCCGGGGACCAGCACGGGCTGGCCCACGGCCCGGTACACGGGAGGCAGGCCGGCATGGCCGGCGGCAAAGGCGCGGGAGGCCCCCTTGCGGTGCACGCACACCCGTGTCCGCCGCCCGCCCATCTCGTGCTCCTCGAACTTGGCGATGTTGTGGGTCTGGTCGTAAAGGAGCGAAAGGTCCAGATCCTCCGGTCGCTTGCGGAAGAAGCGGGCCATGGACTCCCGCACCCAATGGGCCAGGATCTGCCGGTTGGCCCAGGCGAAGTTGGCCGCCGCCGCCATGGCGGCGAAGTAGTCCCGGCCCTCGCGGGAATCCAGGGGCGCGCAGGCCAGCTGGCGGTCGGGCACCTTGATGTCGTATTTGGAGAGGGCCTGGTCCATCACCACCAGGTAGTCCGTACACACCTGGTGCCCCAGGCCGCGGGAGCCGGTGTGTACCTGGACCACCACCTGTCCCTGGTGCAGGCCGAAGGCGCGGGCCACCGGTTCATCGAAGACCTCGTCCATCACGGAGATCTCCAGGAAGTGGTTGCCCGAGCCCAGGGTGCCCAACTGGGGGGCGCCCCGCTGCTTGGCGCGCCCGCTCACCCGACCGGGATCGGCCCCAGCCAGGCTGCCCCGCTCCTCGATGAAGTCCAGGTCTTCCGGGCGTCCGTAACCTTTCTCCACCGCCCAGGCGGCGCCCCGCACCAGCACCCCGTCGAGATCCGCACCCTTGACGGTCAGCCTCCCCTCCGAACCCAGCCCGGCGGGGATGTCCCGGAAGAGCTGGTCCACCAGTTCCTTGAGGCGCGGCCGCACATCCTCCTCCCGCAGGTTGGTGCGCAGGATGCGCACCCCGCAGTTGGAAACCACGAACCCGCTGGCGATGAAGTTGTGATGGGTATCGCTCACCGTGAAATCGTAGACGGGGTGATACCAGGAGATGGGTTCCTTTCGGATGATCCGGTCCCAAACCTGGCCGGTCGTCCCCAGGCCCTCCGTCCTCTCGCGCACGAACGAGGGGAACGCGACGAACCCGGTGCCCATGCGCACAGGCCCCTTCCGGCCCTCCCACAGGGACCTTGAAGCCCCGGAGCGCCTCAGTTCTCGGGCGCGGTCGATGCTGTCCCGGCGATGCTCCAGCACCAGGAGTTTCAGACGGAGATAGTGTGCGGCCACGTTGGCAAGGTACTGCTTGTGGCGGTTGTACTCGAATCCGACCCGGGTCCAGAAGGCAAAGAGGTTCTCGGGCTTGCCGGAGATCTGCAGCCGGAGCCTCACCGACACCTGCCCGTCCTTGCGCACGTACTCGCCCGCCTCTTTGCGGATGGCGCTGGCAACCCCGAGTTGCTCGAGCAATGTCCGCAACTCCGCTAGGTAGCGACGACCCTCTGCAAGGTGGTCGCGCAGCACGTTTGCGCAGAGTACGGGAGCCTCCAGGTTGTACGGGTGGCCCGTGACGGCCCGCGGAGCCGTCAGTTCGGCACCGAACAGGGAGGCCAGGAAGAGACGCTTCATCCAGAGGGGAGCCCGGTGTAACCAGGCGGGTACCGACACCCCGTGGGTCATCCTATCCCCGTCGGTGGCGCCCAGGCACCTGAGTAAGAGCGCCAGCGCCGAGGACCCGCACTGGACCCGCGACTCGGTGCGCTCGAAGCAGACCGTCCCGTACCCGGTCTCTATATGGTGCGAGCGGCGGCGCCCGTAAATGCCGGACGGGACGAAGCCCAGGCGCCTTACGTCTTCGCGGATGCTCTCCAGGTCCTCGGGCTGCCCGCAGAATGCCACCAGGGCGCCTCCGGGCCTCAATAAGTGGAGGCTCCCGGCGCCCTGGACGAACCCGACCAGCTTGACCAGATAAGGCAGGCGCGGGTCGTCCATGCGTAGCGGCAGGAGACCCCGCTCGCCGAGCACCCGCACCACCTGCTGCAGCCCGGTAGCCGGCCCGGGGTAGGCCGCCCGCAGGTCCGCCTCCGATACCAGCACCTCGTCGGCCGGTTCTTCGAAAGGTACCCCCTCGAAGGGATACACCGAGACGACATCGCCCGCCGCCAGCTCTCCCAGGGGCACCATGCCCCGCCGGGTCAGGAAGGGATGGTCGGCGGTGGCGGCGAGCTCCCGTCCCGATTCCGTCGTCACCCGGTACACGGGGGCCCGCGGCGGGTACTGGGTCAGGTAGGCGGCAATGGGGGTGTCCCTGACCTCGGTGTGAGGATTCACGCACCGGATGCGCTCCCCCGTCCAGTGCCCGTCGAACTCGGCGATAGGGCGATGATAGCCGAACTCGTGCAGCACGCGCGCTTCCCCGGCCAGGCAGTTGATGTCGAAGCCTATTCCGCCGGGGGAGATCACGCCCCCCTCCAGGGTGGTGGCGGCCACCCCGCCGATCGGGAAGCCGTAACCCCAGTGGATGTCGGGCATGGCCAGGGAGGCGCCCACGATCCCGGGCAGGGCGGCCACGTTGGCCACCTGCTCGGGCGCCTGGTCTTCCTTGATCTCGCCGAGCATGTCTTCTGCGGCGTAGATGATACCGGGGACGCGCATGAACCCGCGGTAGGAAGTGGGTATGCGCCACCGGTAAGGATCGATGCGCTCGAGGGGACCTTCCCATCGCCTGCTCACCGCTATCCACCCCTCCCCATCCGCATGCTCAGAGGTCGAAGACGACCTGCGCCGAGAGCCGCCCACCCCTGCGGGCGACACGAAGGCCATGCAGGGTGGCGGCCTTCACCTCCCGGCGCAGGTGGTGTTGCGGCCCGAGCGGCTCTCCTTTCGCCACCGCCCGCATCCTCAGCCCGCCCCCCGGCCCTTCCTCCACGGCCAGGTGTTCCAGTTCCCTCCAGACCACTTTACCCGTTTCGTGGTGGAAGATCAACTCGTTGAGGAAGTTCACCAGCAGGGCCTCGGCGTCCCTCCCGTCCGCAGTGATCTCCCAGGCCTGTGCGGGGCACACCCGCCGGACGTCCCAGGACACCGACCATAGACCCAGGGCGGCGGCCCGCAGGACCTCCTGCAGGTCCTCCCCGGTCACCGCCAGGGCCAGATCCGCCGTATGGGGGATCAGCCTCCACCTGCCCGCCATCTCTTCTCCCGGCGGTCAGCGGCCCGATGTCAGGAGGCCACGTCGCCGTCGATGAGGGCGAGGGCCGCCACCTCGTCGCCCTCCTCCAGCCGCATCACGGCCACCCCCTGCGCCTCGCGCCCCTGCAGGGGGATGTCATCCATCTTCACCCGAATGACGATGCCGTGGGCGGACATGAGCAGGGCCTGGTCGCGGGGCCCCGCCATGCGGATACCGACCACGGGACCGTTGCGGCGGCCCACCCGTACCGCCCGCACGCCCTTGCCCCCGCGGTGGTGGACGCTGAACTCCTCCAGGGGAACCCTCTTACCCATGCCACGGGCGTTCACCACCAGCAGGGAAGCCCCCTTGCGGTACGCCGCCAGGGACACCACCCGGTCCTCTCCCTCCAGCCTGATGCCGGTGACGCCCCGGGCCATGCGACCCATGGGGCGGACGTCCGTCTCGGGGAAGCGGAGCAGCTGGCCCTGCCGGGTGGCCAGGAAGATCTCGTCTTCCCCGCCCGTCAGGCGCACACCCACCAGCTCGTCCTCCTCCTCCAGTTGCAGGGCCCACATGCCCGTGCGACGGGCGGTGGCAAACTCACTCAGCGCGGTCTTCTTGACCAGACCCCGACGGGTGGCGAAGAACAGGAAGCGGTCGTCGGTGAACTCCCGCACCGGGATCAGAGACGCCACCTCCTCATCCGCGGCCACGCCGCACAGGGCCGACACCAGTTGCCCCTTAGCGGTGCGGCTCCCCTCCGGCACCTCGTGCACGCGCACCCGGTACATGCGCCCCCGGTTGGTGAAGAGGAGCAGGTGATCCAGGGTGGACGCCACCGTGAGGGCTCCCACGGAGTCATCCTCCCGCGTGGCGGTGCCGATCACGCCCCTGCCCCCGCGGCGCTGGCTGCGGTAGGCCTCCAGGGGCTGGCGCTTGATGTAACCGTCCCGGGTGAGGGTGATCACCACTTCCTGATCGGGCACCAGTTCCTCCAGGGTGGGCTCGTCGGGGACCGGCACGATGCGGGTGCGGCGGGGGTCGGCGTGGCGCTCCTTCACATCCAGGAGCTCCTTGCGGATGATGCGGTACACCATGGCCTCGTCCGCCAGCACCGCCCGGTAGTACTCGATGTCCTTGAGCAGGCCCTGGTACTCCTCCTCTATCTTGTTCCGTTCCAGGGCCACCAATCGCTGCAGCCGCATATCCAGGATGGCATCGGCCTGCTTCTCGGTGAGACCGAACTTCTGCATGAGGCCGCTGCGGGCCTTCTCGACCGTGGGGGAGCTCCGGATCAGGCGGATGACCTCGTCCAGGTGGGCCAGGGCGATGCGCAATCCCTCCAGGATGTGGGCCCTGGCTTCGGCCCGGGCCAGGTCGTGCCGGGTGCGCCGGACCACCACCTCTCTCTGGTGGTCCAGGTAGTGGCGCACCATGTCCCGCAGGGTGAGGACCTCGGGGATGCCGTTGACCAGGGCCAGCATGATCACGCCCAGGCTCTGCTGGAGGGAGGTGCGGCGATAGAGCCGGTTGAGGATCACCTGGGGGGAGGCGTCGCGGCGCAACTCGATCACCACGCGCATCCCCTGGCGGTCGGTCTCGTCGCGCAGGTCCACGATCCCCTCGATTTCCCTCTCGCGCACCAGCTCGGCGATCTTCTCCACCAGGCGGGCCTTGTTCACCTGGTAGGGCAGCTCGGTCACCACCAGCCGCACCCGCCCGCCGGCAGCGCTTTCCACCTTCACCTGGGCGCGCATGGTGATGAGCCCGCGGCCGGTGGTATACGCCTCCCGGATACCGTCGGTGCCCAGGATGAGGGCCCCCGTGGGAAAGTCCGGGCCGGGGATGTGCTCCATCAACTCTTCGCTGGTGATGTCGGGGCGCTCGATCATGGCCAGCACCCCGTCGATGACCTCACCCAGGTTGTGGGGCGGGATGTTGGTGGCCATGCCCACCGCGATCCCCGCGGAGCCGTTCACCAGCAGGTTGGGGGAACGCGCCGGCAGCACCAGGGGCTCCCGGTACTCGCCGTCGAAGTTGTCGCCGAAGTCGACGGTTTCCTTCTGGATGTCGGCCAGCATCTCCATGGCCAGCGGGGTAAGGCGGGCCTCTGTGTACCGCATGGCCGCCGGAGGATCGCCGTCCACGCTGCCGTAGTTCCCCTGCCCGTCCACCAGGGGGTAGCGGGCGGCAAAATCCTGGGCCATGCGCACCAGGGTCTCGTACACGGGCTGGTCGCCGTGGGGGTGGTACTTCCCCAGCACCTCGCCCACCACCCGGGCGCACTTCTTGTAGGGCTTGCCTGGCTCCAGCCCCATCTCGTACATGGCCCACAGGATGCGGCGCTGCGCGGGCTTGAGCCCATCGCGCACATCGGGCAGCGCCCGGCTCACGATGACGCTCATGGAGTAGTCGATGTAGGAGCGCTGCATCTCGTCTTCGATGGGGATGGGGATCACTTTGCCCACTGCCGCCAAAGGTCTCACTCCTATCACGCCAACGGTCCTGGCCGGTTACGATTCTGCCGGGGTGCCTTCGCCGCACCGTCCCGGGGCGCGTAAGGGTCAGCCGATAGTGTCCAGGTTACGCACCAGGTGGGCGTTGGCCCGGATGAACTCCCGGCGGGGTTCCACCTTCTCGCCCATCAGGATGGTGAAGATGCGGTCGGCCTGGATGGCGTCCTCCAGGGTGACCTGCAGGAGCGTCCTGGTTGCGGGGTCCATGGTGGTCTCCCACAGCTGCTCGGCATTCATTTCGCCCAGCCCCTTGTAGCGGGTGATATCGGCTTCCCCCGGTCCTCCCAGGCGGCCCAGGATACGGTCCCGCTCCGCATCGCTGTACGCGTAGCGGGCTTCCCGCTTCCCCTTGCGGGGGACGATGCGGTAGAGGGGCGGCTGGGCCACGTACACGCAGCCCTCCTCGATGGCGGGGCGCATGTAGCGGTAGAAGAAGGTCAGCAGGAGGGTGCGGATGTGGGCCCCGTCCACGTCGGCGTCGGTCATGATGATGATGCGCCGGTACCGCATGCGCCGGGGCTCGAACTCCTCCCCGATGCCGGAGCCGATGGCGGTGATGATGGCCCTGATCTCCTCGTGGTTCAGGATGCGGTCCAGCCGCGCCTTCTCCACGTTCAGGATCTTGCCTGACAGCGGCAGGATGGCCTGGAAGGCACGGTCGCGTCCCTGCTTGGCGTTGCCTCCGGCCGAGTCCCCTTCCACGATGAACAGCTCGCTCTCCTGGGGATCGCGACTCTGGCAATCGGTGAGCTTGCCGGGCAGGGAGGCCACATCCAGGGCGCCCTTGCGCCGCACCAGCTCGCGTGCCTTGCGGGCAGCTTCCCTCGCCCGGGAGGCGGTGACCGCCTTGTCGGCGATCTTGCGGGCGACGCCGCCGTTTCTCTCCAGGAATTCCGCCAGTGCCTCGGCGATCACCGCTTCCACCGTGCTCCGCACGGCGGTGTTGCCCAGCTTCGTCTTGGTCTGCCCCTCGAACTGGGGGTCGGGGAGCTTCACCGAGAGGATGGCGGTGAGGCCCTCACGCACGTCCTCGCCCGCCAGGTTTTCCTCCTGCTCCTTGAGCAGACCCTGCCGGCGCACGTATTCGTTCATCACCCGCGTGAGGGCCGCTTTCAGCCCGGTCTCATGGGTGCCGCCCTCGGTGGTGCGGATGGTGTTGGCGAAGGAGTACACACTGTCCAGGAAGGAATCGGTCCACTGCAGGGCCGCTTCCACCTCCGTGCCGTCGCGCCGGGCGCGCACATGGATGGGGTCAGGATGCACTGGCTCCCTTCCCCGGTTCACGAACTCCAGGAAGGAAATGAGGCCTCCCTCGGCATGGAAGACGTCGCTCTGGCCTGAGCGCTCGTCCTGCAGCGTGATCTTAAGCCCTGCGTTCAGGTAAGCGAGTTCCCGCAGCCGCTGGGCAATGATGTCGTAGTTGAATTCGGTCTCCTCGAAGATCTGCGGGTCCGGCTTGAAGCTGACCCTGGTCCCGGTCTGGTCGGTGTCACCC
The DNA here is from genome assembly GCA_030019365.1 of Bacillota bacterium. Classification (NCBI taxonomy): domain Bacteria; kingdom Bacillati; phylum Bacillota; species Bacillota bacterium. Next base: position 42,236 of record JASEFA010000011.1, read on the forward strand.
AGCCTCTCCACCTCGGTGACGGGCACGCCGCGGGCGTATCTCTGACGGAAGACACCGCCCTCGATCCTGACCTCCACCTCCATCCATTCCGACAGGGCGTTGACCACGGAGACGCCCACCCCGTGCAGCCCTCCCGACACGCGGTAGCTCTTACTCTCGAACTTCGCTCCCGCGTGGAGGCGCGTGAGGGCCACCTCCACCGCCGGTCTCCCGATCTGGGGGTGGATGCCCACCGGGATGCCGCGGCCGTTGTCAGTTACGCTCACCGAGTTGTCCCGGTGAATGACCACGTCAATGCGGTCGCAATACCCGGCCAGGGCCTCGTCCACGCTGTTGTCGACCACTTCGTTGACCAGGTGATGGAGGCCGCGGGGCCCCGTGGAGCCGATGTACATTCCCGGCCGGCGGCGGACCGGCTCCAGCCCCTCCAGGACCTGGATCTGCTCGGCATCGTAGTCGCTGCCGTGATGGCGTCCGTCCCGGCGATCATTCCGCTCGTCCAAAGGCATCTTCCCCCCGGTGCCCAAACCATGCCCGCACCCGCCGGAGCACAGACATGGTCGATAGCGGGCTCAGATATGCCCCGGTTGCCGTCAGCACCAGCGACCGCGGCGGCCCTCCCGGCAGGAGCACGAGCTTACCTCGGGCCCGCAGAGATTGTACCATTTCGCGAGTCGGCCCGTCTCGGGCGAGGTCGGCGCGCAGGATGGCCAGCACCTCGTCCAGCAACAGCATCTGGTCCCCGCCCAGGTACAGGTACACCGGCAATCACCCCTACCTTATGTTTTGCCGATGCGTGGGTCGGCTCGCAGCCCACACGGGAAACAGATCGCCCAGGGCTCTCTTCATCTCTTCTTCGCTGATACCGGCCGGAGGCAGGCCGGCCGCGAGCAGAACCAGTTCCTGCGCCCGTGCCCGCCAGCGCGTCCAGTCGGCCTGCCCACCGGCAGCCAGGAGCCCGGCCGCCTCCTGCCGCAAATCGCTGCGCATCGAAGCTGCGGCCGCAGCACGTGCCACCCTTATCTCCGCCGCGCGTAAACCGGGGAGCTTCGTGCCCAGGTCCTGTTCTGACATCCACGGGGAGGCGTGGAGGACCCGGGCGGCTTGCTGCACCCGGGGCCCGGCTCCGCCTCTCTGGCAGGTACCGCACAGGAACGGAATCCCCTCCCCACTCAGGTCGCTGCCAGACTCGCTGCGGCTCTCTCCCGGGTCGGCCAGCAGCCCGCACAGGGGGCAACGTTTCCACCCCCGGGCCTCCAGTTCCTGCCGGCGCCGGGCCGCCGCGGCCCGCACCAGCAACCACCGCCTGACGGCGTCACCTCCGAGGGCGGCCTCCAGGGCCTGCCCCTCCTCCTCCCACCCCGCCCCCAATACCGCCGGCTCGGCGTCGGCGCTTCTGCACCCCTGTCCGGCGGTGTTTCTCGCTTCACCCTGCCCGGCCCGGCGGGAACCGCCCAGGGTCGGGTCCACAGCAAAACGGATCTCCCGGATGACCTCGTCACCCAGCCGGGCGTTCAGCCTGGCCATTAGCTGAATGCGCATGAGGGACAGTTCCTGGGCCCAGGTGGAGCTGGATACGCTGACCAGCAGTAGCCCCCGCCGGGCCAGTACGGGACGGGTGTTGCGGGCCGCCGGAGCGCCCACTACCTCCGCCCACACCACCAGGGCCATCCGCTCGCGCACGCCCCGGAAAAGACCCATGCGTTTCAGGGTGCGTTCCAGAGTCACTCCCAGTTGCTCTACACCGCGTCTGGCCACGGATCACCGCCTCCATCCCTGCCTGGGAGGTCGCCATCCAAACTGCGCCCGGGTGGGACTTCGTCCTCCCCCCGCGCTGACACCTGCCCCTCCGCCACCCGGAAGTAATGGGCGACCCTGCCCGGCCACGAGGGAAGGCGATCCGGGGCCACACAAGTAAGGAACACCTGGGTCGATGCGGGGAGCCCAGCAGTCAGGGACTGCTGGCGCCTTTGGTCCAGTTCGGCGAAGACGTCGTCCAGGAGCAGCACGGGTTCGCCCCCCACCCTCTGGCGAAGCAGGGCAAACTGGGCCAGGCGGGCAGCCAGGGCCACGGACCGCTGCTCGCCCCTCGAGCCGTACTGGCGGACCTCGCGGCCGTCCACCGTGAACCAGACGGAATCGCGGTGGGGGCCGGCCAGGGTGACCCCGTACCTGATCTCCTCGCGGCGCCGCCTGGCCAGTTCCTGGCGCAGGGAGCGCTCCCACACTACGGGGTCGGCGGACCCGGCAGAGTCCGGCATCTCCGTCAGGGCGGGCACCCAGGCCATGGCGGCAGCGCCTTCGGCCAGATCGCGGTAGCACCGCTCCAGGAGGGGGTTGAGGGCGTCGAGCACCTGGCTGCGCGCGCTCCAGAGTTGGCCGGCCAGCTCTCCCATCTCCTCGTCCCAGGCCTCCAGCAACTCCCCCCGCAGGTGCCGGGCCTGTGCCTCCCTCAGAAGCTCGTTGCGCTGTTCCAGCGCCCTGGCATAGCGACCCAGGACCTTCTGGTAGGCGGGCTGCACCTGCCCCGCCACCTGATCCAGGAACCGACGCCTGAGGGCTGGCTGCCCGGAAGCAAGTTCCAGGTCTTCCGGAGCAAAGAGCACCAGGGGCAGGATCAGCGCCGCGGTGCGGGCTGGCGCGGCCGCCTCGGGGGTGCTGATGACACAGCCGCGTTGGGGCTGATACGTAGCCCTCAGCCAGGGGGCCACCGTCCCCCGGAGGTCCGCGCGGATGATGAACTCAGCGCCTCCCCTGGTGAGGAGGTCGGCATCGTGAGGGGTGCGGTGGGAGCGCCCGGCCGAAAGGAAGTACAGGGCTTCCAGCAGGTTGGTCTTGCCTGCACCATTGGCTCCGTAAAAGATGTTGATGCCCGGCCCGGGCTGGAGTTCCAGGGCCGCGAAGTTGCGAAAAGAGGACAGGAAGAGCCGGGTTACCTGCACTGCCCCTGGGGGGATCCCACCCGCCACCTCCCCCGTCCCTTCACTTCCACGAGATCGCCGGGGGCCAGCAGGCGCGATCTCCTGGTCTCCACCCGGTCGTTGACCAGGACCTGACCTCCCCGCACCAGGAGCTTGGCCTGCCCCCCGGTCGGGGCGGCCCCGCACCACTTGAGGAAGCTATCCAGCGCAATGGTCGGTGTCAGTATGGGTACCTGCCGCCCGCCTTCACCCACGGCGCTTCCCCCTTGTACCGGCCTTCACCCACGACACTTCCCTCACTGCCGCAAGGGCAGCACGTAGTAACCGTACTGGGTCGAATCGGCCTCCCGCACCAGGCACACCGACTGGGTCCCGGAGGCCGCGAAGAGCATCTGCTCTCCCTCCAGGGCCTCGACGCCGTCCAAAAGGAGGTTGGCGTTGAAGGCGACCTCGAGGGGTTTCCCGTCTATCTGTGCCTCCACTTCCTCCTCCGCCCGTCCCACGGCAGGAGAGCTGGCCGCCACCAGGACACGCCCCTCCCCTATCTGGAGCCTGACGACAGGAAAGCCATCCCGGGAAAGGAGGGCGGTCCGCTCGCAGGCTCCACGAAAGGCGGCGCGATCCATGCGCACCTGGCATATATACTGCCTCGGCATCACCTGCCGGTAGTCGGGGTAGGGGCTGGCCAGCAGGCGGCACACCAGCACTGCCGCCCGCCATTCGAGCCAGACATGGCTTGGACCCACCCGGACGGTCAGCTCTCGTTCGCCGCCGGGCATACGCAGGAGTTGCTGCATGGCCCGAGCCGGGACCACCATGCTGGTCCGCCCTTCGGACAGGGTGATCGCGTCCACCTCCCGGTAAGCCAGCCTGGTACCGTCGGTGGCCACCAGCCGAAGGACATCGCTCCCCGCTTCCCACAACACTCCCGTGAGGGCAGGACGCGACATGTCCTGGGCCGCCGCGAACACCGTCTGCCGGCACCAGACCCTGATCTGGTCGTCGGGCACCCTCACGCCGGCATCCCCAGGAGTTGGGGGCAACTCGGGGTAAGAGGAGGGGTCGTAGCCGTTGATCTCGTAACGCCCGCGGCCCGACAGCACGGTGGCCACGAAAGACGCGGGATCTGTCTGCAGGGCGAGTTCTGGCTCCGTGATGTGGCGAACGATGTCGAAGAAGTAGCGGTAAGGGAGAACGGCGTTGCCCGCCTCTTCGACAACGGCGGCGAGGGAGATGCGCATGGCCATGTCGAGGTCGGTGGTGATGACCGACAGGGTGCCATCTTCCTGCGCCTGCAGGAGAACGGACGACAGGATGGGCACGGTGGTGCGCCCGGGCACGGCGTGGCCGGCCACGGACAGCGCTGTTGCGAGTTCGGAGGGTCTGATGGTGAGGCGCATGTTCTTGCCTCCCTGGGGTTAGGTGGGTCCGGGAACGAGGGTTAGATATGAGCCGTAGTAGTCGTCGGGGTTGTGTATACTGTGGATAACTCGGTGAACAACTTGATACGTGCGGGTTTACGGCTGGGGAAAACCTGTGAGGATGTCGAGGCGAGGGTGGGGTTTGTCGACAGGGGGGAGCGGGAGGGGGACTTATCAACTGCTATCCCCAGGTTGTCCACCGTTCTCCTGGGGATGACGTTGGGAGACCGCCTGGGCGCGCAGACGTTCGGTGAGAGCGGCGACGCTGGCGGCCAGGTCCCGGTCTTCCTGCATCTGCCGGGATATCTTGTCGCAAGCGTGCAGCACGGTGGTATGGTCGCGGCCGCCGAACTCCTCGCCGATGCGCGGGAGGGAGAGGTCGGTCAGTTCGCGGCAGAGGTACATGGCTACCTGGCGGGGGAAGGCTACCGCCTGGGTGCGCTTCTTGGCTGTGAGGTCGGCGGGTCGGATGCCGTAGTAGTCGCAGACTGCCTGCTGGATGGTGGCGGGCGTTATCTTTTGGGAGCGCTCGTTGGGGGAAAGGTCGCGCAGCACCGTTTCCGCCATGGAGATGGTGATGGGCAGCCGGTTGAGGGAGGCGAAGGCGACTGTGCGGATGAGGGCGCCCTCGAGCTGGCGGATGTTACTTTCGATCTGGGTGGCGATATAGAGCATGACGTCGTTCGGCACGGAAAAGCCCTCGATCTGGGCTTTCTTGCGCAGGATGGCTACGCGCGTTTCCAGGTCGGGGGGCTGAATGTCTGAGGTGAGGCCCCACTCGAACCGGGAACGCAGCCGTTCTTCCAGGGTGGGGATGTCACGGGGGGGCCGGTCGCTGGAGACGACGATCTGCTTGGAGGCTTCGTAGAGGGTGTTGAAGGTGTGGAAGAACTCTTCCTGGGTGCGCTCCTTGCCGGCGATGAACTGGATGTCGTCGATGAGCAGGACGTCTACGGCCCGGTACCGGCTGCGGAACTGGGCGGTGGTTGCGTCGCGGATGGCATCGATGAGATGGTTGCCGAATGCCTCGGCGGATATGTAGAGGATGCGCAGGCGGGGGAACCCGGCCGTGACGAGGTGGCCGATGGCGTGCATGAGGTGGGTCTTCCCCAGGCCTACGCCGCCGTAGAGGAAGAGGGGGTTGTAGACGCGGCCGGGGGATTCGGCTACGGCCTGGCAGGCGGCGTGGGCAAACCGGTTGCAGTTGCCCACGACGAAGGTATCGAAAGTGTACTTGGGGTTCAGGCGGGACGACCCGTCCTCTCCCGGCTGAGCCGGGCGGGGGGAGGCGGGGGTGGGGGCGGGGTCGGGAGCCGGGGCGGCGGCCTGGTGGCCTGTGTCGGGCACGATCAGTTCCAGTTGCAGGGGCCTGGAGGCGGCCTGCGAGAGCGCCCGGCAAATCGGGGTCCGGTACCGGGGCCGTATGTAGTCACGGGTGAACTCGTTGGGGGCCGCCAGCACCACGGTATCGTCGGCCATAGCCAGGGGGACGAGGGGCTTGATGAAGCGCTCGATGGTGGGTGAGCCGAACTCGCGCTCCAGGAGGGAGAGCGCACGATCCCAGAGTTGGTCCAGTTCGGGCGTCACGGTATCCCCCCCAAGGTATGGTCTGGTATCCCAGAGGTGTGCATATTGGCTATGAGGAACTGCATATGGGGCGCGGATGAGGTTTGCGGCACCTGGCCGGGGCCCAGGAGAGGAGCAGGGCTGCGCATAGCCTATCAACAGCTTGTCCCCAGGGTTATCCACAGCCTGTGTATAAGACAGTTACGCGGGGAGCCGAGTCGGGCTTCCCGCAACTCTTATCATAGCAAAAGGAGGGACGGGCTGGCAAGGGGGTGAGGCCGGTTTCTCGGGGCTCGTCCCCGGTCGTCTGCGGGCGGGTAGCTGGCAGGGCCGTGGTGGCTCTCGCGCCCGTGCTGGCTTTCCGGGCCCGTGCTGGCTTTCGTTGACACCCGGGGGGTGGTTCTTTATAATGGCTTTGATTTTGGCCTGGAGAGGTCGGGAAGAACTACCGTGAAGAGAACGTATCAACCCAAGCGCCGGCATCGGCGCCGAGTGCATGGCTTTCTGCGGCGCATGCGGACCCCGGGGGGCAGGCGGGTGCTCGCCAGGAGAAGGGCCAGGGGTCGCAAGCGGGTGGGCGTCAGCTAGCGGCCGGCGACGATGCTTCCCAGGCAGGAAAGGCTTACCCGCAACGGCGAATTCAGGGAAGTGCGCCGCCGGGGGCGGCGGTACACGGCGACGGGGCTGGTCGTCTATTTCCTGGCCGGCCGTGCGGTGGCAAGGGTCGGGTTCCGGATCCCCCGCCGGGTGGGCACGGCGGTGGTGCGCAACCGGGTGCGTCGGTTGCTGCGGGAGGCGTATCGCCAGCTACGGGCCGAGGCCTGCGCAGGGGACTATGTGGTGATAGCCCGGGAGGAATCGGCCGGAATGGGTATTCTGGAGTTGAGGGAAGCCCTGCGCGAGGTACTGAAGAAGGCGGAGGCGGATGCCGGTAACTGAGATTTGGCGAAAGCATGTTCTGGTCCTGGCCGCCCGGGTGGAGATGGCGGCCCGGTGGATCGTGGTGGGCCTGATATGGCTGTACCGGGTGCTGGTCTCTCCGGTGCTGCCCGGCACCTGTCGGTTCCAGCCCAGTTGCTCCGTGTATGCGGAGCAGGCCGTCAAGCGTCACGGACTGATCAGGGGGGGCGTGCTCGCGGGCAGGAGGCTGTTCCGGTGTCACCCCTGGCATCCCGGGGGATATGATCCCGTGCCCTGAATGACGGGAGAGGGGGTAAGGGGTTGAAGTGGCTTGCTGACCTGCTGACCGAGGGCATAGCGCTCTTCTACTCGTGGACTGGCAGTTACGGGCTGGCCATCATCCTGCTCACGGTGGCGGTTCGCCTCATCCTGCTGCCGGTGGCGTGGAGCGGAGCCGTATCCACGGCGCGGATGCAGGCGCTGGGACCCGAGATGGAAGAGTTGCGCCGGCGGTATCGCAACGAGCCCCGGAAGTTGAACGAAGCCCAGCTGGAGCTGTGGCGACGACACGGAGTGAACCCGTTCGCCGGTTGCCTTTCCATGGTGATCGAATTCCCCGTGATCATCGCTCTCTTTCAAGCGCTCAGTCACTTGCAGTACGCGGGAGGGGCCTCGTTCCTCTGGGTTCCCCACCTGGCGCGGCCGGACCCCTACTACGTGTTGCCCACCCTGGCGGCCGCTGCCACTTACTGGCAGGCCCGGGTGTCGACGCCGCCATCGGCAGGCGGGGGGACGGGGATGATGCTCCTGAGTCTGGCGATGGGTCCGGCCATGATGTTTTATTTCACCGCGAGGTACGGGGCGGGGCTGGGACTTTACTGGACCCTGAGCACGGCACTGCGGGCTTTGCAGCAGTACCTGACGCCGCAGGCCCGACGGGGTAGAGGGGGAGCGCCAGGTGAGGAGAATCGAGAAGAGGGGTCGCACGGTGGACGAGGCCGTGCAGGCGGCTCTCAAGGAACTGGGCGTGGGTCCGGACGAGGCCGAGGTGGAAGTGCTGGATGAGGGTCGGCGGGGCTTCCTGGGACTGGGCGGCAGGGAAGCGCTGGTGCGGGTGACGCGCAGGCGGCGCGCGGACCGCTTTGCTGCCGGGCTGGTGCAGGACATCCTGCGCAGCATGGGTGTGGAGGGGCAGGTGAAGACCGAAGAGAGAGACGGGCAGTTCTGGCTCGAGGTGGAAGGGGATGACGTGGGAGCCCTCATCGGTCACCGGGGGCGCACCCTCGATGCGCTCGAGTATCTGGTGAACGTGGCAGTGTCCAGAGAGTGCGGGGGCAGGGAGCGCCTGACGGTGGATGTGGCCGGGTATCGGGGCCGGCGGGCAGAGGCGGTGAGGGGGATGGCGCTGCGGGCGGCGGAGAGGGTGCGTCGGACCGGGCGCCCGGCGACACTGGAGCCGATGACGGCGCGAGAGCGCAAGCTGGTGCACCTCGCCCTGCAAGGCGACCCGCAGGTGGTGACCCGTTCGGAGGGAGAAGAGCCCTTCCGCAAGATTGTGATCGCGAAGAAGGATTGACGCCCGGGTGGGGTCCCGGGTTGCAGGCGGGAGGAGGTGGCAGAGGAGAGGTGTGCCTGAATCGCGCTGGGGGGGCACGCTGACGGCTCTGATCAAGGAGGGGGCACGGGCCCTGGGTATCTACCTGGCGGGGCCCGCGACAGAGAGGCTTGTGCTTTACGGGGCTTTGCTGCAGGAGGCAGGGAGACGGGCGGGTTTTCGCCCGGCAGATGACGCCCGCATTCTGGTGGGAAAGCACCTCCTGGATGGGGCCACATGTTTGCTGGCCACGGACTACCCCAGGGGAGCTACGGTCGTGGATGTGGGTAGCGGGGTGGGGCTGCCCGGTCTGGTGGTGGCCATCTGTCGACCGGGTGCGCAGGTGGTGCTGGTCGAGCCGCGGGGCAGGAGAGCGGGCTTTCTGCGCTGGGCGGTGTGGCAGTTGGAACTCGGGAATGTGAGGGTGGTACGTGCGCGCGCGGAGCAGCTGGCCCTCGCGGGAGAGAGATTCCAGCGGGTGCTGGCCCGAGCCCTGGCTCCATATGGTGTTGCGGCGAGGCTGTGTCTTCCCCTGGCGGCCGCGGGCGGTGAGTTCATAGCCATGCTGGGGCCGCGGGGGGAAGAGGAGGCCGTGGCAGCAGGCGAAGAGACGGGCAAGGCGGGCGGCGTGGTGAAAAGGGTGGTCAGGCTGGACCTGCCGTGGGGCATGGGGCGGAGGGTGCTGGTGGTGGTGGGGAGGGAGCAGGAGGAGTAGGCATCAGGAAGGAACTGGGTAGGGGGGAGGTGGACGGTTGAGACTGGGACGGGCACGGGCTGCTGGGGGCACCAGGACGGTGAGGCGGGTGGTGGAGGTGCCCGTGGACCTGGTGGCCTCAGGTCCTTATCAGCCCCGCCGGGACGGCGATGACGTCGAGGACCTGTCTTCGTCCATCCGCGAGCACGGTTTGCTGCAGCCGGTGGTTTTGCGGCGTACGACGGCCGGATATGAGGTGGTGGCGGGACATAGAAGGCTGAGAGCGGCGCGGGAGGCGGGCCTGTCCCGGGTGCCGGCGGTGGTGACGGAGTGTTCGGATGCCGAGGCCGCCGTCCTGGGGCTGGTGGAGAACCTGCAGCGAGAGGGACTGAGCCCAGTGGAGGAGGCGGAGGCGTACCGGCGCATCCTGGAGGAGTTCCACCTCACCCAGGAGGAACTGGCACGCACCGTGGGATTGAGCCAGGCCACTGTTGCGAACCGCTTGCGGTTGTTGCGATTGCCGGAGGAGGTTAGGGACGCGCTGCACCGGGGGGTGATCACGGAGAGACACGGGCGCGCGCTGTTGCGGCTGGAAGACGATGAGGAGATCGTGCGTGCGTTCCGTATGGTGGCAGAGAGCGAGCTGAGGGTGCAGGATACGGAGCACCTGGTCGATGAGCTGCTGGGCGAAGGAAAGGGAGCCGGTGCCGAAGAAGGAAAGAGAGGGAGGCGGCGGCTGGCGGCGCTTCGGGACTTGAGGATATTCCTCAATACGTTTCGGTCAGCGGTGCAGGCCCTGCAGCAGGCGGGCGTTCCCGCGCGCATCGAGGAGCGGGATACGGGGCAGGAACTGGTGGTTACGGTGTACATAGGGCGGCCCGGGCTGGGTGCAGGGGTGGCCAGGAGGAGCGGTGGCCAGGGTATGGGCGGTTGCTAACCAGAAAGGCGGGGTGGGGAAGACCACCACGGTGGTGAACCTGGCGGCATGCCTGGCGGCGCTGGGGCATGCTGTGCTCACGGTTGATTGTGACCCCCAGGGGCATTGCACGACCGGGTTGGGCGTGGACAAGAGAGGATTGGCGGGAACCCTCTACCAGGTGCTGGCGGGAGCACGGACCATGAGGCAGGTGAAGGTGCGGACGCCCTGGGGGGTCGATGTGGTACCCGCCACGGTGGATCTGGCAGGGGCGGAAGTGGAGCTGGTGGGAGCGCCGGAGCGGGAGCAGCGGCTGCGCGACGCCCTGGGGGAAGTGGGGGAGGACTACGGGTTTGTGTTCATCGATTGTCCGCCTTCGTTGGGGTTGCTCACCGTGAACGCGCTGGTGGCGGCGGAGGGGGTGGTGGTACCCATCCAGTGCGAGTACTACGCCCTGGAGGGGTTGGGCCAGCTGGTGCGCACCATTCAGTTGGTGCGAAGGAGTTACAATCCGCCGTTGCACCTGCAGGGCGTTATCCTGACCATGTTCGACAGCCGCACGAACCTGTCCGCCCAGGTGGCGGCTGAGGTGAGGAAGTACTTCCGCGATAGAGTCTATGAGACGGTGATACCGCGGAGCGTGAGGTTGTCCGAGGCCCCCAGCCACGGGCAACCGATCAACTGGTACGACCCGCGATCACGGGCGGCGGAGAGCTACATGGCACTGGCCAAGGAGGTATTGTCCCGTGAGTGCGGGTGCTAAGCGAGGCCTGGGCAAGGGGCTGGGCGCGCTTCTTCCCCAGGAGGGGCAGGTGCAGGACATACCGGTGGAGCAGGTGCGGCCCGCCCCCGGTCAGCCCCGGCAGAAGGTGGCTGAGGAGGGGCTGGCGGAGCTGGCCCAGTCTGTACGCGCCCACGGCGTGTTGCAGCCGGTGCTGGTGCGACCGGTGTCGGGCGGGTATGAGCTGGTGGCCGGGGAGCGCAGGTGGCGGGCGGCGGTAATGGCCGGACTGAGCAGCATCCCCGCGATCGTGAGGGACGTGGGCGAGGCAGAGCGGCTGGAACTGGCGCTGGTGGAGAACCTGCAGCGTCAGGACCTGAATCCGATGGAGGAGGCGGGTGGCTTCCGCCAGCTGATGGAGCGGTTTGGATACACCCAGGAGCAGCTGGCGGCGCGGGTGGGAAAGAGCCGCTCGTATGTGGCGAACGCGCTGCGGCTGCTAGGCCTGGCGCCGGCTGTACAGGAGATGGTGGAGGCGGGGAGGCTGAGCGCGGGACATGCGCGGGCACTTCTGGCGATCAGCGAGCAGGGGCTGCAGGTTGCAACGGCGGAAAGCCTGGTGCGGCGCGGGGCATCTGTCCGGCAGGCAGAAGAGATGGTCCGGCGGGAGGTGGGGCAGGGCGCGCGCCGGCGCGCACCCAGGGGTACGGGCTCCTGGGGAACGTGGGAGGATCGGCTGCGCCAGACCCTGGGCACCAAGGTGTTCATTCGGGGGGACGAGGCAAGGGGCCGCATAGAGATCCAGTACTTCAGCCGGCAGGACCTCGAGCGGTTGCTGGAGATGCTGGTGGGGAGACCGCGGGCCATGGGGAGATAGGGTGTTTCACGTGAAACATGGTGCGCGGCCGTCCTGTGCCACCGGCGTGGTCGGGGTCTGCTCCGTGCGGTTGCGGAAGGAACGAGATGGCCTCCTGGGAGGCCCACCGGGCTCGCCCGGTCCCGACGGCAGGAAGGGGTAGCGGGGAGGAAAAGGGGACCCGGCCGGCGAAGTGGGTAGCTACCACCAGGGGAGTGGGGTGGAAAGGGTGAGCAAGACCCCGAGGTCACGCCTGGTGACCATCATGCTCGTGCCCCACTTCGGGGAACGTACATATCAGATAAGGTTGCCCGTGCGCTTTTTCCGCAGGCTCCTTGCCGCTGTCATTCTGCTCTGCGCGATGATCGTCGGGCTTCTTCAATCCTATTCCATCATGCAGGGCAACATGCAGGAGTTGGCCAGGCTGCGGCATGAGACGTCGACCCAGCGGTCCCTGCTGCAATCCCTCTCCGGGCGGGCAATGGCCATGCAGGAGCGGGAGGCCCGGGTTGCCGATCTCGAAGGGCGAGTGCGGGCCCTGATCGAGGAGGACAGTTTCCTCCCCGCTCACGTCAAGGCCCAACTGCTGGGGGCTTTGGGCGGGAAGCGTTCACGCGAGAGCGGCGCCTCCGCCGCCAGTTCGGGAGCAAAGCCTGCTGCACTACCACAGGAGGAAGCGGTGCTCGACGGGGCCGAGGGGGGCGGGTATGGCCTACCACCCGCCTCCCCCCCGTCCCCGGAAAGTCTTCGCCGGGCGGTTCCGTTGTCCAGCCGGGCTATGAGCCGGATGGGGGGGCCGGTTGCTGCCGGCGCGGGCGCCGGTGCCTCGGTGGCCGCTGCCCTCTCTCCGTCCGGTACGGAAGCGGAAGGACCGCTGACGGATGGGCATGGGTCAGGCCCGTGGCTGGGGGATGAGTTGGGGGGTGACCTTGCCCGGGCGACCTCCAGCGCTGACGCCGCCGTGGATCGACTGGCCTCGCTGGAGCAGGTCCTGGCCCGGCGGCAGGACGTGCTGCTGTCTCTTCCGCAATGCATGCCGGTGATGGGCCGGCTCACTTCAGGGTTCGGATACCGCCGCTCCCCCTTCGGCCGGCGGCTGGAGTTTCATGAGGGAGTGGATCTGGCAGCGCCGCGGGGGACGCCGGTACGGGTGGTGGCTGACGGCGTGGTGGTCTTCGCCGGATACAAGCCCGGTCTCGGGCGAACGGTGACTGTGGATCACGGAAACGGCATCCAGACGGTGTACGGTCACCACTCCAGCCTGATGGTAAGAGCGGGTCAGCACGTGAAGGCCGGCGACGTCGTCGCTGCGGTGGGGGATACCGGCCGGGCCACGGGTGACCACCTGCACTTCGAGCTGCACTTCAACGGACGGGTCGTCGATCCCTGGCCTTACCTGCAACGGTTGGGAGGAGGCGGCTGATGCTGGCCAGGAAGGCAGAACGTCCTAACCCGGACAGCGTTGACACTGTGATTGGTAAGTCCACCTTCATTCAGGGGACGTTGACTTCCCAGGGAACCCTGCGTGTGGATGGTCGCCTCGAGGGGGAGATAATAGGAGACGGCGACGTCTTCATAGGCCAGGACGCCCGCGTGGTGGCGAAGATCAAGGCTCGCCACGTGGTGCTGGCCGGGCACGTGGACGGTGACGTGGAGGCGGCGGGGAAGCTGGAAATCGGCGCTACCGGGGTCCTGGTGGGCAACGTGAAGGTTTCGCAGCTGGTGGTCGAGGAAGGAGGCGTTCTGGAGGGCTCCAGCAGCTTCCGTCGCCGTCAGGAGGACAAGGGGTCCGCTGGCGAGGGCAGTTGACATGTTTGCCGATCGGGAAGAGGCCGGAACTCTCTTGGGGGAGCGTGTGGCAGCCCTCCACCTGGCGCGGCCGCTGGTTCTCGGTGTGGCCCGGGGCGGGGTGGTGGTGGCCGCCCGGGTAGCGCAAGCCTTGGGTGCTCCCCTGGACGTGGTGGTTCCGCGGAAGATCGGTGCTCCCCGCAACCCTGAACTGGCTATCGGGGCCGTGGGTCCGGATGGCGAGGTGGTCGTCGATGGGGAGCTGGCGGATCTGGTGGGGGCGAGTCCTGCGTACATAGCCCTCGAGTCCCGGCGGCAGGCAGAAGAGGTGCGACGCCGCCTCGGGATGTACCGCCGGGAGTTGCCCCCTCTCGATCCCGAGGCGATGGATGTCGTCGTGGTCGATGACGGGGTGGCTACCGGACACACGGTGCTGGTGGCCGTGCGCGCTCTGCGCTCGCGGAGGCCGGCCTCCCTCACCGTTGCCGTGCCCGTTGCCCCACCGGAGGCTGTTCCCCGCCTCCGGGCCGAGGTGGACCGGGTGGTGTGCCTATCCACGCCTTCCCCCTTTTACGCGGTCGGCCAGTTCTACCGGTACTTCCCCCAGGTGAGCGACGAGGAAGTGGGTGAACTCCTCCGAACGCATAGGCTCCGGCCACCCGAACCAGAATAGGGTGGAGGTGAACCTGTGACGCTGCGCGGGGAAGACGCCCCTGCCGTGGCCGTGGAGACGGCCCTGACGCCCGTGGCGGATCTACTGCGGAGGGAGGGCTTTCGGGTGGTGCCGCTGCGCACCCCCGTCCCCGAGGGTGTGGGAGCGGTGGTGACCACGGCCGGCGACATAGACCTCACGGGTATGCAGGACATCAAGACTGCCAGTCCGGTTATCGCGGCTGCGGGCAAGGCACCGGAGCAGATCCTTGAAGAAGTGCGGCGGGCGGTGAGGTTGCGTGGTGGCCCGCCCGAGGAAAGATCAGGGTAAGGGCGCCGGCGATAACCAGGGCCATTTTGAATACCAGCCACAGTCGTGTGTTTTGCAGCACCACGTATTCCATGTGACCGGCCACGTTCACCGTGCCGGTCATATGTATATCGCCGACTTCCGGGAGAACCTTGTTCACGCCAGCTCCCGGCCGGATGCAGCCCCTGCCCAGCACGATGCTGCCCACCTGTTCGGTCGTTCCCAGGCAGGCATCCACGGCGACTACCGGCCTCAGTCCCAGCTCGCGCAGGTTCTCGGCCACGCGAGTCAGGTTGGCGGCATGCACGGGGTGCTGGAGGGTGCCCCACACTTCCACACCCACCTGGTACTCCTGCAGGAGGGTGCCGACCAGGGGCCCCAGGGCGTCCCCCGTGGACCGGTCCGTGCCGATGCACAGGATGGCGGGCCTGGTCCCGGAGATGTGCTGGCAAAGGGCGGCAAGGCGAGCCGCCAGGGCGTGTTCTGCTCCGGGCTGGTGCACGCTCACGCGGAAGGCGTCCTTATCCTGCAGATCGAGGGGGAAAGCCAATCTCACTCCCCGCAGTGAGAAGTATATATGCGGGTGCACTTCCCTATGCGCCCGGCCCGTGCCCCCGCCGGGGAGGAGGGGGGGGCCCCACCGGCGAAGAACGGAGCCGGTGGAAGCCATGGAAGGGCGGCAGGCCCGCGCAGTTCCCGTCTGGGTGGTTGTGCCTGTGGTGGCTGCATCACTGGGGTGCTGGCACCTGGGCGCACCGTACCTTGCCGACATCTCTCCGGTGGTGCAGGCCGCTGCGAGCTTCCTCATGGTGGGAGTCCTGGGCATCACCGCCCGCTACGTGGCCGCACGCCGGCCCATAGTGTTCTTCCAGGACATTCTGACCGAGCTGGGCGTGTACGCTGTGGCCGGCGGGGCGTCTGGCGTGCTGATCCTGTTCCTGGAGGGGCGGTGGGGCGTGAGGGCGAGTCCCGTTTTGCCTGCGGTCGCCGTTTACGTCGCTCTCACCTTTCTCTTCGATCGGCGGGCCTCTTAGCCAGAAACCCGTGTGCACATAACGTGTTAACGATGAATAGCCTGCAGTGGGAGCGCGCGCAGCAGGCAGGTGATCCATCTCCTCGTCCCTTTTGGGGACGAGGGGCAGGAGGTTGATATCCTTGGCGGATGTACGACCGGGCGAGGCCGGGATCGCCGAGGAGAAGAGCTTTCAGGGCGGGGAACTGGCCCGCGCCTATGTTCCCGTCCAGATCTACACGCGGCGTCTGGATCCGGCCGAGGGTTGGAAGGCAGGCACCATATTCCCCGAGTTGATACGTCCCTACACGCCGGCACCCCGCCGGGTGCGCAGGCGGAGGTAGCAGGGAGGCGAGCGGGCGTGGACACGGAGCGGCGACAACTGCTTCACCGGCTGGTGGCCCTCGAGTTCACCGCCATCGACCTGCAGCTCTACCTTGACACCCACCCTGACGACCAGAGGGCACTGGCGGACTTCAACGCAACTGCCCAGGAGATGGCCGGTCTCAGGGAGGTCTACGAAAGCAGGTACGGGCCCCTTCTCGGTTACGGGTTTTCGATGAGCCCGGGCGCCTGGCGGTGGATCGAGGAACCGTGGCCGTGGCAGATGTGAGCCCGAAAGGGGGGAACCCACCATGTGGGTATACGAGAAGACCCTTCTGTATCCCGTGCGGGTGACCCGAGCTGACCCCCGCATGGCCAGGGAGATCATAACCCAGTACGGGGGGCCCGACGGCGAACTGGGGGCGTCCCTGCGCTACCTCACCCAGCGTTACACCATGCCCGTCCCTCAGGCCATCGGCACCCTCACCGACATCGGCACCGAGGAACTGGCACACATGGAGATCGTGGCAGCGCTGGTCTACCATCTGATCAGAGACGCCTCACTGGAAGAGCTCGTTGCCGCCGGGATGGACACGTATTACGCGGACCACGATCGGGCCCTCTATTTCGTCAGCGCCGCCGGAACTCCCTGGACGGCCGCCTATATCGCCTCCAAGGGTGACCCGGTGGCCGACCTGCACGAGAACATGGCCGCGGAGGAGAAGGCGCGTGCCACCTACGAGCATCTCATTGACCTCTCCGACGACCCCGACGTCACCGACGTGTTGCGCTGGTTGCGCGAGCGCGAGGTCGTCCACTTCCAGCGGTTCGGCGAGACCCTTAACCTGGTGCACGAGTACCTCAACCGCCGCCGCGTGTTCTGAGGCGGCGGCGCCTCTGCAGGGGGCGTGCGGCGGTGTTCCCTGGCCGGGCAGTGCTCGCCCGGCCCCTTATGTGCTATGATGTTCCCGATGGTCAGGCCGTGCACGCGGGGCGTGAAGGGTTGGTGATTGCCATGCTGCTGGGGTGGCCTGATTATCTCTGCCTGCTGGTGATCGCCTGGGGCGCGGTGACCGGCGTGATGCACGGCTTCGTGCGGGTGGTCGCCAACCTGGCCGCACTGGTGGTGGGGCTGGGGGTTGCTGCCTGGGGGACGGGGCCCGTCGTGGCCTGGCTGGAGCACCTGGGATGGGTTAAGGCCGTGGCCACCCGGATATCGGCCCACCTGCCCCTGCCTCAGAGCGTGACCGCCATGCCCGTCGGAGGCAGGGTACCCATTACCTGGGGCGACGACCTGCCGCCCGCGCTGAAGGCGGCGCTGCAGCAACGGGCGGAGGCCCTGTTCGCCAGTACGTCCGGGGCGGCCACCCTGGGGGAGCTGGTGACCAGGGCCCTGACCGAACTGCTCTTCTCGCTGGTGGTTTTCCTGCTCATCCTGGCGGTGTCGCAGGGCTTCCTGAGGTGGGTGGGAAAGAAGGTGTCGGGGTGGCTGGGTGCGCATGGCCTGAGCTGGCCCAACCGCCTGGGCGGGCTGCTGGTGGGCGCGGCGCGCAGCACCCTGGTGATGTCGGCCGTCGCTGCACTTGCCCTCCCGCTGGTCACCGTGGTGTCTCCCGGCCTGGCTTTGCTCAAGCCGGGCGGCCTGGCCTACATCCTGGCCGAGTGGTTCGGCCGCTTCTACCCCTGGTTGCTGGCACGCCTTTGATTGGCCCCCGGGCAAATGCCCTGACGGGAAGGAGGTGAGGCCCGGACCCGACCGTGGGCCACGGCGGGTGGACGGGCAATGCCTTGCAGCTTGACATGGCCGTGCTGGGGGTGGCAGGACGCCTGGCCTGGCGGCTCCTCCTGCTGCTGGTGTTGACCGTAGCGATGGTCAAGGGGGCGGACTTCCTGGTCAACAGGTTGTTTCGTCCCCGGCCGGGGACCAGGGTATGGCAACTGGAGGAAAGCCGTTCGCGTACCCTGGCCTCGCTCTTACGCAGCGCCGTACGCTACACGGTCACCATCTTCGCCGGCATGATGGCTCTCGACATCCTGGGGGTCGACACCAGGTCGCTGCTGGGGGGCGTGGCCATCGCCGGCCTGGCGATAGGGTTCGGTGCTCAGAACCTGGTGCGCGACGTCATCACCGGGTTCTTCATTATCTACGAGAGGCAGTATGACGTGGGGGACTACATCAAAGCCGCCGGCGTTGCGGGCGTGGTCGAGGAGGTGGGGCTGCGGGTCACCAGGCTGCGGGACTGGTCCGGGGAGATCCACGTCATCCCCAACGGCAGGATCGAGATCACCACCAACGTGAGCCGGGCGGGAAGCAGGGCGCTGGTTGAGGTGAGCATCGCTTACGAGGCCGACCTGCGCCAGGCCATCGACGTGATGCAGCAGGCCTGCGACCAGGCCGCCCGCGAACTCCCGGCCATCCTGGAGGGGCCCACCGTGCTGGGCGTGAAGGAGCTGGGAGACTCAGGGATAGACCTCCTGGTGTGGGCACGTACCCAGCCGCTGGAACAGTGGGGGGTGGAGCGGGAGCTCAGGCTGCGCCTCAAGGAGGCCCTGGATGCCGCCGGAATAGAGATCCCCTACCCGCGCCTGGTGGTGTACGACCGCTCGGAGAGGAGGGCCGACGGTGACCAGGTATCACGTGGGTGACGTGGTGCGCCTGCGCAAGACCCACCCTTGCGGCAGCGATCGCTGGGAGATTGTACGCACCGGCATGGATTTCGGGCTGCGCTGCCTGGGATGCGGGCGCTACGTGTTGCTCCCCAGGCGGCGGTTCGAGCACTCGGTCAAAGAGGTGCTGGGACCCCCCTCCGGGTCCCGCAGCGCCGCACCCTAGGGTGGAAGGCAGTGGCTTACTCCTGCGGTCTGGTGGGATTCCCGAACGCGGGCAAGAGCACGCTCTTCCGTGCTCTCACCGGCGTGCCCGCGGAAGTGGGGAACTACCCCTTCACCACCGTTAGCCCCCAGCGAGGCCAGGTACCGGTCGAGGATGAGCGCCTGGGCCGTATCGCCGGGGTGATGGGCTCAGCCCGGGTGACGCCGGCGGTGGTGGAAGTGGTGGACGTGGCCGGTCTGGTGGAAGGTGCCAGCCAGGGACAGGGGCTGGGCAACCGCTTCCTCGCTCAGATCAGGGAAGTGGATGCCCTGTTCCACGTGGTGCGCTGCTTCGGCGACCCCAACGTGGTGCATGCCACCGCACAGGTCTCCCCGGGGCGCGACGCCGAGCTGGTCGATACGGAACTCATGCTGGCGGACCTGGAAACCCTGGGCCGGCACGAGACCAAGCTGGCTGCGCTGGTCAAGACGGGGGAGCCCCGGTGGAAGGAGGAGGTCGGCTGGGCTCTCCTTCTCGGGGAATCCCTCGGGAAAGGGACTCCGGCTCGCCTGATTGAGCACGAGGGTGCGCGTGCTCTGGCACGGCGTTTGAACCTGCTCTCGGCCAAGCCGGTGCTGTACGTTGCCAACGTGGGAGAGGGAGACGACATCCCCGCGGATCTGGCAAGGTACGCCGCCCGTCAGCAGGCGCCCGCGTACCCCTTTTCCGCCCGCCTGGAGGCGGAACTGGGGGAGATGGATGCCGGCGAGCGGGCCGCCATGTTGCAGGATCTGGGCTGGCCGGGAGACGCACCCCAGGGGCTGGTGCGGGCCGGGTATGACCTGCTCGGCCTCATCACCTTCTTCACGGCGAACGAGAACGAGTGCCGGGCCCGGGCGGTCCCGCGAGGGGCCACCGTGGTGGAAGCCGCCGCTCGCGTTCACACCGACATGGCCAGGGGATTCATTCGGGCGGAGGTGATTGCGGCCCCCGACTTGCTGGCGGCGGGTTCCTACCAGGCCGCCCGTGAGCGCGGCCTGGTACGCACCGAAGGTCGAGACTACCGGGTGCAGGACGGAGACGTGCTCCTGTTCCGGTTCCAGCGCTGAAGGCGGGCCAGCGATGACGAACCTGTCCGTGGGGGCGTGGGCAGTCAGCTTGTCAGGCGGGGCGGGGCGATGGTATAATCAGCCGGACGGCGGAGCATTTGTCCGTAGTTGCCAGTGTCCCTGAGGCGGCTCCCGGGGGCTGGGCGGCTCCCGGGCAACTGGGCGCGGCTCCGCTGGCGGCCGCCGGGGTACCAGGCAGAACCAGGCCCACGGTGGCCCGCGGGCCTTTTTCGTTGGGCCCGCGCTCCCTGCCCCGCCTCCGAGGCGGGGCCACAGGCCGAGGGGAGGAGGTGATGGCGTGTGGCGTACCCCTACGAAGTGATGTTCATCCTCCGGCCCGACCTGGACGAAGAGGCCACGGCGGCGGCCATCGACAGGATCGCCGGCGTGATCACCGGCCAGGGCGGGAGTGTGGAGAAGGTGGACAGGTGGGGGAAGAGGAAGCTGGCGTACGAGATCAAGGGTTATCAGGATGGCTTCTACTCGATGATGGAGTTCGAGGGCACCCCCGATGTAGCCAAAGAGCTGGACCGCGTCCTGAGAATCTCCGACGAGGTCATCCGGAGCCTGATCGTGCGGCGCGACGAGCCATGACCAGAGGGGGGCTGGAAGCATGCTCAACCGCGTCATCCTCATCGGACGGCTGACGCGAGACCCGGAACTGCGCATCCTGCCCAGCGGGGTGCCGGTGGCCAGCTTTACGCTGGCGGTGGATCGCCCTTTCACCAACCAGCAGGGCGACCGCGAGACCGACTTCATCGACATCGTGGTCTGGCGCAAGCAGGCGGAGACCGTGTCCAATCACCTGAGCAAGGGACGGCTGGTGGCGGTGGAGGGGCGGCTTCAGGTGCGCACCTATGAAACGCAGGACGGGCAGAAGCGCAAGGTGGCGGAAGTGGTCGCTGATGCGGTGAGGTTCCTGGACCGGCCGCGGGACGTGCTGGCAGAACCCGCGGTCGGCTCCGAGCCGCCGGGGAGCCCGGAACCGCACACAAGCCCGGAGCCGGCACTCGAAACAGCGGAGGGATCATCGTTTGGCCAAGAGGGACAAAGGTCGTAAGCGCAAGCGCAAGGTGTGCGCGTTCTGCGTGGACAAGATAGAAAGGGTTGACTATAAGGACGTGTCCCGGTTGCGCCGTTACCTCTCGGAGCGGGGCAAGATCATTCCCAAGCGCATATCGGGGAACTGCGCCCGCCACCAGCGTCAGCTGACGCTGGCCATCAAGCGGGCCCGGAACGTGGCGCTGCTACCGTTCACGGTGGAGTAGTCGCGAGGAGGCCCGGGCCCGTGCCGCGTGAGAACACCCCGGGGGGTGGCGGGGGCGGCGCCCGGGCCTCTCCTCAGGAGGATGGCCGTTGACCCAAGGAAACTTGCGTGGCCTGGCCGAAGGGGCGCTGATGGCTGCCCTCTGCGTGGTGCTGGGGCTGGCCGCCTACTACCTCCCTGTGTTGGGGCTGGCGGCGGCACTGACGGGACCGGTGCCCATCGTGGTGGCGTACCTGCGCCAGGGTCCCCGCACCGCCGTTCTGGCCGCCCTGGTGTCGGGCCTGCTGCTGGCCGCGTTCTTGGGGGCGGTCCAGGGGCTGGTCATGGGATTTGCCTTCGGGAGCATGGGGCTGGCCCTGGGGATGGGTTTTTCCCGGCGGGCAGCACCATTCACCACGGTGCTGTGGGCTTCCCTGTCCGTGGCCGGTGCCACTGCACTGTCCCTGGGATTGGGGTTTCTCTTCATGCACATATCACCCGCGTCCGTCGTGGAGGAGATGCTGCAGGCATACGAGAGCGCCGGACAGCTGTGGGGCCGGCTCGGAGTCCCGGGGATGCAGGAGCAGGCCCGCAACACGGTGGCCATGATGCGCCAGGCCCTGGCGCTCCTTTGGCCGGCGACCTTCGCGGCGGCGTTCCTGGCCGCAGCGGCCATCAACTGGGCGGTGGCGCGGGGCATCTTGCGCCGGCTGGGGTATCGGGTTCCCGACCCGGCGCCGTTCCTGGAGTGGAGGGTGCCCCGCTGGCTGGTGATCCCGTTTCTGCTGGGCTGGGTGGCCATGGTGGCGGGGCCGTACTACCGCCTGGAGTGGGTCTACCGGGTGGGAGCCAACCTGAGCATGTTGCTGTCACTGGTGATGGCGGTGGAAGGTGCTGCGGTGGCGTTGGGTTTTCTCAGACGGTGGTTGGGGGGGAGTGCCGCCCTGGTGCTGATCACTTTTCTGTTCCTGCTACCCGGGGTGGCATGGTCGCTGATCATGTGGCTGGGGGTTTTCGATCTTATCTTTGACTACCGGCGCTTGGCCAACCCGGCCCCCGGGAGGGGATAGACCGTGAGGGTGATCCTGAAGGCAGACGTGGCCGGCCTGGGCAAGCGGGGCGACGTGGTGGAGGTGTCCGAGGGATACGCCCGGAACTACCTGGTGCCCCGCCGGCTGGCGCAGGAAGCCTCCCCGGGGGCCTTGCGAGCTGTCCAGCATCTGGCCCAGGAGAAACAGAAGAAGTCCGACAGGGAACAGGAGCAGGCGCGCCACCGGGCCCATCGCCTGGAGGGAAGGCTGGTGACGATAAGGGCACGGGCCGGAGAGGGGGGCAAGCTGTTCGGTTCGGTGACCGGCCGCGACGTGGCAGAAGCCATCGCCGCCCAGTTCGGCTTTGACGTGGACCGGCGCCGGGTCCTGCTGGACGAACCCATCAAGGCCGTGGGCACCTTTCCCGTCAGGGTGCACCTGCACCCCGGCATTGATGCCACCGTCCAGGTCCGCGTGATCCCGGAGTAGGAGGGCCCGCCATGGCCAGCATCGAGAAGCTGCCTCCCCAGAGCGTGGAGGCGGAGCAGTCCGTCTTGGGCGCCATGCTGCTGGAAAAGGAGGCCATCGTGAAGGCCGCCGAAGTCCTGCGGCCCGAGGACTTTTACCGGGAAGCCCACCGCACGGTATATGGTGCCATCCTCTCGCTCTATGAGCGGGGGGAGGCGGTAGACCTGGTGACCCTGTGCGAGGAGCTGCGCCGCCAGGGTTCCCTGGACGACGTGGGCGGGACCTCCTACGTCACCACCCTGGCGAACCTGGTACCGACCACGGCCAATGTGGAATACTACGCCCGCATAGTTGAGGAGAAGTCGGTGCTGCGGCAGCTGATTCGCGTTTGCACCGAGGTGGTGACGCACTGCTACGAAGGGCAGCAGGATCTGGGGCACCTCCTTGACGACGCGGAACGCCGCATCACCGAGCTTTCCCTCCGCCGCAGCTCCCAGGGGTTCATCAGACTTAAGGACGTCCTCATGTCCACCCTGGACCGGCTCATGCAAATGGTGGAGACCGGGCAGGGGACGGGCATCCCCTCCGGGTACTCCGACATCGACCGCTTCACGGCGGGGCTCCAGCCCTCCGACCTCCTCATCATCGCCGCCCGGCCGTCGGTGGGCAAGACGACCTTCGCTCTCAATGTGGCCCGCCAGGTGGCCGTCCGCAACAAGCTCCCAGTTGCCATCTTCAGCCTGGAAATGTCCCGGGAACAGGTGGCCATGAGGCTCCTTTCCGCCGAGGCCGGTGTGGAACAGCAGAAGGTCAGGCGGGGAGAGCTGGAGGAGCAGGAGTGGCAGGCTCTCTCCCGGGGTCTGGCCCGCCTGGGGCAGGCGCCCGTCTTTATTGACGACACCTCCTCCATTTCCATCCTGGAACTTCGCACCAAAACGCGCCGTCTCTGCACCGAGGTGGGCGCGGGGATGGTGATCGTGGACTACCTGCAGCTTCTGCGCACTTCAGGGAGGATCGAAAACCGGCAGCAGGAGATCTCGGAGATCTCCCGCAGCCTGAAGGCCCTGGCCCGCGAGCTGCGCATCCCCGTGGTGGCGCTGTCGCAGCTGAGCAGGGCGGTGGAGCAGCGCCAGGATCGGCGACCGGTACTTTCCGACCTGCGGGAATCGGGGGCCCTGGAACAGGACGCCGACGTGGTGATGTTCCTTTACACCAACGCCGAGATGGAGAGGGAGAACCAGATCGAGGTGATCATCGCCAAGCAGCGGCACGGCCCCACCGGTTCTGTCCGGATGTACTTCGATCGCAGTACCGGGCTGTTCATGGGGCTGGAAACCAGGCACGTCCTGTAGGGTGGGTGGTGGCGTCCGGCGGCTGACCCGGCCGCAGGCTTGTGGCCGGGGGGCAGGAGCCGCGGGGTGGCAGGGGGGTGCAGTGTTGTACGACGTGATCATCGTGGGAGCCGGGCCGGCGGGGATCTTCGCCGCCCTCGAGCTGGCGGAAAGAGCCCCCGATCTGCATGTGCTCATGCTGGACAAGGGGCCGGAACTGGAGCGGCGCGTGTGCCCGATGCAGCAGCGCCGGGTGACGTGTAACCGCTGTGACCCCTGCTCCGTGGTGTCGGGATGGGGTGGCGCGGGCGCCTTCAGCGACGGCAAGCTCACCCTCACCGCGGATTTCGGCGGCCACCTCGACCGCTACATCGGCCGGCAGCAGACCGAGGAACTGATCGAGTACGTGGACGAGATCTACCTGCGCTTCGGCGCCACCTCGGTGGCTTACGGCACCGATGCGGAGACGGTGCGCCGCATCACCCGCCAGGCGGCCACCGCGGGGTTGAGCTTCATCCCCGCCAAGATCAGGCACCTGGGCACCGACAACTGCCCTCAGATCCTGGCCCGCATGCGCCACCACCTGGATGGGCGGGTGGAGATCCGCACCCGCGCCCTGGCGGCCGGGGTGGTGGCGCGGGACGGCCGGGTCACCGGGGTCAGGCTGGCGGATGGGGAGGACGTCAGGGCCCGCGCGGTCATCCTGGCGCCCGGCCGGGAGGGGGCCGCCTGGATGGCGGCCCAGGCGGCCGAGCTGGGGCTGAAGCTGGCCGCCAACCCCGTGGACATCGGCGTGCGCGTCGAGGTTCCCGCGGTGATCATGGAGCCGCTCACCGAGGGAGTGTACGAATCCAAGCT
Organism: Bacillota bacterium; assembly: GCA_030019365.1. NCBI lineage: Bacteria > Bacillati > Bacillota > Bacillota bacterium. The sequence continues at coordinate 66,765 of JASEFA010000011.1, forward strand.
GGTGTACTACACGGAGTCGTTCGATGACCAGGTGCGCACCTTCTGCGTTTGCCCATACGGCGAAGTGGTCATGGAGAACAACGCCGGGCTCATCTCCGTGAACGGCCACAGCTTCGGGTCCCGGCGGACCGAGTACACCAACTTCGCCCTGCTCGTCTCCAAGAGCTTCACGGAGCCGTTCAAGGAGCCCATCACCTACGGGCGGTACGTCGCGTCGCTGGCCAACCTCCTGGGAGGAACCGTGCTGGTGCAGCGGCTGGGAGACCTTCTTTCCGGCCGGCGTTCGACGGAGAGCCGGCTGGGGAAGGGGATGGTGCGGCCCACCCTGCCCGAGGCCACGCCCGGCGATCTCAGTCTGGTCTTGCCATACCGGCACCTGATCGATATCCTTGAGATGCTCGAGGTGCTGGACAAGGTGGCGCCCGGCGTCCACTCGCGGCACACCCTGCTTTACGGCGTGGAGGTGAAGTTCTACTCCTCCCGGGTGGAGGTGGACCGCGCCCTGCAAACCCGCGTGCAGGGGTTGTTCGTGGCGGGGGACGGCGCCGGGATCACCCGCGGGCTCGCCCAGGCCTCGGCGTCGGGCGTGCACGTAGCGCGGGCAGTGGCCCGCCACCTGGAAGGGGAAGGGGGCGAGGGGGAAACCCCCGTATGAATGCCGGCAGTCGTCGTGGTGGGTACGCAATGGGGCGACGAAGGGAAGGGCAAGGTCACCGACTACCTGGCCCGGGAAGCGGACGTGGTGGTCAGGTACCAGGGCGGGCCCAACGCCGGGCACACCGTGGTGGTGGACGGCGAGGAGTTCCGACTGCACCTGGTGCCCTCGGGGATACTCTACCCCGGGAAGCTATGCGTGGTGGGTAACGGGGTGGTGGTGGACCCCGAGATGCTGGTGGGCGAGATCGAGCACCTGCAGAGCCGGGGTCGGGACGTGAGCGGACTGCGGGTGAGCGCGCGCGCCCACCTGGTGATGCCCTACCACCGCATCCTGGACGCCCTCCAGGAGCAGGCCCTGGGCGAGCGCAAGATCGGGACCACCTTGCGGGGAGTAGGGCCGGCTTACATGGACAAAGCGGCCCGGGTGGGCCTGCGGGTCGGTGACCTGCTGGAACCCGACGAATTCCGGACCCGGCTGGAGCACAGCCTGACCGACAAGAACCGCTTCCTGCAGCATGTCTACGGAGCCGAACCTCTTAAGCTCGAGGAGGTCCTCGAGCCCTACCTGGCCTGGGGGGAGGAGCTGCGGCCCTACGTGGTGGAGACCTCTCCCCTGATCAACCGGGCCATCGTGGCGGGCCGGAAGGTGCTGTTCGAGGGTGCCCAGGGTACCCTGCTCGATCTGGACCACGGCACCTACCCCTACGTCACCTCCAGCCACCCCGTGGCGGGAGGGGCCTGCATTGGGGCGGGAGTGGGCCCCACGCGCATCGACCGCGTCATCGGAGTGGTGAAGGCCTACACCTCGCGGGTGGGTGACGGTCCCTTCCCCACCGAGTTGCACGGCGAGGAGGGCGACCTGGTGCGCGAGCGCGGCCACGAGTACGGCACCACCACCGGGCGACCGCGGCGGGTGGGCTGGCTGGACGCGGTCATGGTGCGCTATGCGGCCGTGCTGAGCGGACTGGACGGCATCGCCCTCACCCGGCTGGACGTGCTGGCGGGCCGGCCGCGCGTGAAGGCGGCCGTGGCCTACCGTTACCGGGGCAGGGAGATCGAAGACTTTCCTGCCAGCCTCTCCGTCCTGCAGGGGTGCGAGCCCGTGTACGAGGAGCTGCCCGGGTGGCCCGAGCCGCCGGCAACGCCGCAGTCGCTCGCCGATCTGCACCCCCACGCCCGCCGCTATGTGGAGTTCGTGCAGCAGGCGACGGGCCTCCCCGTAGTGCTCATTTCGATCGGGAGGGAGCGCGGCCAGACCATCAATCTCGCCCCGGTGTTCGCGCCGCGGCATCCCGGCCACTAAAGGGCGTGGCGGTCAGGGTACAGCCATTCCCCCACGAGGGTGGGCGCTCGGCCACCGGTGAGGGTTGTCTTCAATCCGGCCTGCGGCGAGGCCGTTGTCAGGGAAGGAGCAGGCATAAGCAGTGGAGCTCTGGTTCACCGAGAAGCCCACACCAAACTGGGGCATGACCTACCGGGTGCAGCAGGTGTTGCGGCGCCGCCAGACCTCGTTCCAGGACCTGGCCGTCGTCGAAACCGTGGAATTCGGACGCGCCCTCATCCTGGACGGCATCGTGCAGCTCGCCGAGAAGGACGAGTTCGTCTACCATGAGATGATCGTGCACGTCCCCATGTGCGCCCACCCGGACCCCCGGCGGGTGCTGGTGGTGGGGGGAGGCGACGGGGGCGCCGTACGCGAGATCCTGCGTCACCCGGGCGTGGAGGAGGTCCGTCTGGTGGACATCGACCGGGAAGTCATCGAGGCGGCCCGCGAGTTCTTCCCCCAGGTCGCGTCGGCCCTGGACGATCCCCGCGTACGCATAGTCATCGAAGACGCCTCCCGTTACCTGTGGCGGGACGATCTTGAGGGACGATATGACGTGATCCTGGTGGATTCCCCCGATCCGGTCGGCCCGGCCGTCGCGCTCTTCCAGGAAGAGTTCTACCGGGGGGTGGCCCGGGCGCTCGCCCGGGACGGCATGTTTTCCGCCCAGAGCGAGTGCCCGTTCCTGATGCCCGAATTCATACGGTCCGTGCAGGAGGCCGCCGCCCGCGTCTTTCCCATTGTCAAGCTGTACATTTACGCCAACGTGACCTACCCCGGTGGCATGTGGGCATTCACCACCGGGTCCAGGCGCTACGATCCCGCCTGCCCGCGCCAGGGTCGCCGGCCGGCCGGACCCACCCGCTACTGGACGCCGGAGGTGCACCGCGCCGCCTTCGTGCTGCCGCCCTTCGTGCGGGAGCTGGCACCCCGGCAGCATGCCCCCGCCCTCGATGACGCGCGTCCCGTCCCGCACGCCGGGGACCGTTGAGGGGCGCCGGCGCTCGCCTTGCCTGACAGGTGACACGGCAACTCGCCTTGGGTGCCTCGGCGATTCGCCGCGCCGGCCTGCCCGGTACTTGCGCTGGCTCCATCGACCGGGTATAATATGGTGGAGCCAATCGCATAGGGGCGAGCGGGAGTAGTTCAGCTGGTAGAACATCGGCTTCCCAAGCCGAGGGTCGCGGGTTCGAATCCCGTCTCTCGCTCCAGTTTTTTATGAGCCGGTGTAGCTCAAGGGCAGAGCGGCGCATTCGTAATGCGTAGGTTGTGGGTTCGATTCCCTCCACCGGCTCCACTTTTTCAAGAGTCCCAAGGGCTTCCGTGCCCTTGGCGTCTCTTTAAGAGAGTCACTCATGACGGCCTGCCGTCGCCACCGCCGATGAAAACGGGGGTTG